>JBDHFX010000007.1:0-28777 GCA_039590215.1 Gemmatimonadota bacterium | reverse complement strand
CTGGAGGAGTTCCAGCGCCATGCAGAAGGGCAAAGTCAAGTGGTTCAACGACGCCAAGGGGTACGGCTTTATCGAACAGGATAAAGGCGACGACGTGTTCGTTCACTTCACCGCCATTCAAACCGAGGGATTCAAGACCTTGGCGGAGGGTCAAGAAGTGGAGTTCGATGTGAATGACGGCAAGAAGGGGCCCCAGGCGTCCAACGTTTTGAAGGTTTAAGCTTCTCCGACGCGCCGAGACAAAAGCACGACGCCTCGCGATTGCGAGGCGTTCGTGTTTCTGGTTCCCCGCTTACGATATGTTGTAGCCCGTGCGTAGCATCTCACTGATCACATTGACCGCCACGGTCGGCCTTGTCGCCGCCGTGGGTGGACCCGAACGGGCGACAGTCTGCGACATCACGTCCGCGGCCGGTCCGAGCGCCGATCTCTACTGCTTCGACTTGGTGCCAACGGCTGACTTTGTCGATGCGACAGCCTCGGTCCGGTTGGGTCGGTCGAAGTCGCCGTTTGGCGTCTCGGTGACCGTGGACGGGCAGCCCAGGTACGAGCTCGATATTTCGATCGGCGGCCTGCCGAAGAACAGTGAACTCGAGCCCGAAACGACTTTTGTCGCTTGGGTTACGACTCCGTTGCTCGATCCCATGATTCGATTGGGGGATGTGAAAAACGGTCGCCACGTGCTGGGCACCGTCGAGTTCAACAAGTTCGTTGTTCTGATAACCGCGGAGACCGATTCCGCTGGCGCTCGACCCGCCGGTCAGATCGTGCTTCGCGGATCCTCACCCAGCATGGCGATTCAGCCGCACGATCTGCCGACTTTGTTGTCGACCGCTACTGCTGGACGTGTTACCGAAACCGATGACGGAGAATGGGTCGACCCTCCGATGCATTCGGCGGTGCTGGGATTGGCAGGCTTATCGTGGCTCGCACCGGACGCCAACCCATTCCTCCCCCCGCCCAGCGCGGCCCTGTTGCCAGCGGCTCAACCGCCAAGTGTCATGCGGCTCGACGACGGCGACTCGCTCCACCTGATCGCCGCTCCTGTTCGCCATTCGATCGGCGGCAGGACATTCACGATGTACGGGTTCAACGGCCAGATTCCCGGGCCGCTCGTGTCAGTGTCGCGCGACGCGACTATCGTCATCGGGTTTGAGAATCGGCTCGGTTTGCCAACCACCGTCCACTGGCACGGTGTTCGCTTGGACAACGCGTATGATGGTGTGCCGGGCGTAACCCAGGATGCGGTTCCGCCAGGTGGAACGTTCCGCTATGAAATCCACTTCCCCGACCCCGGTCTGTTCTGGTATCACCCCCACCACCGCGAGGATATCCTCCAGGATCTCGGACTGTATGGGAACATCCGTGTGATGGCCGATGCGATGATCCCTGCGGATCGGGAGGAGTACCTGGTGCTCGACGATTTGCTAGTGGCCGACGAGGGGATGGTTCCGTTTGGTCACGAAGCCGGTACCCACGCCTTGATGGGAAGATTCGGCAACCAGTTTCTGATCAATGGCGAACCCGACTACGCCCTCGCAGTCGATCAAAATGAAGTCGTTCGATTCTTCATCACCAACGTCTCAAACACGCGTGTCTTCAACCTCGGGTTTGACGGTGCGGCGATCAAAGTGATCGGGTCCGATCTTGGGCGATTCGAGCACGAGACGTGGGTCCCGAGCGTCGTTATCGCGCCCGCCGAGCGATACATCCTTGACGTGCAGTTTGGCGAGCCGGGTCCTCGCTATCTGATCAACGCGGTCCAGTCGCTCGATCACGTCGCGGGTCGCTTCTTCGCGGAGATCGACACGCTCGGCCAGGTGAATGTCGCCGAATCGATGATCGACGACGATCAATCGGAGGCGTTTCTTCAGTTGCACAGTGCCCACGACGTGATCGACGAGCTCAAGCGGTACCGGCCGTACTTCGACCGGCCGGTTGACCACGAATTGGTGCTCACGCTTGAGGCCGATAGTCTGCCGTTTCCCCTGGGAACACTCCTTCGGTTCGAGCGTTCGTACTTCAATCCGGTGGAGTGGAGTGGTACGATGCCGCGCATGAATTGGGCGACGACATCGAAACGCGTGCGTTGGGTTTTGCGCGATCCGACGACAGGGAAAGAGAACATGGAGATCGATTGGCGCTTTGGGCGTGGCGACATCGTCAAGCTGCGGCTCGTCAACAGCCGGGACGCGCTCCACGCGATGCAGCATCCGATCCATGTCCATGGCCAGCGGATGCTGATCCTTTCGCAGAACGGCGCGCGGAACGAGAATCTGGTGTGGAAAGACACCCTGCTGTTGCCCGCCGGGGGGACGGCCGAGGTGCTCCTCGACCTGACGAACCCCGGCGTATGGATGGTTCACTGTCATATCGCGGAACACTTGGAGACGGGCATGAAGACCACGTTCACGGTCGAATGAGGAGGGCGACAATGCCAAGAACAGCAACCCTGGTGGTCTCACTTCTCGCGGTTGGCATCAACGCCGCTTTTGTTTCAGGCCAAACGTCGTTGCCGGAGGAGGTCCAAGCCTTCGTCCGGGTCGGTACCCCAGTGGTGGCGCTGACGCACGTGAAACTGGTCGATGGGACCGGGGCCGATCCGGTCGATGATCAGACCATCGTGATTGTTGACGGTCGGATCGCGTCGGTCGGGCTAACCGACAAGGTCACCATACCGGACGGCGCCGAGGTTCTCAATTTGACCGGCCATACGGTCATCCCGGGTATCGTGGGGATGCACAACCACACCTTCTATACCACGTCTGGACGGCGGGTACAGTTGACCGAGAGCGCGCCCCGGCTCTACTTGGCCGGGGGCGTTACCACGATCCGCACGACGGGGAGCTACCACCCGTACAGTGAGCTCAGCCTGAAATCTGCGATTGATCGTCGCCAAGTGCCGGGTCCACGAATTCACGTTACCGGCCCATACTTGACCGGTGGTTCGGGGGTCAGCTACATGACTCAACTCTCCGGCCCTGACGATGCGCGACGCGTGGTCGACTACTGGGTTCATGAAGGCGCCACGTGGTTCAAGGCGTACGCTCAAATCAGTAGCGATGAGCTGGCGGCTGTTATCGATCAAGCTCATAAACACGGTCTCAAAGTGACCGGTCACCTGTGCTCGGTATCGTTCAGGGAGGCGGTGGCCCTGGGAATTGACAATCTGGAGCACGGATTCTTTACAAACACCGACTACGTGCCGGATAAGCCGGCCGACGTATGCCCGGGTGGTTTCAGAGATCACCTGCTGACCATCGATCTCGCGGGCGATGAGGTCCAGGCGACGATACGCGACATGATCGACCACGGCGTTGCGCTCACTTCGACACAAGCGATCTATGAGACGCTATTGCCGGGACGGCCGCCACTCGAAGATCGCGCGCTCGACGCGATGGCGCCCGAGTCGAGGGAAGATTACCTGCGATCGCGCGAGGAAATAGCAGCGAACGCGGCTGAGTCGATCTGGCCGGATCTCTTTCGCCGCGCTCAGCTTTTCGAGAAAGCCTTTTTTGATGCGGGTGGCCTGCTCGCCGCCGGGGTCGACCCGACTGGGTTTGGTGGGGCACTCCCCGGTTTTGGGGATCAGAGAAACTACGAGCTACTGCTGGAGACGGGCTTTTCGCCGGTGCAAGCGATCCAGATCATGACCGCCAACGGGGCCAAGGTCTTGGGACAGTACGAGGAGTACGGTTCTGTCGAACCCGGCAAACTGGCCGAGTTGGTAGTTATCGATGGCGACCCGGTGAGCCGACCGGCCGAGATTCGGAACGTGACGCTGGTGTTTCGCGACGGGCTAGGGTTCGACTCGGCCAAGCTTATCGAGTCGGTCGGAGGTCTGGTGGGTATCCGGTAGGCCGCCGATCAAGCGCAGTCAAAGAAACCAGCTTCTCATCGACGCCTATCGGAGTTACGGGACCACTGACCGGGTGTTCGTGCGCGGTCGCGTGCTCCGGGATCGCGGCATTAGCCCTTCGACCCCTGAAGACTCGCGGTGGACCAACATGCGGAACACTTGGCGCCGGCTCGCTAGCGCCGAGGTCCCGCACGCCGAGGTCGAGGTACGGTTTCGTCGCTCTGCCACGGAGGTGGTGGCTGACGATGAAGGGCATTTCCGTACGTTTCTCTCCGTCCATGACCCAGTACCTGAAGATCAGTTGTGGCAATCCGCCGAGCTGACATTGCGTCACCCGAGCGCCGCGACACCGGTGGTGGAACAAACGCTCGTCATGGTACCAAGAACACACGCCGATTTCGGCATCATCAGCGATGTCGATGATACGATCGTGAGATCAGATGTCGCGCGAACGGCTCTGATGGCGGCGCGTGTACTGTTCGGCAATGCCCATACGCGGTTGCCGTTCCCAGGCGTGGCGCCGTTCTTCCGAGCTCTTCAACGAGGCGTGACGGGGGACGCGTTGCGACCGGTGTTCTACGTGTCCAGCAGTCCGTGGAATTTGTACGACGTATTGCTCCACTTTCTCGAGTTGCGTGAGATCCCGATCGGGCCCCTCGAGCTGCGCGATTGGGGCTCCTTGCGGCAGGAGCTGCGGCGCGATCGTCATCGTAAGCACAAGCTCCAAGCGATTCGCCGCATCTTCCAAATGTTTCCGTCAATGCCATTCATCCTGATCGGCGACAGCGGCCAGCAGGATCCGGAAACGTATCGCGACCTCATTCACGAGTTTCCGGATCGAGTCCTGTCGGTGTACATCCGAAACCTCAAGCGTGACCCACTTCGCGCAGTCGTGATCCGCGAGCTCGCCGACGAAGTAGAGTCGGCGGGTAGCTCGCTGGTCCTGGCCGACGACACGCTTGCCGCCGCCCGACATGCCGTAGGCAACGGTTGGATCGCGGCCGGCACACTGGAGCAGATCGCCGGCGACAGCGAGGTCGATCGGTGGCGCACGGGCGCCCACCGGCGGGAGCGGACAGCCGTTGTCGACGATCACGCGTGACGCGTTTGTTTTGACCACGCGGGATTCGCTCGTCGAGGTCAGCGGTGGGTCCACTCGATGATCGTCGGTGACGTTCAGATCGACGACCTGCAGCCGGCCGATTGGCGGGCGGTGGCCGAGATCTATCGTCACGGGATCGCGACGGAGAACGCCACCTTCGAGACCGAAGTCCCGTCATGGGATGAATGGGACGCGGCGCACCTCGTCTGCTGCCGGTTCATAGCGCGGAGCAGAGACGATGTGATCGGGTGGGCGGCGCTGACCCCGATCTCGCGGCGGCCTGCCTACACCGGGGTGGCCGAGGTCAGCGTGTACGTCGCGCCTGCCGCTCAGAACGCCGGGGTGGGCCGGGCGCTCCTGGAAGCTCTCATTCACGGATCGGAAGCGAACGGGATCTGGACTCTCCAGGGCTCCGTCTTTCCGGAGAACGTGACCAGCCTCAAGCTCCACCAGGCATGCGGTTTTCGTGTCGTCGGTCAGCGCGAGCGGATCGGCCGGCTCAACGGCGTTTGGCGGGACGTGGTTCTTGTCGAGCGCCGAAGCCAGATTGAGTAGCCGCATGGGTCGCCCAACGCTCTACCTGATCGACGGTTACGCGCTCATTTATCGCTCGTACTTTGCATTCGCGCGGAACCCGCTTCGCGCATCGAGCGGTGAGGAGACGGGTGCGACCTTTGGGATGGCGAACTTCTTGGTCAAGCTGCTCGACGAGCACCATCCCGACTTCCTGGGTGTGGTCCTTGATTCCCATGAGCCGACCTTCCGCCATCAGCAGTTTCCCGACTACAAGGCGACGCGCGAGAAAATGCCCGACGAACTTCGGGCTCAGCTTCCGAGGATCGACCAGCTCTTCAAGGCGTTTCGGGTTCCAGTTCTAGAGATCGCCCACGAGGAGGCGGACGACGTGATCGGCACGCTGGCGCGACAGGGAGCGAAGCGCGATCTCGACGTGTTCATCGTTTCGGGCGACAAGGACTTCTATCAGCTCGTCGATGACCACGTGAAGCTTCTGAACCCCGGTCGAGGCGGAGTCGCAGCGGTCGACGAAGAGGTTGTCGATCTCACCAACGCGGCTGAGAAATTTGGAGTCGGACCGGATCAGGTGACTGACGTTCTCGGGCTCATGGGGGATTCGTCCGACAACATCCCTGGGGTTCCGGGTGTGGGCATCAAGACCGCTCGCAAGCTCGTCACCGAATGGGGAAGCGTGGAGAGCATCTACGCCAATCTCGATCGGGCCGGAACGCCGAAGCTGAGGGAGCGGTTGACCGAACACAGGGAAGCCGCGCTCATGTCGAAGGACCTGGTTACAATCCGCACCGATAGAAAGGTCGATCTGGATCTTGACGCTCTGCGATTGGAGGAGCCCGATAGCGCCAAAGCAAGCGAGCTGTTCGCCGAACTCGAGTTTCAGCCGTTGCTCCAACGGTTCGGGGGTCGTGATTCCCAGGTTCTGGCCGAGGCCCGCTACGAGATCATGGATGCACCCGCCGCGCTGGACGATCTCGTTGCCGAATTGTCGGCGGCGGAACAATGGACGATCGATGTCGAAACCACCAGCCTCGATCCGCTGGCGGCGGAGATCGTGGGGCTGGCGTTTGGGATCGCGTCGGGCCGAGCACGTTATGTGTCGATCGGTCACACGAGTGATCGGAGCGTGTCGCTAGCTCAAGCCGTGGCAGCACTCGGGCCGCTGCTGGAAGATCCGGTGCGGACCAAGATTGGGCACAACCTCAAGTACGATATGCTGGTCTTGGACCGCCATGGGATCGGCCTAGACGGTGTTCGCGCGGATACGAAGCTCGCCGCCTATCTTCTCGATCCCGCCCGTCGCTCCTACAGCCTCGATGTGTTGGCGCTCGAGCTGCTCGGTCACAAGATGATTGCCTACGACGATGTGACCCGGCCCGATGGGCGTAAGGATCGTCTTCCGCTCCTCGACGTCGACGTCGAAGCGGTGGCTGACTACGCGTGCGAAGACGCCGATGTGACGCTGCGGCTAGCCGAGCGATTGCTGCCTGAGCTGGAGGAAAAGGGTCTAGAGGAACTGTTCGTTACCGTTGAGCTTCCGCTTATTCGGGTGCTCGCCGATATCGAACGTCAAGGGGTGGCGCTGGACACCGACTTTTTCGTTGCAATGAGCGAACGTATGTCGGCGGAGCTCGAGTCGATAGAGCGCGAGTGCTACATCTTGGCGGGGGAAGAGTTCAATCTGAACTCACCACGCCAGCTCAGCTCGATACTGTTCGAAAAGCTCGAGCTATCGGTAGTAAAGCGCACCAAGACCGGATACTCGACCGATGCCGAGGTATTGGAAACGCTGGCCGCTGATCACGACCTGCCGCGCCGGCTCATAGAGTACCGAGAGCTGGCCAAGCTCAAATCGACGTATGTCGATGCGTTGCCGGCCGCCATCCACCCTGCGACTGGGCGGCTGCATACGAGTTGGAACCAAACTGCGACCTCGAGTGGTCGGCTCTCCTCCAGCGATCCGAATCTGCAGAACATTCCCGTACGCACGCCGCTCGGAAGGGAGATCCGGCGCGGCTTTATCCCCTCGGAGGACGGTTGGGTGCTGTTTGTCAGCGACTACTCGCAGATCGAGCTCCGCATTCTGGCCCACTTGTCTCAGGACGCGAACCTATTGGCGGCTTTTCGGAGCGGACGGGACATCCACCGCGAGACGTCGGCGCTGGTGTTTGGTCTCGACCCAGAAGACGTGGACTCCGATCTCAGGAACCGGGCCAAAGAAGTCAACTTCGGTGTCGTATACGGTATGGGGGCGTTTGGCCTCGCCCGACGGCTTGGGATCCCGCGCAGCGAAGCGAAGGCCTTCATCGACGGATATTTCGCTCGTTTCCCTGATGTCAAAGTCTTTCAGGGGGAAACGATCGCACGCGCCAGAGAGCAGGGGTTCGTTACTACTTTGTTCGGACGACGCCGATATCTGCCAGAGATTCAGAGCAAGAACTTCAACATCCGATCGTTTGCCGAGCGGGTAGCAATCAACAGCCCGATTCAGGGCACGGCGGCAGATGTGCTCAAGATCGCTATGATCCGGATTCATCAACGACTGAACCGCGAGGCGTTACCGGCCCGCATGCTGTTGACAGTCCACGACGAGCTGGTATTCGAGGTCGAACAAAACGCGAGCGACGCCTTGGAGTCACTGGTTCGTGAGGAGATGGAAGGTGCCATCGATCTCGACGTGCCGGTCGTCGTCGAGACCGGCGCCGGCGCGACTTGGTACGACGCCAAGTGATCACCGTCGGGCTGACCGGGAACATCGCTGGCGGAAAGACGGTCGTAGCTGACCGGTGGCGAGACGCAGGCGTTGTCGTGATCGACGCCGACCACTTGGGACACGCAGTTTTGACTGATGACAGCGAAGCGCGGGCGGCGTTGATCGATGCCTTCGGAACCGGGATCCTCGATGCGGCCGGATCGATCGACCGGGTCGCGCTAGGCGAGCGCGCGTTTCGCTCGCCCCACGACACGGCGCGACTCAACACCATCGTCCATCCACCGCTCCTCGAGCGGCTCGGGCGAAAGATCGACGCGGCTCGACTCAAGGGTCATGACACGGTGGTTGTTGACGCCGCGCTCATTTTTGAGTTTGGCATACCCGAGGACCTGGACCGGATCGTACTGGTCACGGCTTCGCGCGAGTTGCGCGCCGAACGGCTCGCTAGGCAGCGGGGCTTGAGCCCCGAGCGGATCGAAGAGTTGATGGCGGCGCAAATGCCAGACATCGAGAAGGTGGATCGCAGCGACTACGTGATCGTCAACGACGGGTCGATCGAGCTCCTGCGAGAAAAAGCAGATGCGGTGTTGGCTGACATCCAGGAGGAGGTTTCGCGGTGCGCCGGGTCGGACTGATCATCCTCGACGGGTGGGGGCTCCGCGACGCGCGGGACGGCAACGCCGTCGCACTCGCCCGAACGCCAGTATTCGATACGCTGTGGGAGAAGTATCCTCACACCGCGTTGACGGCGTCAGGCCGAGCGGTGGGGTTGGGTGAGGGCCAGATGGGGAACTCCGAAGTCGGGCACCTCAACCTCGGCGGCGGTCGCGTCATCCAGCAGGACATTCTGCGGATCGACGAAGCGATCGAGTCGAGCGCGTTCTTCGACCTCGAGCCGCTCGTTGCGGCGATCGAGCATGTGACCCGGACGGGTGGCGTATTGCACCTGTTGGGGCTCGTTTCGGATGGCGGCGTCCATAGTCACCAGCGACACCTAGTGGCGCTGCTCGAGTTGGCTCGCCGCAAGGAGCTCACTCGCGTCGTGGTCCACGCCTTTACCGACGGACGGGACACTTCGCCAACATCGGGCTTGGGGTTTCTCGAAGCTCTTCGAGATGTCATGCGTAAGAAGGAAACCGGTGAGCTGGCGACGATCATCGGACGCTACTACGCCATGGATCGTGACCGTCGATGGGATCGCACCCGCATCGCCTACGAGGCGCTGACCAGTGGACAGTCCGGCAGCTCGACTCGCAACCCTCTCAGGGCGATCAAGAAGAGCTACGACAATCATGTGACGGACGAGTTCATCAAGCCGATCATCGTCAAGAACACCCCGCGTGTACGGGCGGGTGACGCGATCCTGTTTTTCAACTTCCGGGCCGATCGCGCACGCCAGCTCACGCGAGCTTTCACCGACTCAGATTTCGCCGCCTTTGAGCGTTCGTCCATCGAGTCGTTGTATTTCGGTACGATGGCCGCGTACGACGAGACGTTTGATCTGCCGATGGCCTTTCCGACACGGACGCTGGATCACGTCGCCGGCGAAGTGTGGGAGACGGAAGGCTGCTCGAACTTGCGAATCTCCGAAACCGAGAAGTATGCCCACGTAACATACTTTTTCAACGGTGGTCGAGAAGAACCGTACGCAAGGGAGGAGCGCGTCCTCGTGCCCTCGCCCAAGGTGGCGACCTACGATTTACAGCCCGAGATGTCGGCGCCGGAAGTTCGCGACCGTTTGCTGGACGCGATTCGATCGCAGCGGTTCGATGTATTTGTCTGCAACTTTGCCAATCCGGACATGGTCGGACACACCGGGGATCTCGCGGCCGCGATCCGTGCCGTGGAGACGATCGACGGATGTTTGGGGAAGGTCGTTGACACGTTTCTCGACATCGAGCCCGATGGCGCGCTGATCATTTTGGCTGATCACGGCAACGCCGAGACGATGGTTCAGGAAGACGGCACGCCCCACACAGCACACACCACCAACCTCGTGCCGTGCTTGCTCGTCTCAAAAGAGTTTCGCGGTCGACTGCGGGATGGCGGCGCGCTGTGCGATGCGATGCCCACGCTACTGGCGTTGCAGGAGATTAGTCAGCCGACGGAGATGACTGGGCGTGATCTCCGTGAACGGCGCGCCAGTACTCGGCCATCCCGATCCGATTGAGCACCGGTGGGTGGCTGTAGAACCATCGAACGATCCATTCCGGTGGAGTGATCCACGACAGATTGGTCTCGGCGAGCCGTCGCTCGGCAGCCACGAACGTGTCCGGATCGCGGGTCAGCTCGAGTGAGATCCAGTCGGCTTCGGCTTCCATCCGGCGCGAAATCGTCGCCGACACGGGACTCGAGAGAAACAGCGCCACCGAGACGGCGAGCCAGAGCAGCGGCAGCCCGGCCGGGTCGGCGGGCCCGTCCAGCGTGGGGTCCCGTCGAGCCCGCCATCCCGCCAGCACCGTCAACGCCCAAACCCCGAGAACGATGCCCGGTAACGTCGCCATCAAACCGCGCGTCACATGGCGGGCTCGCTGGTGACCGATCTCGTGGGCGACGACCAGCAACAACTCCTCACGCGGCGCATTGGCCACCAAATTGTCGTAGAGGACGACTTGCCGAGTCGCGCCGATTCCGGTCACGTAAGCGTTCATGCGGCGGGTGCGTCGGCTCGCATCCATCACTCTTACACGTTGAATATCGATCCCGGCGTTCTCTCCAACGGCGACGATCTCGCGTTCGAGCTCCTGATCGGCGAGAGGTGTGAAGTCGTGAAAGAGAGGGTCAATGATGCGAGGCGCCGCAATCGTCCCGAACACGGCGATCAGCATGCCGGCGCCCGCGGCAACCAACCAGCCTCTTCGTGGCCAGCGTCTGATCGTTGTCAAGAAGCCAGCCGCTGCGGCACTATAAACGAGGATCCAGAAACCGCGCACCCTGACGTAGTCGAGTAGCCACGCTGAGCGCGTCTGAGTCGAAAGACCAAAGGCGTGCTCAATCCGATAGCCACTGGCGTACGACAGCGGCAGCGTGACCAGCGCCAGCACCGCGAGCAGGACCGCCATCACAATAAGCGCTGTCACCGACAATCGACTGGAAACTCGTGCCGCGAGGGCAGTCAGAATGCGCCCACCACCCAATACCATAAGGCCGACTAGCGTCCCCCAACGCAGAACAGTTGCCGTCGCCCAGAATGCGTACTTGACTCCGCTGTAGAGGCTCGAAGTCTCCCCAAAATCGGATGTGAACTGGGTGCCCTGCTCGATCGGCAGGACACGGGGGTCCGATCGGCCCATGAAGAGCGCGAAAACGATCGCGGCGACGGCGGTGGCGACCGCTACGCCGAGCCAACGCCGCCCCGGCTCGATCAATGGTCGCCCGTCATGGGCACGAAACGAACCGAGATCAGCTCCTCCGATACGACGCCCTCAGACGTCCGCCGAAGCCGGAAGATCGTCTGGTCGGCGCCGGTTCCGACCGGCGCCACCAGGCGGCCGCCATCGGCCAGCTGCTCGACCAGCGCTTCGGGTATCGATGCCGGAGCGGCCGCGACGACGATCGCGTCAAAGGGGGCGGCGCGCTCCCATCCCGCATGGCCGTCACCGGTGATCACGTGCACGTTGCGGTACCTGAGCCGGCGCAGCGTGAGACCGGCGCGAACCGCCAGCTGGGGGACGATCTCGATCGAGTACACATCGGCCGCGATCTCGCCCAAGACCGCGCTCTGATACCCTGACCCTGCTCCGACCTCGAGCACGCGATCGTCGGGGCCCAGCTCCGCCGACTGAGTCATATAGGCCACGATATAGGGTTGGCTGATCGTCTGATCGAACCCGATCGGTAGAGGACGATCCTCGTAGGCGAGGTCGAGGTACTCGGGCAAGACGAACTCATGACGCGGGACGACCCACATCGCGCCCAGCGTGGCCGGATCGTGGACGCCGCGCGCGGCGACCTGCCGTCGTACCATTCGTTCCCGGGCCCGGTTCCAGTCGATCATTCAGCCCCGCAGTTATCCGCTGCGCAGCGACGCGGCGAGGGAGATGGCTCGCTCGCGCCACTCCGGGTAGGGTCCGAGCAGCGACTCGGCTTTCTCCAACACCCCAACTGCGCTACGGTGATCGCCCGCTTCGGCGCGGGCGCGGCCGAGGTAATAGTACGCGAAGCCATTGGTCGGATCGATGCGAGTGGCGCGTTCGAACCGACTGGCCGCATCGCGCGGACGCCCGGCGATAAGGAACCCTTTGCCCTCCTCCACGACACGTTGGCTGGCTTCGCGGGCCATCGTCCCGGCGCCGGGGTCAACGGCGTTGGCGCGGTCAGTCGAGATCTCTCGTGGTTCGGTTTCGATGGTCGACGGCGGGGCCTCGGCGCGGGCGGATGGCGGCTCGGTGTTGGGAGTCGCCGTCCGATCTCCTCCACGATGAGAGCAGCTGGCGATGGTGAGTGCCATAAACCCGAGACACCATGGCGAGCGCGGGCTCAGAAGATCCACCACCCATCGTCTTGGTCTCCGTGCAAGTGACATCGGTACTGAGGTTCGGCACCCTCGACGAACACCTCGAACCGCGTTGCCGGGCAGCCGGCGGTGGCGAGCTCCCCGGTCTCGGGGTCTACCTCGACGATCACGATGTTCTTGGGAGCGGGAAACGCCGGGCTCCGATCGCCGACCCCCGATCGCTTCATGAAGTCGACCCAGATCGGCAGCGCCGCTCGGCCGCCGTACAGACCGATCGGTTGGTTGTCGTCGTAGCCGACCCAAACCAGCGCTACCATCTCGGGCGTGTATCCCACGAACCAGGCGTCACGAGTGGAGTTCGTCGTCCCGGTCTTGCCCGCCGCCCGACCCGAGTAGCCGAGCGCGCGAGCACGCTGGGCGGTTCCTGAATCGAAAACGTCCTTCAGCATGTCGTTGACGAGGTACACAGCGTCGGCCGGTACCACGCGGTCCATGCTGACCTCGCGGTGCTGTAAGACGCGACCTCGCTCGTCGATGGCCGCCAAGATCGAGAGCGGCTCGGTTCGAATGCCACCGTTGGCGAGCGTCGAGTACGCGGATGCCAGCTCCAACGGCGTCACCTCAAAAGCACCTAGTGCGATCGACGGAACCGCCTGCAACCGGCTTTCGATCCCGGCGTCCCGGGCGGTTCGCGTTACGCGGTTCAGCCCCACGTCGAGTGCCAATCGGCTGGTCGCGATGTTCATAGAGTTGGTGAGCGCCGCGCGCAGCGAGACAGGGCCGTGAGACGTGTTGTCGTAGTTGCTCGGCGACCACACCTCGCCGCCGGAAACGACCTCGAACGGAGTGTCATCGATCGTCGTGGCCGGGCTCCAGCGATCGGGCTCGAGGAACGCGGTTAAGTAGACGAACGGCTTGAACGTCGAGCCGGGTTGCCGCCGCGCTTGCTCGGCACGGTTGAATTGCGACGTCTGATAGTCGCGCCCACCGACCATCGCCCGCACAAAACCAGTGCGCGGATCGACGACGACCAGCGCGCCCTCGAGCTCGCCGGCGCGATTCTTGAGGCGTGGGTAATCCTCTTCGAGTCGGTCGAGACCCTCCACCAACGCACGCTCGGCGGCGATCTGGGACCCCATGTCGAGAGTCGTGAAGATCCTCAGTCCCTCGCTCTGGAGCAGCTGCCGCGGATACCGATCGGCGAGCTCGCTGAGCACGAAGTCGACGAAATGTGGAGCGTCGTTGAAGCGCCTATCCTCACCGCGAATGTTCAGCGGCTCGGCCCTGGCACGCGCGAGCTGATCGTCGGTCAACCGGTTCTGATCGTGCATCAGCTTGAGCACCAGGTCGCGTCGATCCTGGGCCTGCTCAGGGTGTCGATGGGGGTTGTACCTGCCGGGATCGCGAATCAGCCCAGCCAACGTAGCGGCTTGCGGGAGGTCGATCTCTCGAACCGACTTGCCAAAGTAGTATCGCGCCGCCTGCTCGATCCCCATGATCGATGCGGCCCCGCGTTGACCGAGATAGATCTCGTTGAGGTATGCCTCGAGAATCTCGCGCTTTGGGTACTTGGCCTCGAGGATCATCGCCATTACTGCCTCCATCAGCTTGCGGCGGTAGGTACGGGCGGAGGTCAGGTAGTAGTTCTTGACGAGCTGTTGTGTGATCGTCGATCCACCCTGCACGGTGCGTCGAGCGCGGAGGTTTACCAGCGAGGCACCGGCCATGCGTATCGGATCGAGGCCAGGGTGGCTATGAAACCGTGCATCCTCGACCGCCAGTATCGCCTGGATGACGTAAGCCGGAACCTCTTCCAGGTCGATCGGGGTTCGGTCCTCCATATGTTGATCGAAGATTACGCCGATGACCTCGGGCTGGAGCGCGGCGCTGGTCAGTTCCTCACCGGTGCGTGCGTTGGTTATCGCTCGCACGACCCGGCCCCGAGTCTGAATGCGAATCGGGTAGGCCGGATTGGTGCCGTCTGGGTAGTCAAAGGCGTGGAGATAGACGAGCCACTCGCCGTCGTTTTGCGCGTATTCGCCTGGCTCATCGATCTCGCCCGCCTGCTCGAGATATCCCAGCCGCTTGAGGCGCGTCTCGAAATCTTCGTCGCTCAGTCGCTTGCCCGGGAACAGCAAGAAGGCGTCGGAGAACACCTTGGACGGCACATTCCACTTGCGACCCTCCCACTTCGAGGTCACGCGGCGCTCGAGCATGACCGAGTACGCCCCGATGCTGATGGCGCCAATAATGAGGATCGGGAATGCGATTAGCACCCACGTGGGTGGGCGCCACTTGATTTGTTTGATCATGCGCGAATCCAGTTTCAGACGCGGGAGGCGTAGCACGGCCATCTACAATCTACACCACGGCGAAAACGTCGGTCCCCTCTCACTCATTGACGACCCTGTCAAGCACGCGCAACCAGTTGCGGCCGAGGATCTTTCGGAGATTCTCGCCGGTCTGGCCCCGACGCTCGAGTTCGGCGCCGATCAGCGGGAGATCCTCGACCCCGCTGAACCCGGTCGGCAATCTCGGGACGCCATCCATGTCCGAGCCCAACGCTGCGTGTTCGACCCCAGCGACCTCGACGATCCGCTCCAGATGGTCGACGATCACCGTCCAGTCTGGAGCATCCTCAGCACCAGGCGTCAGGTAATCGGAAAAGAAGTTGATCCCGACCAGGCCACCATTGTCGGCTATCGCTCGTAGTTGATCGTCGGAGACATTGCGCGGATGGGACCCATGCATCTCGGTGGCCGAGTGGCTCACCACGATCGGATCCTTTGACCGCTGGAGCACGTCCCAGAAGGTACTCGGCGCGGCGTGAGACACGTCGACGAGCATCCCGATGTCGTTCATCGCGTCGACGACATCGCGCCCGAACGGCGACAATCCGCCATGAACACGCGCACCACCGGCGGCATCGCCCAAGGCATTGGTGTGCATCCAAGTCAGCGTTAGGTAGCGGGCACCGTGATGGTACAGACGCTCCACGTTGGAGATGCGTTCTTCGAGTGCGTCACCGTTCTCGACGCCGGCCAAGAGGGCGATCCGCCCCTCAGTAGAAGCGGAGGCGACCTCAGCGGCGGTGGTGGCGAAGACCAGGCGGTCGGGGTGTGCGGCCGCCGTCTCCTGGACCAGCGAGAGCAGGTCTCGGGCCCGCACGAAGGCGCGATCGGGTCCGACCGCGGGGTCGACCCAGGCGGCCATAAAGACCGCGTCCAACCCGCCGTCGACCATACGTGGCAGATCGATGTGATTCGACGACTGTCGCACGCCGAAATCGATCCCGTCGTCCGCGATCCGGAGCGGTGTGTCGACGTGGCCGTCGAATACCAGCGCGTCGCCGTACAATTGTGCCCCTCCGTTTTCTCGGGTTCCGGGAACGATACCCGGCGGGTCGCGGGGGGGCCAAAAAGATTGGCGGCCCGCCACATATGGGCGGGCCGCCAGATGCGGCTTCTGCCGGGTCAAACAGAAACCGCTTGTGATCCCCGGAAGGGGGGCTCCCGGGAATCGGGCCAGGCTGTGGACGTGACGCCCCCCTGGCATTTCATAAAAGAGACGACTGCCGGCAGGCGTTTATTCCACCCGACTCGATCCCTGGTAGCGGCCCGCATTTCCTGCCGTTTGCCGACATCCGACCCCCTGGCTACTGTCCGTCACCATGGCCGATCGGCGTATACGAGCCCGTCACAGAGGACTACAACAATGACATTCGCCGACTGGGAGAAAATCCTCCTCGGGGTCCTGTTCGCGGTTTCACTCGCTCTGACGCTCAGAGAGCTCGCCCCGAAGCTCCGTTTTATCCTCGCCGGTCACTCAGACCGCAGGAGGACGAATCAGCTGGGTAGGCGGATTGCCCGGGTGGTCAAGGAAGTTTTCCTGCAGTGGAGAGTTATCAAGGGGCGGCCGATAGTCGGCACCCTGCATGCCTTGGTGTTTTTCGGTTTCATCCTATTCGCCCTCGAAACCACCGATCACTTTCTGGAACCTTTTCAAGTGCCGTTTCTGGCGTTCCTGTTTGGCAGCGCGGAAGGAGCGGTCAAACTCTTCTTGGCTGCCGTGGCCGTGTTCGTCAGCGTCGGCATCACAGGGCTTTTCATCCGGCGCTTCTTCATGGTGGCTATTTCGCCCGACCCCAGATCCTGGAGCTCGGGTCTCGTGGCGATCATGATTTTTGTACTGATGGCGACCTATCTGTATGGGCTCACCGAGGCGACGGGGCTCGAAAAGGCAAACTGGTGGATTCACGCGGTTGTTATTTTGGCCTTCCCGCCGCTCATAACGCGGTCGAAGCACCTTCACATCCTCATGGCGCCCATCAATGTGTTGTTCCGCCGCGAGCGACTTGGAGACTATCTGCCCCTCAACCTGGATCTCGATGCGCTGGCGGAGAGCGAGAACGAGGTGACGCTGGGGCTTGAATCCATGGACGATGTTCCTTGGAAGATGCGCATGGACTTTGTCACGTGCGTCGAGTGCAAGCGATGCACGGAGCAGTGTCCTGCGGCGATTTCCGGTCAGGAGCTCAATCCGATGGAGTTCATATTGGCGGGTCGCGACATGATGGGGCAGGAGGGGGAGTTGATTGGCAACGTCATCAGCGCGACCGCGCTGGGCCAGTGTACGAGTTGCGGCGCGTGTGAGAACGTTTGTCCGACAGGCATCGAACACCTTGACGTGCTGATCGGGACGAAACGCGCCCAGGCACTGGTCTCCGGTCGGGATATGGTGGCGGCTGAGTTTCTCGAGACCATCGAACGGTACGGTAATCCGTTCTCGGAACCCGCGAGTATGCGGCGAGAGCTGATCGAAGAGCTCGGAATACCGCTCTATCGGAAGAACGAAACCGAGTACCTGCTGTGGATGGGATGCACATGGGCCTACAACCAGGACGTCCGCACGAGTCTGACGGCGATGGTCAAGGTGCTCGAACAGGCTGGAGTTAGCTACGGTGTATTGCAGGAGGAGTCGTGCAGCGGGCACCACTCAAGACGGCAGGGGGAGGAGTTGCAGTTTCAGACTCTTGCGGCGGAGAACATCGAGCGTTTCACAGATCAGGCAGTCAGTAAAATCGTAGCGCCATGTCCGCACTGTTTGCATACGTTCAGACGCGAGTATCCCACCGTTGCCAGTGAGCTTTCAGTGGAGACAATTCATCATTCCGAGTTGCTGCTGGAATTGATCCGTGACGGCACGATCAAGCTGGAATCGAAGAAACTGAACGGACGGAAGCTGACCTATCACGATCCCTGTTACCTGGGTCGTTACGAAGACAGCTACGACGAGCCGCGCGACGTGATCCGTGAGGCTGGATTTGAGATCGCGGAATTGCCGAGGAGTAGGGAGCGGTCGTTCTGTTGCGGCGGTGGCAGCGCCGGTTTCGCTCGCGAACAGGATGTGGAATTCCGCGTCGATCAGGAGCGCAAACGCGAGATCGTTGATTCGGGGGCCGAAGTCCTGATCACGGGTTGCCCCGAGTGCAAGATGATGCTGGACGCCGCCGTCGACGAGACCCTGGATCTCGTCGAGCTGGTCGAACGCGCCAGCCGTCCAAACTCTCCCTGACCTGATCCTTGCAAAGTGACGGCAAGCTCCCGACGGCGATGACGCGTCGCCGATTCCTGACCGCGCTTTCCATAACCGGTCTCGGGTCCGCGCTCGGCGTGGAGGGTCTGGTGCTTGGGCCTCACCGCTTGACGATCACCCGACATCAAATCACAAAGCCCGAAGGAGGGACCGGGACGCAACTCCGGATCGTCCAGCTAACCGACCTGCACCTGCGGCGACTGGGCGAATATCACGAGCGGATCGCCGCCGAGGTCAACGCGCTCGACGCCGACGTCATCGTGCTGACCGGTGACTCGATCGATCAACAAAAGCGGTTGGATGTGCTCGGTACTTTTCTCGAATGGCTCGACCAGGGCCCGCAGAAATACGCGATCCTTGGAAACTGGGAGCGGTGGATATTCGGCGACGATATCGCGCCGCTGCAAGCGATCTACGCCACCCACGGCACGCGGTTGCTGGTCAACGAGTCGGTTGAGCACCGGCAGCAGGGGCGCTCGCTGCTCATCACCGGTCTCGACGATTACATCGGCGGCGAGGCCGATTACGAGTCGGCGATCCGCGATCAGCCGACACCCGCCAACCACCTGTTGCTCCAGCACTGCCCGGAGTTTCGGGACAACCTCCGTGCCACGACGTGGACCCCAAGCCTGATGCTGTCCGGCCACACGCACGGGGGCCAAGTGCAGGTCTTGGGATACGCACCGGTCCGTCCTCACGGTAGCGGCCGCTACGTCGAGGGTTGGTATCGCGATCGCGAGCCCCATCTCTACGTGTCGCCGGGGCTCGGGACGGTTGTCGTGCCGGTACGGCTCGGCGCTCCACCGGAGATCGCCGTGTTCGACTGGGTGCTCGCCTAGTGGGTCTCGCCGACGGTGTCGTCCAAAGCCGGTGGTTGGCTCGCCGCGCCGCCGCGTGGATCGCCGGCCAGCGCGCGGCACACCGACCGCTCGCGCGGCCGCTAGACAAAGACACAATGGCGAGGCTCGAACCCTACTTCGATTCCCGAACATTGGCCCCGGTTCGGGTCCGCGAGGTTCCGCGCATCGACCCGCCATGGCCGCTGGCGATGATCGATCGCGTTCGCGAGCTACCGCTCGATTTCGACTATCTATGGGGCATCACGTTCGTCGACACGATCGTCGTTGCTACCGACCCGGTATCGGAGGAAGAGCAGATCCCGAACGTGTTTCACGAGTGCGTGCACGTCGCTCAGTACACGCGCCTCGGGCTGGTGGGATTCATGCATCGGTACTTGGAGGAGTGGGTGACGTCGGGGTACAGCTACTGGGCCATCGAACTAGAACGCCACGCGTTCGAGCTCCAACAGCGCTTTTTCACCGGAGCAGCTCCGTTCTCGGTCGAAGACGAGGTCATCTCGCAGCTCGAGGTTCCTGTGTAGCGCTGCCACGTCAGTACGGGTAAAAACCGTAGAAGAGCGCCGACAACGCTGCCAGCACCCACATACCGCTGGATACCTCACGAGCCCGGCCGGACAGCGTCTTGAACACTGCATACGACACGAACCCCGCCGTCAGGCCGATCCCGAGATCGTACGTGAACGCCATCAGGGCGAGCGTAATGAACGCCGGCGCCCACTCGGTCAGGTCGCGGTAGTCGAGCCCGGCGACGGGCTCCACCATGATCATGCCGACGACGACGAGCGCCGGACCATACGCGGCCGGCGGCACCGCGGATAGAACCGGGGCGAAGAAGAGCGCGGCCAGAAACCAGCCCGCGGTGACGACGGCGGTCCGGCCGGTCCGGCCGCCGGCTTCGATTCCGGCCGCGGATTCGATGTACGCTCCGCAGGTCGTCGTTCCAAGAATCGATCCGGCGACGGTCGCTAAGGCGTCGCACCGGAGCGCGCGTCCCATCCCCGGGAGGCGACCCTTCTCATCGAGCATGTCGGCGCGATAGGCGAGGCCGATCAGGGTCCCGATCGTATCGACCAGGTCGAGCACGAAGATCGTCAAGATCACCGATAGGAATCCCCAACTGAGCGCGGCCCGCACGTCGAGCTGAAGAAACGTCGGTGCGAGGCTCGGCGGCGCGCTGACGACCGCGTCCGGGATCGGCGCGAGGCCGGTCGCCATGGCGGCCAGCGCGGCGGTCAAGATCCCGATCAGAATCGCACCGGGAACGCGCCGAACGAGGAGGGCGACGATAAGCACGAAGCTTGCTGCCGCCAGCATCACCGCGGGTTCATGGAGGTCACCGACCTTGACTGGCACGCCTCCCGTGCCAGGTGCGACGACGCCGACGGTCGCGAGTCCGATCATCGCTAGGAAGAGGCCGATCCCGACCGCAAACGCACGCTTCAGGTTGTCAGGGATCGACTCGGCCAGCCATCGTCGTATGCCGAAGATCGACAGAACGGTGAACACGGTCCCGCTCACGAACACCGCCCCTAGCGCCGTCTCCCAGCTGTGTCCCATGCGACCGACGACCGTGTAAGCGATGAACGCGTTCTGTCCCATGTAGGGCGCGATGGCAAACGGCCGCTTGGCGTAGAGACCCATCAACAGCGTGCCGAATGCAGCGCTCACGATCGTGGCGACCATGGAAGCGCCGAACGGGATTCCAGCAGCCTCCAGGATCTTCGGGTTCACGACGATGATGTACGCCATAGTCGCGAACGTCGTCGTGCCGGCGAGAAACTCGCGGCGCCAGGACAACGCGATCTCGTGCTGAGTTCTTGTGTCAGTCATGACCGCCGAGCGATCCTAGTCAGCTAATCTCGCCGCGGCCATAAGTTGCCAACCCTCCCCGCAGGTGGCCCGACGGGTTATCGTGTGGATCGACTCGCAATCCAGCAGGGAGGTACGCGTTGAACGAACAGGCCCCGTCGTCGGACACCACCGGCTTGGACCCCAAGCTCGGCGGACTTCTGAGCTACATCGTTCCACCGATCACCGGGATCGTGCTGTTTCTCATGGAGAAGGAGGACGATGTCATCCGGTGGCATGCTGCCCAGTCGATCGTCTTCGGGGTCGCATGGGTCGCGCTGTGGGTCGTCTTCACGGTGTTCTCGACGATCTTGTCGACCATCATCCCGATCATCGGTACGCTGATAGGTTTCTTGATCTGGATTTTTCTCATTATTGGCGCATTGATCCTGTGGGTGATCTGCCTGATCAAGGGTTACTCGGGTCAGAAGTGGCGCATGCCGCTGCTGGCGCAGTACGCAGACCGCGTGGTGGCACCCAAGGCGGCCGCCTCCTAACCGCGCTACTCCTTGCTTGACGTATCACCCGAGCGGTTCGAAGCGCTCGTGTCGAAGGCGTTGGACCGCCTGCCGGCCGAGTTCGAGGAGCACCTCGAGAACGTGTCGGTCGTGATCGAGGAGACGCCTGATCCGGATCTCCTGACGTCGATGGGTCTCGACCCGGACGATCCCGAAGATGCTTTGTTCGGGCTGTACGAAGGCGTGCCGCTGACCGAGAGGCTCCACGACGATGTGTTGCTCCCCGACCACATCACGATCTTCCGCCGACCGCTGCTGGATTGGGCCGAATCGGAGGACGAAGTCGTCGAGGAAGTGCGGGTAACCGTACTCCATGAGGTCGGCCATTTCTTCGGGTTGGACGAAGACCGATTGGACGAGCTGGGCTACGCCTGATCAGGGGTCGGTAAGCGCTTCCGACGGCGTCGGACGGTTGGTCACGAGCAGATTGCGACGCGTGGCCGCCAGCGTCACGACCGGCACGCCCGCTCGCGCCGCGATTCGTTCCTGCTCACGGCGTGGGATGACGAACAACGCTCTCTGACGATCTCGAAAGCGTGAGTAGAAGGCGTCCTCGTCGGTGAACACGAACGCCTGCCACGACGTGTCGTCCTCGAACCGGGTTTCGCGCCCCTCGGTGGTTACGGTGATCAGTCGTTGGTTCAGGTAGAACGGGAACGCCCTTGGCCAACTGCGAAAGGAGACGATCGGTTCGTCACCTAGCTGATATTTGGCCGCCGCGACCGCCAGCGGCCGAGAGATCTTGAAGAACGCTTCGACGCGTGGATCGCCTAGCACGGCGTAGCCCGCCAGGTAGAGGACCAACAGCGGCGCCAGGCAACCGGCAAAGGCCAGATCGAACCGCTGCCATCTCGCGGCGACGATGGCCGTGAGCCCGCCGGCGATCGACACCGGTCCGGCGATGAGACTGACCACGCGCAATGGATCGGGCAACTCGGCGCGAAAAGCGGCGACCAGGAGGCCGGCACCGAAGGCGAGCGTGACCGCGCCCAGTGCGCGGGTTACGACGCGGGCGCGAGACCGCTCCCCGGCCGCCGCCCACCACGATCCGGCGAGCAGCGCCACGGCGGGTAGCATCGGCAACACGTAGTTGGCTCGCTTGGTCGGAAACAGAGAGAAAACCAGCAGGGGGAACACGGCCCAAACGACGACGTAGGGCACGTTCGGTCTCGGCCGTCGACGCGCCAGCTCGAGCGTGGCCGGCACGATCCAGGGTCCAGCCGCCCAAACAACCGTGATGAGGAAGAACCACACGGGTGCGCGCTCGCCTTCATATGGCGCCGTGACGCGGCCGACGGTTTGGACGCTGAGCCAGAAGTCGATCAACTGCGGGTGACGAACGGCGGTAACCACGTACCACGGAAGCGCGATCGCGACCGCGAGTGTCACGCCAATCGGATCCCACAGCCGTCGCAAGCGGCTCCAGTTATCGGTCAACGCCGCCCATGCGAGCGCCGGCGCGACGGTCCACAGCAGCACGACCGGACCCTTGGTCAAGAACCCTGCCCCGACCGCTCCCCACGCCAGCCACCGCCAACCGCGAGCGCGTGTCGGGCCGGTGGCGCGGCGCGCTGCGTCCACCGCCAGCACGACCCACACCGTCAGGTACAGGTCGCTGGTCACACTGCGCGCGAGCGCGAAGAACAGCGGAGCGCTCAACAAGCAAAGAAAGGCGTAGGGTGCCGCCGTCGGCGGGCCTGCGTCGGCCGCCCAGCGATACGTCACCGTGAGCACCACCAGCGCTGCCACGACGAGCCCGATGCGGGCGCCGAGCTCGTCGAGGCCAAAGACGGTCAAGCCGATGCCGGTAACCCAGTAGGTGAGCGGTGGTTTGTCGAAGTGGATGATGTGGTTGAGGCGCGGCGTCATCCAGTCGCCGCTGCGCACCATACGGGCGGCGATCTCGGCGTAACGCGCCTCGGTCGATTCCCACAGCCCGTACGCGCCGAGGTGCCACAGCAAGAGCGTTGCAGCTGCCACCAACAGAACCGGCAGTGGTCGCCTCACGCGGCAGCGTCCTCGCGCCGAAGTAGCGCCAGGTTCCTCAGGTAGACGAACAAACCGCCGGATTGCCCGAGCACGAACACCGGGTCGCGGCGCCAGATCGCATAGCTCAGCAGGATCATCCCGCCGGCGATCGAGAAGTACCAAAACGCGCGCGGCACGATGCTTCGGCCGGCGCGCTCGCTGGCGACCCACTGGACGAAGAAACGACTAAAGAAACACACCTGGCCCAGCAAGCCGATCGTGACCCATAACTGTCCCGCGGTCACTTGGGGGCCTCCTTTCCCGGGGTAGCGCCCGAAGGCTCCCGAACTTGGTAGTCGATGGCGTGTCGTCGCAGCCGCCGCAGCATCAAAAGATCCGCCAACCCGCGCCACAGACGGTTATTGATTCCGTACTTCGATTCGCCCGCTCGCCGCGGCCGATGTGAGACCTCCCGCTCGACGATCGTCACCCCCTGCATGCTCAACAGGGTTGGCAGGAAGCGATGCATGCCCTCGAACCGAACCGCGCTCAAGAACGCTTGACGGGGGAAAATCCTGAGCGAGCACCCGACGTCCGTCACGGTGTCTCCGCTCAGTCGGTTTCGCGTCGCGTTGGCGATCCTCGACGAGACCCGCCGTACCCATGAATCGACGCGCCGCACGCGAACGCCGTTGGCCATCTCCGCCTCACCGCTCTCGATGACCGGCCAGAGAACCGCCAGGTCGGCCGGATCGTTCTGGCCATCTCCATCGAGCGTCGCGATCCACCGACCGCGGGCCGCTTCGGCGCCGGCGATCAACGCTGTCGATTGCCCGTAGTTCCTGGTCAGCGATACCGATCGCACCTGCGGATCGGCCGCGGCTAGTGCGGCGGTGATCGCCGGTCCGTCGTCGGTGGAGCCGTCGTCCACGTACACGACCTCCCACTGGGGCCCTAGCGCGTTCAGCACCGGGACCAGCTCGGCGTGGAGGGGGCGCAGGTTCGGCGCCTCGTTGAGGAACGGGATGACGATCGACAGGTCGACCGTGGGGCTCATCGGCGGGAAGGCACCTCAGCTACTTGATTCGGTCGGGTCCAGACACGAAGCCACGGAATTGACCATGAACGGATTCCTAACTATAATTGATCATAACTGTTCAAGCTCGCCCGAACGAGGTCCCAAGAAAGGGGCGATTGACACCGCAGGGAGGAGAAATGACCGAGAAAGAACCCGTATTCCTTAGGATCGGCGACGCGGCTCGGCTTCTCGGAGTCTCGATCAGCACACTGCGCCGGCTCGAGAAGAACGGGCGGTTGGGCGAATACGGGGTCAAGGTCTACTACACCCCGACGCGCCGCCGCCGCTACAAGAAGAGCGAGATTCTGGACGCCCTGGAGCGTTCGGCGGCCGGCTAGCAGCGCCGCACTCACTCCACGCGATCACCCACCTAGCCGACGAGCCAGTCGGCGAGCGACTCGAGGTCCGGCTGCTCGAGGTCGGGTAGCGGGCTGTCCTCGGGTCGTTCCTCGGCCTTACGGTTCACCCACACCACTGGGATGTTCAGAGCGTTTGCCGGAGCCACGTCGTGGAACAGACTCTGGGCGACGTGCAGCCACCCTCCAGAATCACCGACGAACGGGCGCGCGGCTTCGAAATGCGCGAGATCCGGCTTGTACGATTCGACACGGTCGGCGGTAACCCAGAAATCGAACTCGACATCGAGCAGCGCTCGGGTCGCCTCGAACAGATCCTCGTCCACGTTCGACAGCACCCCGAGCCGGAATTGCTCAGCCAGCTTGACTAGCGCCGCGTTGGTGTCTGGGAACGGCGGCCACGCGGCTAGGCTGCGGGGCAGGAACTCGGCCTTGTCGGGTGAGATCGTCCACTGGCACTCGCCGGCCACGCGGCGAGCAGTTTCGGTGAGTACGTGACGGTAGGGGCGAAACTCCGCGCTCTCGATCATCGGTTCTACAGCGTGATAGGCATCGATTACTTGCTGCCGATCGAGTTGAACTCCGTCCTCTGCTGCGGCCTGGCGGAAAGCGTTCCAGATGCCACCTTCCCAGTCGATCAAGGTGCCGTAGCAATCAAACGTGATGACGCGGACTTTATCGGGGCGGAGGGAGTTGAGAGTTATCACAATCAGTCCAGGTGCTAGGTCAGCCGTGCGGCCCAGCGGTTTCGAGGGCTAACTTATCATTCTGTCATGAACTCGACACAAGTACAGCTGGAGCGGCACCAGTCGGCGCCTGATAGCCAACTAGCGTGGACCGACACCCACGCCCGGACGCACGACTACCTGCGGATATCGGTCACCGACCGGTGCAATCTTCGCTGCCGTTACTGTATGCCCGAAGAAGGATTGGAATGGCTGGCGCGGGAAGAGATCCTGAGCTTCGAGGAGACCACCCGGTTAGCCGGACTGTTCTACGATCGGGGCGTGCGCAAGATCCGTTTCACCGGTGGCGAGCCGACGCTGCGTCGCGACCTGCCGACGTTGGTAAGGATGGTTCACGAGCGGTGCCCGGAGGCCAAGCTCCACATGACGACCAACGCGCTCCGATTGGCGGAGCTGGCTGTTCCGTTGCGAGCCGCAGGGTTAGCGGGACTCAATATCTCGCTCGACACGCTCGATCGCGCGACGTTCCGTGAAATGGCGCGGCGCGATCGGTTCGATCACACATGGGCTGGGATCGAGGCCGCCTACGAGCTCGGGTACCGGCCGCTCAAGCTCAACTGCGTGGTGATGCGTGGCCTGAACGACGAGGAGGGGCCCGCGTTCGTGGAGCTGACCCACGACCGCGAGTTCGACGTTCGGTTTCTCGAGTACATGCCGTACGGTCAGCAAAACCAGCTCCAGCCCGAGTACGTGTCGGGCGATGAGATGCGGCGCACGATCGAAACCGCGGGTTACTCGCTCGAGCCGTTACCGTGGGACGGTGGTCCAGCGCGACCGTTCCAGGTGCCGGGGCACGTGGGCCGAATCGGGTTCATCACCGCCGTCAGCCACCACTTCTGTGGCGCCTGCAACCGATTGCGGCTGACCGCTGATGGCTACTTCGTAAACTGCCTCTATGGCCCCAAGCTGGCCGACCTGAAACCGATCTTACGCGGCGGTGGCTCCGATCTCGAGCTGGCGGCGTCGATCCAGACCGAGTTGGATCGCAAGTGGGCCGCGCACCCCGATCTGACGGCAGGGGAGATCGAAGTCCTCGGAACGATGTCCCAGATCGGCGGTTAGTTCTCGTAGAGGAGAGTAGGATAGTGATCGAATGAACAAGCCCGCCGAGACTGCCGCGAGCATTCCGCACTGGATCAACGGCAAGCCTACACCCGCGACGAGCAAGCGCACCGGGCGAGTCTACAACCCCGCCACCGGGCAGGTGACCCAGCACGTTGGGATGGCGAACGCGGTCGACGTGGACGCGGCGGTCAGGGCCGCGCAGGCGGCGTTTCCCGGCTGGCGTGACGCTTCGATTCTGCGCCGCGCACGCGTCATGCAGAAATTTCTCGCGCTGGTGCAGGATCATCACAAGGCGCTCTCCCAGCTCATCACCGAGGAGCACGGCAAGACACTCCCGGATGCGATGGGATCCGTGCAGCGCGGCATCGAGGTGGTGGAGTTCGCCTGCGGCATTCCGCATCTGTTGAAGGGCGAGCATTCCGAGAACGTGGGCACGGGCGTCGACACGCACACCGTGCGCCAGGCGGTCGGGGTTTGCGCGGGCATCACGCCGTTCAATTTTCCCGCGATGGTGCCGATGTGGATGTTCCCGGTTGCCATCGCCTGCGGAAACTGTTTCGTCCTCAAAGTCTCCGAAAAGGTTCCATCGACCGTGATGCGCATGGCCGAGCTCTTGAAGGAAGCCGGCCTGCCCGATGGCGTGTTCAACATCGTGCACGGCGACAAGGAGGCGGTCGACGCGATCCTCGATCATCCCGGCATCGCCGCGGTCACCTTCGTGGGATCCACGCCGATCGCAAAGTACATCTATGAAACGTGCGCAAAGAACGGCAAGCGCGTACAGGCGCTGGGCGGGGCGAAGAACCACGCGGTTGTCTTGCCCGATGCCGACATCGAGTTTGCGGCCGATGCGCTGATCGGCGCCGGCTACGGCTCGGCGGGCGAGCGTTGTATGGCGATCTCGGCGGTCGTGGCAGTGGGCGCCGCGGGCGACCCGCTCGTCGCGCTGCTCGAAAAGAAGGCGCGGGCGATCAAGATCGGCCCGGGCGACGCCGACGGCATGGACATGGGCCCGCTCATCACACGGGAGCACCGGGACAACGTCGCGGGCTACATCGACACCGGCATCAAGGAAGGTGCCAAGCTCGTCGTGGACGGACGCGGCTTCAAGGTCGCCGGGCTTGAGGAGGGGTTCTTCCTCGGCACGACGCTTTTCGACAACGTCACCCCGAAGATGAAGATCTACCAGGATGAGATCTTCGGTCCCGTGCTCATCGTCCTGCGCGCCGACACGCTCGAGGAAGCCATCGCGATGGTGAACGCCAACCCGTATGCGAACGGCACGGCGATTTTCACCGAGTCGGGCGGTGCCGCGCGTCGCTTCGAGAACGAGATCCAGGTTGGCATGGTCGGCATCAATGTGCCGATTCCCGTGCCGGTCGCGTTCTACTCGTTCGGCGGCTGGAAGAACTCGCTCTTCGGCGATCTTCACGTGCACGGCATCGAGGGGATCAAGTTCTACACGCGCACCAAGGTCGTTACTACCCGCTGGCCGCATCAGGACACCCCGGCGCCCGGCTTCCATATGCCGACGCTGGGATAAGCGCGGAGGTGGGGGCCTCACCCCGGGCGCTATCGGCGAACAGGAAACCGGGACACCTGGATACTCGTAGTGATGGTAGAACGACCTCGAGGAGCAAACGATCCATAAATCGAAGGAGGGAGCATGCTTCACGCGCGACGAGTGATCCCGACCGCCGTGGTCGTCCTGTGCGGTGCGTGTGCCGGGAACCCCCAGCCAGGTGACCCAGGTTACGCGTACAACCTCTCGGGCACCTACGATGCGACCTACGTCGTGAACGCTGAACCGTACAGCGGCACCATCGACCTGAACACCGCCCCCGGCGGTGGTGTGACGGGCACATTCCTTTTGGGCGACCCCGATTTGATCGAAGGCTCGGTGAGCGGCTCGATCGTGGGGAACGAGTTCTCCTACTCGGGCCCTTACAAGTTCTTTGGGGGATGTGATGGAACGGTGAGCGGGTCGGGTGTCATCACCGAGGGTGGGACATCGGTCTCGGGCGAAGTCCAGGTGGACGACGAGTGCAGTGGTCCGATGTCAGGGACCTATAGCTTCGGTCG
>JBDHFX010000006.1:0-56943 GCA_039590215.1 Gemmatimonadota bacterium | reverse complement strand
AGGTGGCGTCCGGCCTCGATGCCGGTGGCCATGTCGGCCAGCTTGAACTGGATCGCCTGAAACTCCGCGATCGGTCGCCCGAACTGTTGCCTCTCGAGCGCGTATTGGCGGGACTCTTCGTAAGCGCCAGCGGCGATGCCGAGCGCGTGGGCGGCAATCCCGATTCGGCCGCCGTTAAGAGTATGAAGGCACTGGTGAAATCCGCGCCCTTCCTCGCCCAGTAAGTTTTCGTGCGGTACACAAACATTCTCGAAGATGAGCTCCCGGGTGTCGCTGGCCCGCCAACCAAGCTTGTCCTCTTTCTTGCCCGCCTCGACACCGTCGGCATCCGCCTCGACAATAAACATCGACACGGCGCGGTGATCGGCCTCAGGGTCGGTCACGGCAGCGACGACGAGCGTGCCCGCCACGCCGGCGTTGGTGATAAAGACCTTGGTCCCGTTTAGGATCCACTCATCGCCGTCGCGGGTCGCGGTCTTTTTGCTCAACGTTGCCAAAGTCGTAGATCGGCGAGGCAGCCAGTGATGTGTGGGCACCAACGGTGATGGAGTGCGACGCGTCGACCTTAGCCAGCTCCTCGATCACCAAGGCCATCGCCATGGTGTCGGCTCCCGCGCCCCCGAGCGCTTCCGGGAATGGAATCCCGAACAGCCCCAGGTCCGCCATCTCGCGCACCGTATTCCACGGAAACTCGCCGGACTCGTCATGTTCTGCTGCGATCGGCGCAATGCGATCGTGGGCGAACGTGCGCACGGTGTCGACGAGGAGTTTTTGCTCCGAGGTCAGATCCGCCGTCACGGCTTCACGACGCCGCCCCCACCTTCGCGCCCCGTTCGTCGACCCAGTTCTTTATGTACTCGACGATCTCTCCGGTTGTTGTCCCCGGCCCGAAAAGCTGACCCACACCCATCTCTCCCAAGGCTTGCGTGTCGTCTTTTGAGATGATCCCCCCGCCGGTGAGCAGAACATCGTTCATGCCGGCGTCTCGCATGAGCCCAAAAACTCGCGGAAGCAGCGTCATGTGGGCACCCGAGAGGATCGACAACGCAATCACGTCGACGTCTTCCTGTAGCGCGGTCTCGACGATCTGCTCAGGTGTTTGATGCAAACCGGTGTAGATCACCTCCATGCCGGCGTCGCGAAGCGCAGCGGCGACCACCTTCGCACCGCGGTCGTGACCGTCGAGCCCAGGCTTCCCTACCAGCACTCGGATCTTCTGTTCACTCATCATCGTCAACCTCATTCCGTGGCGGCCGACTCAGAAAATCGACGGTTCCCGCCATGTTCCGTATTCATCACGCATCAACTCGACAACCTCACCCACCGTCGCATACGACCGTACCGCGTCGAGCACGGGTTCCATCAAGTTCCGCTCGTCACGAATCGATTGGCGCAGCGCATTCATGGCCGCTCGATACTTCGCGTCGTCACGCTTGGCTCGCACCTCCGCAACGCGAGCGCACTGCTCACGCTCGTATCGCGGGTCGATCCTGAGAATCGGGATCTCCAAGCTCTCGTCTTCCTCGATAAAATCGTTGACGCCTACAATTACACGCCGCCGAGAGTCGATCTCTTCCTGATACCGGCTGGCCGCCACGGCCAGCTCGCGCTGGAAGAACCCTTGCTCAATCCCGGCCACGACACCGCCTAGGTCCTCGATCTGTCGGAAGTAGGCTTCGGCCTCGGCCTCCATCCGATCGGTCAACGCCTCCACGTAGTAGGAGCCACCCAGCGGATCGATCACGTTGGCCACTCCCGACTCGTAAGCGATCACCTGCTGGGTCCGCAACGCGATCTTGACCGCTTTCTCAGTCGGCAGCGCATACGTTTCGTCCATCGAGTTAGTGTGCAGGCTTTGAGTCCCGCCCATCACACCCGCCAACGCCTGAATGGCGGTTCGTACGATGTTGTTCTCGGGCTGCTGCTCGGTGAGCGAGCACCCGGCTGTCTGGGTGTGGAATCGCATCAGTAGCGAGCGAGCGTTCTTGGCTCCGTACCGCTGTTTCATGTGACGTGCCCAGATCCGCCGCGCGGCGCGGTACTTGGCGATCTCTTCAAAGAAGTCGTTATGGGCATTCCAGAAGAACGACAACCGAGGGGCAAAGCGGTCGACGTCGAGCCCGGCCTTTATTCCCTCTTCGACGTAAGTGAACCCGTCGGCCAACGTGAAGGCGAGCTCCTGCACCGCAGTCGAACCCGCCTCTCGAATGTGATACCCAGAGATCGAAATGGGATGCCATTTCGGCGCGTTGTCGGCGCACCACCCCATCATGTCAACGATGATCTTGAGGTGGGGATCGGGCGGGAAGAGCCACTCTTTTTGTGCGATGTATTCCTTCAGGATGTCGGTCTGAAGCGTCCCTCGCAGCTTACCCGATGGGACGCCTTGTTCCTCGGCCACCGCCACGTAGAGCGCCAGGAAGATGATCGCCGGCCCGTTGATCGTCATTGAAGTCGACACCTGATCGAGCGGAATCCCGCGAAACAAGGTCTCCATGTCGGCCAAACTGTCGATGGCTACACCACACACTCCCACCTCACCCTCCGACATCGGGTGGTCAGAGTCGCACCCCATGAGAGTCGGCAGGTCGAAAGCAACCGACAACCCAGTCTGGCCGTGATCTAACAGGAAGTGGTAGCGCTGGTTGGTCTCTTCGGCGGTGGCAAACCCAGCGAACTGACGCATCGTCCACAGCCGAGTCCGGTACATGGAATCGTATACGCCTCGGGTGTACGGGTACTCACCTGGCAACCCTATGTCTTCGAGCGGATCGTTGTCAGTCAAATCGAGAGGGGTGTAGATCGGCGCCACCTCCATCGAGGAGGTGGTCGTGAAGTCGATGTCTCGTGCGGATTGCTGATCCCTTCGATCGCGCCACGCCGCCACGCGTGCTGCCATACGCTCTTCGCGAGTGGACGCCTCCTGAACGATCGGCCTGCCGTCGTCGCGACGATCCTTGCGCACTGTTGGCGTCATCCTCGCTCCTCCTGCTCGTTCCCAGGACAGGCTGAGCGTGAGTCGAGCCCAACCGCCGCTACAATCTCATCAGCCACCGAATACGGTGTCGCGTCGCCGTCGCGGATCCGATCGAGGGCCCGCTCCAGAATCTCCTCTCCTCCACCCCACTCCCACACGTGCGCATCGACACGACGGGCAACCAAATCACGGACCCGATCCGCGGATCGCGCGCGTTGCTTGGCGGTGAACGCGCCGCTCTTGTGGCAATGGGTTCGATGCGCATCGATCGCGGCGGCCAGCTCTTCGATGCCTTCGCCTTCGACCGCTACGGTGCGCACGATCGGCGGAGCCCACTCCTGACCATGGCGCGGCTTGAGCCCCAGCGTTGCGGTCAACGCTCGCTCCAAGTTCTCGGCTCCGGGGCGATCCGCCTTGTTTACGACGAACACGTCGGCGATCTCCATCAACCCAGCCTTCATCGTCTGGACCGCGTCACCGGATTCAGGCACCAGCACGACTACCGTCGTGTCGGCCGCGCTCACGATATCGCGCTCGGTCTGACCGACGCCGACCGTCTCGTGAATGACCACGTCGAAACCAAACGCCTCCAGCAGGTCAGCCGCTTCGAGCGATGTGGTGGCCAAACCGCCGAGTCGCCCGCGGGACGCCATCGATCGGATGAATGCCCCGCCATCCAGTGTGAGATCCTGCATCCGGATCCGATCGCCAAGTAGCGCTCCACCAGTGAACGGGCTGCTGGGATCGACGGCGAGGATGCCGACCTTTTGATCGTGCCGCCGGCACAGCAACGCGAACTTCTCGGTCAGCGTGCTTTTTCCGGCACCCGGAGGGCCTGTCACGCCGACGCGGAACGCACGCCCCAGGCCGGAGTGGGTGGCGTGCAAAAGTTGCTCGAACCCGGGCTGCTGGTTTTCGATCCAGGTCAGCGCGCGGGCCAGCGCGCGGCGATCGCCGCGAGCGAATCGCTCGAGCAGCCCCGCCACCTCGGGGATCCGGGATGTCGAGGCCATCACAATCAAAAGTTACGCCGGATCTGCAAGTGGCGCTACGTCTTACGCTCCTCCTGACGAGCCGCCGGGAAGAGCACGTTGTTCAGAATCAGGCGATAGCCGGGCGACCGCGGATGGTACTCCAGATCGGTGGGGGGGTCGCCGATCGCGTGCTGGGAATCCTCGGGGTCATGACCGCCGAGAAAGGTAAACGTTCCGGCGCCAACATCACCGTGCAGGTACTTGGCCAAGCTGCCGCTGCCGCAGGTCGCGAGCACCAGCACGCCAGGCTTTAGGGTCAACGGCTGAAAAGAGGTCGTCAAACCGTACCAATCAGGGAATCGCAGCCGATGGTTCTGCGTCAACATTGCGGCTACCGGGTCAACGGTCGGCGCGAATTGCGCCAACTGCACCGTGTCGAGTACGCGACGGTCGGGAGTGTTCACTCGGTGCCCATCAATCGTGGAGAACGGCCCGACGTCACCCGGCTCAAGCGCGAAATCGGCGAAAGAGAGCGTGCCGCTAAAAACCGGTGGATCGCCAGCCAGAGCGAGATCCAAGGTCTCGGTAGCCGCGCACATCGCGAACAGAAACCCGCCCTGGTTCACGTAGTCGTGGATCGCTGTGGCGATCGCGAGTTTGAGCGATCGAGTGTCTCCAAAACCAAGCTCGGTAGCGGTCTCTCGATCGACCCTCACCGCCTCCCTGTACCAGTCGGTCGATTGCACGTTGAGGCCGTACTTGCCGTATTGACCGGTAAAATCCTCATGATGGAGATGCAACCAGTCGATGTCCGCCAGTTCAGCGCCAAGCACGTCACGGTCCCACACCACTTGATACGGTATGTCCGCGAACTCGAGTGCCAGCCGTACGGCATCGTCCCACGGCGCAGCGTAAGGTGGCGCGTACACGGCGATCTCGGGTGCAACCTCGAGTCGCACCGGCGCCTGTGCACCGCTCGAAGAGAACTGATCCAACGTCAAATCAGTGGCCGTCTCAGACATCACACCGCGCTCGAGACTGTCTTCGTACGCGGCCGGATGATGAACCAGAAACGACCCGCCACGATAGTTGAGCAGCCAATCGGCGGTCCCACCTTGCTTTAACGCGCGGTAGACGACGCCGTAGGCGCGCAGCGGGTGAGGCTGGGCCTCGTCCATCGGGATGATGAAGGGCTGAAGTGCGACGCGTTGATCGCGACCGACGTTGGGCCCGGCTCGCGCCGATCCCGGAACGGCGGTCACCGCGGCCAACCCGGCTAGCTGGAGAAACCGACGGCGGTTCACGATCGTCCATCATCGCCGTTGGTCCCGGCGAGCAGTCGTCGCGCCTCGAGCGCATACGGGCTGGTGGCGTGCTTAGCTACGATCTCGCGCCACAGCGCCACTGCACGCTCGGGGTTCTCGGCTACCGCCGCCCAGCGGCCCGCCGCCAACAACAGAGCCGGCGCCTCGCCGCTGGCCGGAGACCGCTCCACCGCTCCAGCGAGCATCTCGCTTGCGCCGGTCGCGTCACCAGCCCGCCCCCGCCACTCACCGGCCAAGCCGTACACGAGTGATCGCGCGATGCCGAGCGAGTCCGACTCCCCGATCGAACTCGCCAGCGAGTCGAGTCGTGTCGACGCCACCGTCGCTCGTCGGGGGGCTTCGATCATCGTTCGGCCGAGCACTGCATAGAACGGGTCGGCCACGCGCGCTCTGAGAAGCCACTGGACCAGTCGGGCGCGCTCGAGCGCTTCGAGTGCCGCAGCGGTCGCATCGTCCTCGCTGATCGCCCGCGCGTAGGATGCGATGGCACTATCGGGTCGCTGCCGGCTCAGCCACAGGTCCCCGAGCGGCACGCCGAGCGCCGCCGAATCGACGCCCTCTGCACGCGCGCGTTCGAGCGCACGCTCAACGGCGGCGAAATCACCGGCCACCCGAGCGGCAGCAACTTCTGCCACCCACGCGCCCTGGTCGGCGCCGGGGACCCCTGCCCGCGCCGCCGCTCTGAGCTCGGCTGCGGCCCGGCCGTGGTCGCCGGTCGCACGGGCGATCTCGGCCGACAGCAAGCGGTCGGACGGTCTCGTGGCCGGCGGTCCTAGATCAAAAAGCACATCCAATGCGCGACCGGCGGCAGCCGGTGCCACCGGCAACGACGCAGCCGCCACACGACGCAACTGCTCACCGCGCGTGGCCAGTCCGAGCGCTGGATCGTTCGCGGCGGCGATCGCTTGCGTCCAATCACCTGCCTTGATCCACGCTTGCACCACGAGCGGCGACAGCAGCCCGGCGGCCCGTGCATCCGCTCCCGCTTTGGCCGTCTCCAGCCTTTCGACAGCGATGTCCGTCGCCAAGCTCGGCGACCACTTCTCGAGCAGCGCCTCGATCGCCGCGATCGCTCCGACGAGGGTCGCACCACCGTAACTGACCGCGGTCAGATACGCGGTCAACGCAGCCCCGGGGTCCTGTCGATCCAACTCCAGCTCGCCGCGCAACATCGCCACCGCGGCTGGGTCGGCACCCCGATCGCGGGCGCGGTCGAGGAGCGCCGCCGCGCCCGCGTGTGTGCCCTGCCCAAGCAGGACGCGAAACAATCTCGCCAACGGCCCAAAATCGCCCGGTCGCCGATCGAGGTAGGCATCGAACCGATCGACGACTGTAACCGGCTCGACACCGGCTTCGAGCGACAGCGCAGCCCAGTAAGAAAGCGCGTTTGGGCCCACGTCTTCTCTGATCGCAAGGCTGTCGAGCACCGCACGGAAACGGTCGACCTCGTCTAGGTGTGCCACGGCGCGAGCCATCCCGGCCAGCGCCATCGGATGATCCTCGGCTGGCTGGTATGCGGCCCTAAAGCGAGCAAATGCCTCGGCATGGTCGCCCCGATTGGCGGCCGCTCGCCCGGCTTCCAGCATCTCGAGAGTCTGAGACACTCCGGGGGCAGCGGTCGCAAGTCCCGCCACCACCACGACGGCCGCGACGACGCCAATCGACCGCTGACGATCGCTCACTCGGTCCCCGACGCGGATCGCACGCCAGCCTCGGCGAGTGATTCGAGGTACGCGCGTACCGAGTCAAGCGCGCCCCTCGGCAACACACCCCGCCACGGCGCAAGCACCGCTTCGGGATCGAGGCGTGGCGCGCTTGCTCGAGGTGGCAATGGCGAGGGCGTTTCGGGGACGAATGAACGGGCTGCCTCCGCTCGTCGGCGATCGGTCGTCTCTTGCTCGACCATCCGTCCGACGTCGGCGAGCCGACGCGCCAACGCTCGCAAATCGGTATCGGCGCGCGCGCCCGGGACACCCCGTTCCAACTGGCGCGCCAGCTCCTCGACCGCAGCCTCCAGCCCCTGTACTGTACGCACGTCGATCCCCATCTCGAGCAGCTCCTCCACGACGTCGTTGAGCTGTCGACCGATCTCACGTTGAGCTACCGCGGCTTCAGGGTTGCCACCCGCCGGCTCATCGCTGTTCCCGAGCGCATCGGCCAACGAACGCTCGGCTTGCGCCATCGACTCCAGCTGCCGCGCGACCTGTCCCGAGCTGCCAGCTGCGCCTTCCGCGCCCCCGGTCGCTCCCTCGCTGTCCGGCAGCAGAAACGCGCGCGCCAGCAACATCAGTGCCGCCGCCGCGTCCTCGGCCGCGGCCTGCGCCTGAGAGTTTCCGAGACCTTGGCCTGGCGGGGTCGCTACGGCTTCCCCCGCATATCGAACGCTGAACACCGCCTGCGCCAAGCGCGTGGCCAACTCGACACCAGCGGGGCGACCGCCGATCGCTTCAACCAACTCGCCTAGTGCGGCTTCCAACCCCCGTCCAACCACTGCCTGCCGGGAGACTCTGTCGGCGTGCTGACTAGCTCCAGTAGGCGGACCACCCATCGCTTCGGCCAACTCTCGCTGTCGTTGGGCCAGAAACAAGACCTCGGCGCCGGCGCGATCGATCGCTATTCGCCGCGCCGCGGCGGCACCCGCCGCACGATCGACCTCCGCCCGCGCCTGACCGGCGGCCCATTCGAGCGCTTCCGCAGCTTGTTGTTGTGCCGTCGCCAACGCCGCCGGATCTCGATCCGCGATCTGCTCGCCAACGTTCTCGAGCGCGGCATCGACTGCTGTCCGGAGCGAGTCGGGCAGTTCCTCGGACGCCGCCGATGCAGCGGCGTCGATCTCCGATTGCCGGGGTTCGATCTCGGCACCCAGCCGATCCGGATCCGTCTGGCGGGTGTCGTTCGCCAGCTCGCCCTCGGAGCGAGCCAGGCCAGCCAGCGTGTCAGCGGTCATCGACAGCTGGATCAGCGCCTCGGTCTCAGCCAGTCCCTCACGGATGGCCTCGAGCATCGACGACCGGGCGGACAACTCGGCGTTGGGTTCGTTGGGCAGGCCGGGCTGGGGCGTCAAATCGGCCTGCGACGTTCCCTCGAGCAATCGTCGATACGCCGCCAGGCGTTCAGCGAGGCCGGGGTGCAGGTCCGGGTCCGCCAGCGTCCGATCGAGCGTTTGAGCCAGGCTGTCGGCGGCGGCCCGCAGCCGCGCGTCGAGCTCCCGTTGATCGCCCGTCGAGCCCTCGCCGCGCACCTCACGCTGGGCCGCTTGCAGCGCGCGATCGATCTCACGACCGGCGGCGGCCCGATCGGCGGCGACGTCTGCACTGAGCGCCGCCCGACTCGCGATCACCGCTGATCGCCACTCGGTCGCCGCAGGCCCGCCGTGGAGTGGTCGCGCCACGACCCGGAATCGAAAGCTGTCGCCTGGGGCACGCCGAGCACCGAGCCGCGCGATCGCCACCACGGTCGTATCACGCGCCCCATCGACATCGCCGATGAGACCGCTTCGTCCGTCGTCAGTCTCCCATCGTAGTCCCTGAAGCCCGGCCGTGGCGCCTGCTCTGACTTCCAACCACACACCGGCGCTACCGAGAACTGTCGGGTCGTCTTCTGGTCGAAGGAGCTCAACAAACGCAGGCCCGGCCCCGATCACGGTGAACGACGTCGGCGAGGTCTCGACACCGCCCCGAGTCCGAGCTAGGACTCGGGCTTCTCCAACCGTGAGTTGGACCCGACCCACAAACGTGGCGCCTTCGATCTCGAGCGGAGTTTTGCGCCCGTCGGCCCACTGCACCCAAGCCGAATCGATCCTCTGGCTCGCCACACCGCGAATCTCAAGCGTTTCGCCGGTTGGCACTGCTCGACCGGCTAGCGGCTCCCAGGCTTCGCCCTCAAAACGAGCCTCGACCCGCACCATGGCCACCGGTACGCGAACCGTCACCTGGTAGACGGGACTGGTGAACGGCCCGAACCTGAGTCGGTACTCGAATGGGCCGGTTATTTCGGACCAACGCCAGGAACCGGTCGGTCCCGCGGCCACCGTTTCGGCGCGCCAGGCGGAAGCCGGCGAGCGTGACTCGAGCAACAGCGGACCCCTCGATGGCGGGCCCAGAATCGTCGCCTGGCCCACCAACTCCTCGCCATATGCGACGTCGATGTCACCCGGTGCAACCGTCCACTCGACAGTCGGGGATCGCCACACTTGCTGTGGTCGCTGCAAAACCCCAGCGACCCTACTCGCAGCAGTCGGTTGACTGACTACAGTTAGCACTGCTACCGCTCCCATCGCGAACGCCAGCCATCGCCGTCGCGCGATCCTCGAGCGGTCATGATCTGCCAACGCGCTGTCCAGCCTGGCGTTGCCACGACGCTCGAGCCACGATGCCGCAGATCGCTGCCGAGCAGCCGCCAGACCGGCTCCAGGATCCTCGAGCAGAGCTTCGAGCGTGCCTCTCGTCTGCGGAAACAATCGTCCCAGCTCAGCCGCCACGTCAGCGGATTCGATGACTGACCGGCGCCAGCCGAGAAGCAGATGCCATACTGAAACGAGCGCGGCGATCGTCACCGCCACGTATCCGAGCCCACGCAGAACGCCCGCCGGCCCGACCACGATCTCCCAAGCGACCAATGCAAAAACGAACGCCGCGGCGACAGCCGCCGATGTCCAGCCCAGTCGTTGATGGCGGCGGCCGCGCGCGGCGGCGCAGAGCTCCCGGAAGACGACTTCCGGATCATGATGGGTGCTCATCTCATCTCAAGACTGCCTTTACGAGTGCGGGTTCATGGCCGGAAGTTCATGCCTACGGAGTAGACATTCTTCGTATAGAAATCATTCAACGTGATTGACTCGTTCCGATACCGTCCGTAACGAGCCTCGACCGAGTACTGTGAATTGACATCCTTGACCAACCGAAGCAGCAAAACGTTATTGGAGGCGCCGCTGGTATCCAGCGTGCCAGCGCCGCTCAAGTTCGGAGCTGGTTCCGAGAACGATCTCAGCTCGATGAGCCCGTAGAACTGCGCCAACATGTCCCACGGCAACCGTCGGATCACCTGCAAGCCGATGTTGTGGCTCAGGTAAGAAAGCCCAAAAGAGTTTGAGTCGTTGTAGCGGAAGTGATACTCGACCTCCACCGAGACCGGCCCCAACCACACCAGCTGGCCTCCCAATTCGTGCAGATAGTCGATCTGCCGGGGTCGAGTCAAGCCGCGGAACGCATTCGCGGGGTCGTCGTCGTCAGGCCTCACGACGCCGCGGCCGGGATAGCGAATACGATCCACCGCGTATTGCCAGGTGACCGAAACGTCTTGACCAAAATCCTTGGTGAGCGAACCAAACCCGCCGACCGATCGCTCATTGAACGGCTGATCCAAATTCTCGAAGTCCACCCGTGCGAACCGTGTTCCGACTTCCAGTCGAGCCGGCTGATCCGGCGCCAAGGGTCGTAGGTTCCACGTAGCGCTGGCCTCCCCGCCTACGCTCGTGAATCCATCCTCGTTGATAAAGAAAAAGTCGTCGGTCCACTTTCGATTCTTGATCGCGAAGGCTCCGCCCAACGCCAGGTTTGTGCCGACTCGACGCACATACCCGACACCGCCCTCATTGACGAACTGATTGGCCAAGTCGAAGTCGTTGCCAACCAAGCCGAAGTGGCGCTTGAAGCCACCCTCGTAGGACAGCGACAGACGCTGCGCGCCCGCCTCTCCCCATTCCAAGTCTCCGCTGTACGCGAGGCGAGCGATCTGTGCACGCACGGGATCACTGAGCGCCTCATCGACGTTATCGTCGAATTCGTACGTCACGTGAACGTCTTGGTCGTAGTCCCACGCCCCTTGAGCGTGGAGTACAGTCGGCAACAGCGTCAACAGCCACGCAATCGCGAGCGCCGACGTACTCGACCGCGGCGGGCGGCCCCGCGGTTTCCTACGATGGCACGTCATAGATGACTCCTCCTGACACAGGTTAACGATAAAATGCTGCTCGTCTTTCAGCGAATTGTTCTGCCTTGTTTGCATAGTCGTCGCGCCGTTGGAGCAGGTCGAATCTGCGCTGTTGCAAGGCGCGTAACCGGGCATCCGGGTCCTCGAATACGTCTCCGGGACCGGAGCGACCTCCCACGCCTCTATCGCTCAAGATCGCTTCGATCACACTTCCTCCCAGCGCTGCCCCCGCATCGCGTTCGATGTCGTCCTTTATGCGTTGAAACTCCTCGAGATCACGCTGTTTCTGGAGCGTCTTGTTTATCTGGTCTTCGATAGCGGCGATCCGCTCATCGATCTTGTCGACGGCATCACGCGCGATCGCCTCTTTGACGCGGAGCTGCGCCGGACCATCTCGCGGGTCAAACGCAAGTCGTGGCAAGAAGAGATCTTCTTCCACTTCTTCGATCTCGGTCGTCAAATCCTCCCTTGCTTGCACGTAGTCCGCGAGCAGCGCCACCAGCCGGCGCAGCTCGAGGTCGTTCTCGGCCGTGGGATCACGACTCGTAACAGCATCGATTTCCTGCTGAACAATTGGTATCTGCTCGTTGTAGGCAAGGAACACCTGGGTCTTGAGATCGCGCACTTGCTCGTAGAGCACTCGGAGCTGACGCGTGACGTTTGTAATCTGCTCCGACGATTCGAGGATCTGATTCGAGATCGACACGAACCGGGCGCTGCCCGGTTCGGCCGCTCGCTTAGCAGCGCTCAGTGAGTCACCACGCTGCTCGAGGGATCGGAGCCTCACTTCGAGTCGCGCGATCTCCGTCTCTCGCCCGTCGATCAGCCGCCTCAGCTCGACGATGCCGGGTCCCTGCGCACTTAAACTCGTCGAGTTCAGCACGATCGCGCTGAACCATACGAAGAGCACTAGCCCGAGCCTAGTCGTCGCGCGCGAGACCATACTTTTCCAGCTTGTAATAAAGCGCGCTAGTCTTGATCCCAAGCAAATCGGCGGTCTTCGTCTTTACGCCGTTCGCCTGCTCGAGCGCGCGCTCGATCATCGATCGCTCGAGTTCCTCGAGCGCCTGGTCGAGCCTGATACTCCCCACCGGAGGCGCGCTGATTGTCGGTCCTACCCGAGGGGCCACTCGTTCATCGAGTGGGAATGCTTCTGGCTCCAGGATCTTCCCGTCGCACAACACGATCGCGCGCTCGATCATGTTCTCGAGCTCGCGAATGTTCCCAGGCCAGTCGTACGTATGCAGAAGCTCGAGCGCACGGTCGCTGATGCCTTCGATCGGCTTGCCGATCTCTCCACTGATCGTCTGGAGAAAATGCGTAACCAGCGGCCGGATATCATCCTTGCGGCTCCGCAAGGGCGGGATCTCTATGGGAACGATATGGAGTCGATAGTAAAGGTCCTCGCGGAACGTCCCATCCTCAACCAATGGACCCAAGTCCTTGTTGGTGGCGCTTATGATTCTGACATCGACGCGAATCGTTTCTTCCCCACCGACTCGCTCGATCTCTTTCTCCTGTAGCACCCGGAGCAGCTTGATTTGGGTCGGTGCTGGAATGTCAGCGATCTCATCGAGGAAGAGCGTGCCCTTGTGAGCCAGCTCGAAACGCCCTTTTCGCTGTTTAACGGCACCAGTAAAGGCCCCTTTCTCGTGTCCGAAGAGCTCCGATTCCAGCAGGCTCTCAGCCAATGCCGAGCAATTGACCTTGATGAACGGGCCATCACCTCTGGGGCTCGCGCGGTGAATGGCCCGCGCGACCAGTTCTTTACCGGTCCCACTCTCGCCATAGATATAGACCGACGAGCTCGTCCCCGAGATCTTGCGCACTGAGTCGAAGATCTTCTGCATCGAGGCAGAGTGGCCGACGATCTCGCCGAAGTGATGTTCGACCTCTTCACGCAGGTATTCGGTCTCGGCGCGCAAGGCATCGCGCTCGCGCCTTATTGCACGAGTAGCAAGTGCACGATCAACTTTGACGCCGAATTCTTTAGGATCGAACGGCTTGGTGATAAAGTCGACCGCCCCCCGCTTCATCGCTTCGACCGCGATATCGATCGTTCCAAACGCGGTGATCAATATGACTTCCGGCTGTCCGGGGTACGGCCGCCCGCGCAACGCGTTCAGGACGTCGATGCCGCTCATCCCCTCCATCTTGAAATCCGTAATCACAAGGTCAGTGACACTTTCCTTGCAAAGCGCTAGCGCGTGCTCCCCATTGGGGGCGACAGCGACATCATGGCCCGCACGAGTCAGCATCGCTTCCAACCCCTCTCGCATGGTGGGGTTATCTTCGACAACCACGATTCGCGCCACGGAGACATCCTTAGACCCTGACATCGTCAACGCCCCAACGCTGCGGGCTTTTCGATCGCCCGGAACCTGCCGCCGCCAGTGCCCGACGCAGGCAGAGAAATGAAGAACATTGTCCGTTCGTGGGGTACGCTCTCGACCCAGATATCGCCGTCATTCTCTTCAATAATGGATCGCACAATCGACAATCCCAGACCGACCCCAGACCCCTTGGTCGTAAAGAACGGGTCGAAGATCCTTTTGACCTGCTCAGGCTCGATTCCGAACCCGTAGTCCTTAACAGTGATCCGCACCTTGTTTTCCACCTGGTGCCCTCGAACCTCGACCGTGCCGCCTTCCGATGACGCCTGTATCGCGTTCTTGACCAGGTTTAGTATCGCCCGTTTTATTTGCTCGACGTCGGCGTGAACGCTGATTTCATCGTCGACCAAGTCGACCGACACTTCGACGTCGCGGGCGTCGGCGTCAGCCGTCAGCAAGAAACTCACGTCGTCGAGCAGTTCCGATAGCGAGAAGGGCTCTATGATAGGACGACGCGGGCGCGCGTAGATTAGGAATTCGTTAATGATCGTTTTCAGGTGTTGGACCTCGCGAATGATCTTTTCCAAGTGCGAGCGACGGTGATCCTCCTCCGGCAAGTCATCCCGCAGAAGGCCGGCGAAGATCTCAATGCCTCCCAGCGGGTTTCGTATCTCGTGAGCGACGCCCGCGAGCATCGTCCGCAGATGACGGTCTCGTCTCACAATACCCTTACGCATATTCTCTAAGGCATCGCCGAGATACCCGATCTCGTCATGAGTCTCTACTGCGACCGGTTCGGTCATCTCGCCGCGCTCCATTCGTTCAGCAGAGCGGACCAGCGCACCGATCGGTTCCGAAAGTGACCTTGCGAATACCACGCCGACGATGACCGTAAGCAGGATCGCGACCAGCGAAAGCAGCACCGTCAGCTGTCGGAAGTCGTTGAACACCTCGAGGAATGCCAGTGAAAGATCGACCCCGAACACCGCCACCACATCCCGTTGGGTGCCCTCCGAATCGCGGTATCCGATGAGCGGGGCGAACGCGGTTTGATAAACAGTTCCCGATCGATCCGTGAACGGCACGGTCAGCACCGCTTCACCGGCGAAGGCGCGGTCGATCTCAGCGGCGTAGTTGTCGAGTTGCGGAGAAACGACGCCGACGTCCATGTCCAGTGAATCGGTGGAGGCCAGGATGCGGTGCTGACGATCAAATATGTACGCCTCACGAACACCGAGCCGATCCTTGATCTGTCTAAGTTGGTCCTGAGCGATGGCTCGCGTGCGAGGTCCGAGGTCACCCACCAACACCGTCGTAAGCTCGGGGTCGAAGACGAGTCCCCCGGCCTCGGCAACCGCCAGCAAACGGTTCTCCATCTCACGGCGAACGTGCCCGGTCGCGACCCGATACCAGACGTAGGCGCTCGCCACGACGAGCATCGTGACCAACGCGATGAAGGTCACGATGAGCTTGCTGCGGATCTGTCTTCGGCGTGCTCCCGGCATTCCTAGGTACCTACTATCCCCCAATGATAAAATTGCTTAGACGGTCTGGTGTGTCAAAACGCGCGAGGTCGTCCCGACGCCTGGAGGCGACTAATGGGTGAGGGCGTAGACAAAAACGTTGGCACCCATCTCCAGCGCCGCCCGACGGATCTCGACCGGATCGCCGTGGACCTCCGCGTCCTCCCAACCGTCCCCGAGATCGGTATTGAACGAGTAAAAGACCACCAGTCTCTCGTCGTAGAACACCCCGTACCCCTTTGGGGGTCCGCCAGCGTGCTCGTGGATCTTGGGCAAGCCCTCCGCGAACCGGAACCGGATTCGAAATATCGGATGCTCTAGAGGCAGCTCGACCAACCGCTCATTGGGGAAGATGCGCGCAATCTCTCGTCGCAGTGAGGGGTCGATGCCGAAGTTGTCGTCGGCGTGCAGCATGCCTCCAGTCGTTAGGTACCCGCGTAACGCCAGCACCTCTTCGTCGGTAAGCCGAATCTCGCCATGACCGGTGAGGTACAGCAGTGGGTAGCGATCGAGGTCGGGGTCGGTGGCACGCACGATCGCCTCGCGATCGGCGGTTAGAAGCCCAACCTCTTCGCGAACGAAGGCAAGCAGATTGGGCAGCGACGTGGGGTTCCCGTACCAATCACCCGGTTCGTACTGAAGCCGAGCGATGGTTAGCGACGTGGATGGCGGCGTCCGCGACCGACCGCCAAGACCCTGGCCCTGAAGTGGCAAACCGGTGACCGCGACGGCGGCGACTACCATGACCGCCAACGGCCTCACTCGGGGTCTCCGGTGCCGTCATCTGGCCCGTGCACGGCGCGGTAGATGGCGTTGCGAGCCGCCGGATACGCGCAAGCCATCACCTCGACACGATCTCGTGCGCTCATCGCGTGTCCGGCGCGCGATGCCTCGAGTCGTTCCAGTGCGGTGGGCCACGACAGTGCAGCTGCCTCACTGGTGCCCGAGCCGCCCACCACGAGCACGCACTCGCCCTTGACCGGTTTCTCGCGGGCCACCAGGCTGTGATTCACCTCTTCGGCAGTTCCGGTGACGAACTCTTCATGCAACTTGGTCAGCTCCCGAGCCAGGCAGATGGGCCGATCCGGAACCAAATCAGCGATCACGGCCACCGTCGCGCCGACTCGTCCCGGCGACTCGTAAACGACGATCGTCTCCCGGCGGGTGAGTGCCTCACGCCACCACGATTCCCTTCCACGGCGTGGCGCAAAACCAAGAAACGCGAAGCGATCGGTCGGCAACCCGCTGGCGGCCAGCGCGATCAAGAGCGCGCTCGGCCCGGGAACTGGAACGACCTCGATCCCTCGCTGCCGCGCGGCAACGACCAGTCGGTACCCCGGATCCTGAATCGCCGGCATCCCAGCATCTGTAACCAGCGCGACGTCGTCTCCGGTCTCGAGCCGAGCGATTACTGTTGGGAGCGCTGTATCGATGTTGTGATCGTGGTAGGCGATGACGTCCGGCATCGAAACATCCAGCCACGCGAACAGCCGGCGACACGTCCGCGTATCCTCACAAGCCACCGCCGGCACATCGGCTAGGACCTGGCGGGCCCGAGAAGTCATGTCGCCACGGTTTCCGATGGGGGTGCCGACCAGGTACAGCTTCGCCGGTTCACTGGTCGTCATTCCGGCTCCCGACGGATCGCCGCTCCTAACTGTCGCAATCGCTCATCGATGCGCTCATACCCACGATCGATTTGCGCAATGTTCTGAATAACGGATTCGCCAGAGGCAGCCAACGCGGCGATCAACAAGGCCATCCCAGCTCGGATGTCGGGGCTCGACATGCGCTCGCCTACCAGCGGTGTGGGACCGCTGACCACGGCTCGATGCGGATCGCAGAGGACGATCCGGGCACCCATCGTGAGCAACCGATCGACGAAGAAGAGGCGGCTCTCGAACATCTTTTCGTGGATCAGAACTGTGCCCTCCGCTTGCGTGGCCACGACCAGAAGAATCGACGTCAGATCCGCTGGAAGTCCGGGCCAAGGAGCGTCATCGATCTTCGGGATCGCACCACCGGAATCGTCCATAATGCGGAGTCGTTGGCCGGCCCGTATGTGGATGTCGTCGCCGTTTACCTCGATCTCAACCCCCAACCGCTCGTAGCAGAGTCTGATCATGGCCAGATTGGCGACGCCCGCGTTTTTGATCGTCAGCGCGCCGTCGGTAACCGCGGCCAGCCCCACGAACGATCCGACTTCGATGTGGTCCGGCTGGAGTTGGTGATTCGTTCCGCTCAGTGAGGCTACGCCGCGAATCTCCAGATGATTTGTGCCAATCCCTCGGATATCGGCACCCATCCCGGTCAGCATCCGGCAGAGCCCCTGAACGTGCGGTTCCGAGGCAGCATTCGCGATGCGGGTCATGCCCTTGGCCCGCACGGCTGCCATGATCGCGTTCTCGGTTCCCATAACACTGGTTTCGTCGAGAAAGACATCCGTGCCAGTCAGTCCGCGTGGCGCCCGGATCACGTATTCCCGGTTCCTGACCTCGACCTCGGCGCCGAGCGCACGGAACGCCAATAAGTGGGTGTCAAGGCGGCGCAGTCCGATTCTGTCACCGCCTGGCGTAGGCAGGTGCACCTCGCCGCGGCGCGCCAGCAGCGGCCCGGCAAGCAGAAACGAACCGCGAATTCGTCCCGCCAACTCACCCGGAATCGGGTCTTCGCAATCGGGACGAATTGCGTATTCATTGGCGATCTCGTTCTCTACGGTACAACCAACGGCTTTGAGCAGTTCGACCATCGTGCGGATATCGCTGACATCTGGAATCGAGGTAAGCCGTACGGGTCCGTCGGCCAAAAGGGTCGCTGCCAGACACGGCAGCGCCTCGTTCTTGTTCCCGGCCGGAGTCATCGTTCCGCTTATCGGCCGACCACCGGTGACGATGAACTTCTCCACGCTTTCCCTTTCGATCAGTCGGCGAGCGCCAAAACCCCGCGCTCAATCCCGTTGTGGTCGCGATAGGTCGAAAAATGCTCCAACCCAGCGGTATCGGCGATCATCGCTTCCACACCGCCGGCTTGCCCGGCGCCAACCTCCAGCGCCAGCAGTCCCGCCGGACGAAGGCGGTCGGCCACCGCCGCGACGAGGACAGCCAGTGCCTCATCCCCACGCGGCCCGGCGAAGAGCGCCGCTTTCGGCTCCCAGTCGACAACCTGTGGCTCGAGTAGTGCCCGCTCTCTATCGGCAAGGTATGGTGGGTTGGCGACCACCGCATCCGCGCAAAGCCCCGGGGTGAGCGCGGCCAACCCGTCGGCCACAACCCATTGCGTCCGCTGACTGTGGGTCCGATCGGCATTGCCACGCGCAACAGCTATCGCGCCGGGGCTCGAGTCGATCCCCAAGACCCAGTCGAGATCGTCCAGCTCTTGGGCCAGAGCACACGCGATCGCGCCCGAACCGGTGCCGACATCAACCAGTCGCCATCCACCACTCGGGACACGGCCGTGCCTGCTCTCTGCGCGCGCCCACTCGAGTACCTCGTCCACGAGTTGCTCAGTTTCGGGTCGAGGGATCAAGACCCGCGGATCAACTGCCAGCTCGAGATCGCGAAACCCCGCCTTGCCGGTTATGTACTCGATTGGCTCGTGCTCCGAACGGCGTCGGACGCGCTCGCGATAGGCATCGATCTCACCCGTGCTCACCGGACGATCGAAGTCGAGATAGAGGTCCAGCCGCCGACAACCGAGAACGTCGGCTAGCAAGTACTCCGCAGACAGTCGGGGCGCAGGGATGCCGCGTTTCTGAAAATACTCCGTGGTGGTGCGAACCAGGGTCAACACCGTCCAGCCCACCATCATCGAGTAGAGCTCCTAAGCGTGGACGGCCAGGATCGCGTCCTCTTCTCCGTCGTCGTCTTCGAGAATCCACTTGATCTCCAGAGGGTGGTCGGGATCCTCGTTGACGTAATCCTCCAGATCGGGAATCTGCTCGTCGTCGACTTGTATCGCGATCAATCCCCCCGGGCGCAGCCGGAGCGCTGCGTCATCCAATAACTGCCTGACGAGCTCGTCGCCGCTCGGCTCACCAAAGAACGTTTCAAGCGGCTCCCACTGAAGGCTCTCCTCGGTCAAGAACTCCTCGTCGCCGGGGTTCAAGTAAGGCGGGACCGCACAAATGATGTCAAAGCACGGCTCCGGCCGAAATGCGGACAGCCAATCGCCCGCCATCGGCTGCACGCGGTCAGCGACGCCGTGCCGCCGAGCGTTGCTGCGAATCAGACCCAGCGCTAACGGATCGATGTCGACGCACACCACCTGACTCGGCTGTATCGGGCCCATCGCCAACGAGACCCCCAGCGCTCCGCAGCCGGCCCCGAGATCGGCGATCCGCCAATTGTCACGTGGGGCAGCGCGTTCCTCGACCCATTCCTCGATTTCATCACACAGTTGCTCGGATTGAAACCGCGGCAGGAATACGCCGTGCTGGATTTCCATCAGCTCATCCCGAAAGTCGGTCACCCCAATGATGTACTGGTACGGTTCGTTTTCCTCACGCCGGCCGACCAGCTCCCAGAATTGTCGCGCTACATCGAGTCGGACCGCCTCATCTCCGCGTTCGTCGAGATCATCCGGGTCGTCCACTCCCAACGCGTGCGCCAAGAGCCACAGCGCGCTGGCATCGGGGAACTCAACCTTGCGTTTTTCCAACCGCTTCTCGGCTTGGTCCAGCAGTTGATCAACCGTGGCAGCGGAGTCGACCTTCATCCCGAGATCCGTTCGGCCTGATCGGCCAAAACCAAGGATTCAATTAGCTCCTCCAGATCGCCATCCAACACGCCGTCGAGCTTGTACAGCGTCAGATTGATTCGGTGATCGGTCACCCGGCCTTGCGGAAAATTGTAGGTCCGAATCTTGGCGCTTCGGTCACCGGTACCGACCTGTGCCTTGCGACTCTGGGCACGCTCAGCCTGTTGCTCGGCGATCCGGCGGTCGAGCAGGCGGCTCCTCAAGACCTTGAGAGCCTTGGCCTTGTTCTTGTGCTGGCTCTTCTCGTCCTGGCACTGGACCACCAAGCCCGACGGGGCATGCGTGATCCGGACGGCGGAATCGGTGGTGTTGACGCTCTGCCCGCCGGGGCCGGACGAGCGAAACACGTCGATCTTCAAATCGCTTTCGTCGATCTTGACGTCAACCTCCTCGGCCTCTGGCAGCACGGCGACAGTCGCCGCCGATGTGTGAATCCGTCCCTGCGACTCGGTCTGGGGGACTCGTTGAACCCGGTGAACACCGCTCTCGTGGCGAAGCACGCCAAACGCCCCTTCCCCGTGGACGAGCGCCACCGCCTCGCGCACCCCACCAGAGTCTGAGGGCGAAACGTCGATCAACTCGATCTGCCAACCGCGTCGCTCCGCGTACCGCGTGTACATGCGTAATAGCTCGCTCGCGAACAGCGCCGCCTCCTCACCACCGGTTCCGGCTCGTACCTCGACCATCGCGTCTTTGTCGTCGAGCGGGTCACGGGGTACCAAGAGTTGGCGCAGCTCGTCCGCCAGGTGCTCGACCTCGGATTCGAGCTCGGGGATCTCAGCCCGAGCCAACTCCTTCAGGTCCGGGTCCTCGGACTCGCGCAACACCTCCCGATCCTCGTTGAGCCTGCGGACCACGCCTTCCCATACCTGAGCGGCTGCCAAAACCGGTTCCAGATGACGGTGCTCGCGTGCGAGATCACGCAGTTGATTGCGATCGCGGCTGACCTCGGGGTCAGCCAGCAACCGCTCCACCTCTGCGTGGCGCACTCTCAGCTCCTCGATCCTCTGAATCAATTCCATGTCGGCTCTCTGCCATCAGCGCCGGAACGCAAAAGAGCAGGGCCCCCCCTGCTCTCGCACCGGGCGGGTCTACCGCCGGCGCGGACTCCCGCCACCGCTTGGCGTAGTTAGGCGTCGGCCGTCGCCTCGGCTTCCTCAGCCTCGGTTTTAGCCGGTTCGGCCTCGTCCACTGCGGCTTCGCTGTCGCTGTCCGCCAATCCGTACTTGGCGCGGAACTTCTCGACCCGTCCCGCTGTGTCCACCAGTTTTTGCTTACCGGTGAAGAAAGGATGGCAGCTGGAGCAGATCTCGATATGGATCTCGGGCATCGTGGACCGCGTCTCGATGATGTTGCCACAGGCGCAGATGATCCGAGACTCGACGTACTCGGGGTGGATTCCGCTCTTCATATTGGCTCCGGTTTTCTATGGTAAAATGACAAGCTTAAGCTATTAAATCTACGGCCCTGGTCGTCTGGCGACAAGCATGCGCCGATCACCCTAGCCCCTTCTTCCGGCTTCGCACGCACAGACCCGCCCACAAGATGAACGCTCCGAACGGGGCCCAATTCCCCCAGCGCGTGTACGGCGTCTCTATACTTGGGATCGGGAGATCCGCAACCACGACCGCGAAGGTGTACAGCGAGGTCGCGACGCGAACCCGCCCCATTGGGTCTACCCATCCGGATATCCCGGTGTTGGCCGCTCGCAATACCGACACCCGGCTCTCGACCGCCCGCAGCGACAAGTGGCTTGCGTGTTGATGCGGTGCAGCGGTAGGCCCAAACCACGCATCGTTGGTGATGTTGACGAGCATCTCGGCGCCGTTCCGCACCAAGCGCCGCGACACATTGGGAAACACGGACTCGTAGCAGATAGTGGCCGCAAAGCGATGCCCACTCACAGTCCACGTGGGCCACGTTTGACCCGGCGCGAACTGGCCGGTCCAGGATGACAACCGCTCGAAGAATGCGGTCGCGGCCCCGGGGATAAAGGGCACTCGCTCGGCGACCGGCACGAGTCGCCGCTTGGCGTAACGGCCGTCTGTGATCGCTCCCGGCCGGACCAGATAGGCAGCGTTGTACACGCGGTAATCGGCAACGTTTGCACCGCTCCTACCGCTTAGCGTGTCGGCGTCGTTCGTGCCGGTAAAGATCGGTGCGCCGATCTCCGACGCCAGATCCGGGACAAGGATCCGAGCTCGCGGATCGTAGCGCAAATAGACCGGCACTGCGCTTTCGGGCCACACCACCAGCCGTGGGTCTTGCTCGTCCGCGCGTCGGGTGAGCCGAGCGAGCCGTTCAAGAGTCTCCTCGATAAACCCCGGGTCCCACTTCCGATCCTGCGGCACGTTGGGCTGAATCGCCGCTGCACGCAGGGTCGGCCAACCGCTGACCTCGTTCTCGAGCTGTCCCAATCGGAAGACCCCGTAAGCCGGCGCTGCGGCGGCCAGTCCCACCGCAACGACCGCCAACCGAACCAGACGTGTTTCAGGCGTCGGCCAAACCAGCCGATAGAGCGCAGCCGACACGCTCATGAGCCAAAGGGACACCAGATAGGCGCCACCGAGCTCGGCCGGTTGAATAAGCAGGGGGTAGCCGGCCACCGCGTCGGCCGCGATCGCCCAGGTGAAGCCGAGATCACCGAACGAGCGCAGCCACTCGACGGCCGTCCACGCAAGCGGAAATGCGAGCACCACCGACACTTCGCGGCGCCTCGCCGCGGCCACGGCGAGGGCCGTCAAGCCACCGTTCAGCGCCATGACCAGGACCGCCGCGATGTAAGCCGGGACCGCCATCGCGCTGAAGCCGCTCAGGCCAGCGATCCAGTACAGAATGGCGCCAAAGAACGCCAGACCAAACAGGAAGCCACCGGTGAAGGCTCGCCTCGGCCGGCGAGCATCTTCCGTTTCCAGAAACGCCAGCAGCGGCCACGGCGCGACGAGCGCCAGCGGCAATAAATCAAGCGGCGGGAAGGCGAGTGCCAATAGCAGCCCCGACGCCGGCGGCCACCACCACCGCGCGGCCACTGGTGGGCGCCTGGCCGTCAGACTCACTGGGTGGCGGCTTCGGGCGCCGACTTGACCATGACCTCTCGCCCTTCCCCAGCGGATCGCTGGATCGCCGCCAACGCGCGAGCGAGTGTGATCTGCTCGTCGAGCGGCGGCGTCTCCTCACGCCCGGCGGCAACTTCGCCGAAGAAAGCGATTTCTCGCTCGTACGACTCCATGTAGATGTTCCCGATCGACGGCTGTCCTTGCGGAGTCACATTGACGAGGCTGTCGTGCATGCGTTGAAACACACGGATCGGGTTTAGCAACCCCGAACCGTCTGTACCAAACAAGTTCAGAAATTGGCGATCCGAATCCATCAAGAAATGCCACGATGCTTCGAGGGTGATCGTCAATCCCCCGGCACATTTGAGCATTGCTACCGCCGTGTCCTCGACATCGACGTCGGGCCGCAGGTTTGAAAACTGCGCAACCACGCGCTCCGGCTCCGGGTAGCCACAGAACCAGAGCGTCAAGTCGAGCAGCTGAACACCCAAGTCCATCAGCACCCCCCCACCAGCCCGGCTCCGTTGATAGTGCCAGGCGCCCTTCTTGAATGCGTCGCGACGCTTGAGCCAACCCGCGCGAGCGTAAAAGACGTCGCCGAGAGCGTTGTCCTCGATAAAGCTCTTGAGCAAGATCGAGTCGCCACGGTAGCGGTTGTTCATCCCGACGAGCAAGATCTTGCCGCTGCTGCGCTGGGCATCCACGATCGCTTGGACGTCGACGGGTGTCAGCGCCAATGGCTTTTCGCACAGCACGTGACGTCCGGCCTCGAGGCAACGGATCACGGCATCTCGGTGGAGGTCGCTGGGCAGGCAAATGTCGACCGCTTCCACCTCGTCGATCGCCAAGAGTTCGTCAATCGACGAAACGGCGTGGCTTACGCCAGTCCGATCTTTGAGCGCCCTCAGCTTGGTTTTCTCGTTATCACACAGAGCGATCAAGTCAACGTTGCGTAGGTGACGATAGGCGGGGAGATGCGCCACCTGCGCGACAGCTCCGGTGCCGAGTAATCCGATGCGAACGGGTTCAGACGGTGCCGGGGAGGTCATTCGATGACCGCGCCGATTAGAGCTCGTCCTCGATCTTGCGAACGAGGGCGTCAACCAACTCTTCTTCGGCTATTGTGTGCTCCTTTTCGCCTTTGAGGTACAACAACCCCTTCTGAACGCCACCGGCGATACCGATGTCAGCCTCGCGCGATTCTCCCGGCCCGTTCACCGCGCAACCCATGACCGCGATCGTGATGTTTTTGTCCAGATGGGCGGTGCGTGCCTCGACCTCGGTCGCCAGCTTATGAACGTCGACATCGGCGCGACCACACGAAGGGCAGGCGATCACGTTGATCCCGCTCGGCCGCAACTCGAGCACCTGGAGCAGTTTCTTCGCCACCCGCGTTTCGATCAGCGGATCGTCAGCGAGCGAGATCCGAATCGTGTCTCCGATTCCCTCCCCTAACAGCGTGCCGATGCCAGCACACGACTTGATCGTTCCGGCCTCGACCGGACCCGCCTCGGTAACTCCAAGGTGGAGTGGGTAATCGCGTAAGTCGGCAAAACGCCGGTACGCTTCCATCATTCTCGGGACGTGCGACGATTTGAGCGAGACGACCACGTCACGGAAATCCATCCGCTCAAGGATCTCGCAGTGACGGATCGCCGATTCGACCATTCCCTCGGCGGTTGGCTCCCCGAACTTCTCGAGAATGTCGCGCTCGAGCGATCCACCGTTGACCCCGATCCGAATCGGGACCTGCTTCTCGAGCGCTTTCTCAACCACCGCACGGACCCGCTTCTCGCCCCCGATGTTGCCGGGATTGATGCGCAGCTTGTCCACTCCAGCGTCGAGAGCCAACAGCGCGACCCGGTAGTTGAAATGAATGTCGGCCACCAACGGGATCGAGATGCCCTCTTTGATCTCGGGCAGCGCCTCGGCACTCGCCTCGTCAGGAACTGTCACCCGCACGATATCACAACCAGCCACCTCGAGGTTCCGTATCTGGGTGAGCGTCGCATCGATGTCGGTCGTCTTGGTGGTGGCCATCGACTGGACGGTGACCGGGGCACCACCCCCGATGGGAACGGCACCGACCATGACTTGGCTTGTCATTCGTCTAGGTAGCATTTGTCGTGTCTGGATAAATCGGCGAAATGTCTACGAACCATGAAGTTAAGCTCACAGCACCGGTTTTCAAGCCACCCCGAACCAAACCCGCTAGAACAAGTCGATCACGAACGCACCGCCCGGCCATCCGTCGTTCGAGCTCACCGAACGCCTACCGATCGCACCATCCACCACCGCTTCCGGCCCGACATACACGATTCCGTAGTAACGACCTGGCGAGCTCAATCGATCGAGTGGCAAGACCAACTCAAAAGATCGACTCGTCGGTTGCCACTTGATCGCCCACGGTGGCACGACCGCTGCTCTACCTTCGCCGTCGGGATACGGTCCACTTGGGGGCGGTTGTCCGGCCGCGACCCACGCTCGAACACGGGGCTCCTTTCGCAAGATGACTGTCAACGGCCGCCAACCGATCGAGCGCACGTGACCCTGGACGGTCGTGGCTGAGCGACGCCACCCCCGAGCCGGAGTATCCAGGTCGGTGTACTGGGCAACAAAGTCCTGAACCACGAAGATGGCGTGGCGCGTCCGATCGACCGCGATCCCGATTCCGACACCGGTCCTATGCGGGTCTACGATCGCCTCGCGGTGACCGGTAGATGCCATCAGCCACTCTTCGGCGTCTTGGACCTCAAAGCGAGACCAGGGGTCGGAGCTGGTGAGCAGATCCGAGCCGCGCTCCACCCGGCGGAAGATGTTCTCGCGCACATGAGCTCTCCCACCCGCCTCAGCAACACGTTCGTAGGGTGCATCACCACCGCGCCCATAGTGGCTAAAGAAATCCTCGGCGGCCATCGCCTCGGCATGGGCTTGGGCTACCACGGTCGCCAGCGAGTCCAACGTGACCGGCGGCGCACCGTTGGCGCTTCGATCCTCGTTGATCAACGCGAGCAGCTCGAGTCGCCCGCCCGCGTAGCGATCTCTGATCGGGACTGTGTCGACAATCGGCTCGGGCGACGCCACGGGCGGTGGTTTCGGCACCCCACACGCCAGGCCCATCAGGACGAGGGTGGGGGCAAAGCGTGCCGCCTTCATCGCCCCCACCGATGAGGGCCGCTCAAGATGGTGAAAGTCGAGGCGCCGACGAGGAGTTGGCGAGGCGTGGTGAACCCACGCCGCAGCAAGCGACGAGAAAGCAACGACGAGTTGCGCCATCTTGGAAGGCCCGCCTAATAAAGGCGGGTGATGGTGGTGCCTGGGTAGTACCACCCCAACACCTCCCCATACCCCTGCCCAGCGCGAGCCCTCGCCATCGCACCGACCTGACACATCCCGACCCCATGTCCCCAGCCTCCGCCAACCAGCGTCAGCTGGGCCACCCGACCCCCCGAGTAGGCCGGCCGCGCCATGAACATCGTGCTCCGCAGCAAACGCCCCTCGGCGTCGGCGAACAACGTCCGGATATCGTTCTCGCTGATCAAGTAGCGACCGGTAGTCGTCGTGACGGCGACCGTAACTACGCGCCCCTCCGGGGTCGTGTTGAGGATCTCAACCTCCCGGACCGCCCCCGTCCCGGCCGGCGGTATCGGCACCAGCTGCGGCAGGTTACGAGCGATCGTTTCCTCGAGCTGCTCGGCATCAAACGTCGCGGTCCAACGGAAGTACTTGGAACCCTGACACCAGAAACCTTCACCGTCCGGATGCCCGTCACTGACCGACACCAAGTACGGCGCCGGTGGATCGTCGAAAACGAGTTCGACCCGTGCGGTGTGTCCACCACAGGTCGAGTGGTAGTAGGCATCGATCAGCGCCCCATTGTAGAGCAGCGCCTCACCGCGGGTGGCCTCGACGGCGCGGACAGATAGCGAGTCAGCCTCATCGGGCAACCCCTTGTACGCTTGGTCGAGCACGGTTCCGTAGACGTCGAAGCCCAGGTCAGCCCGACTTCCCATTCGCTTCAGCGCATACGTACGGGCCGCCACCGCCTGGGCGCGCAGAGCCTCAAACGCATCGTGCCCCGGCTGACCAAGCTCTTTCGCCACCACGCCTTCGAGGTACTCCTCGATCGGCACGACGTTGATGCCGGTGAGCGTGCCGTCCGGTCGCAGCTGAATCTGCACCAAACCCGGTAACCGCTGTCCCTCCAGTGAGACCGGATCGAGGCCTAGCGGGTCGACGGAGAGTGGACCGGCGTGGGGTTCTGATAAGTGGCCGTCCGGGCGCATGACTCTGAGAGCGCTCTCAAATGGCAGTCGGATGACACGCCACGATTCATCACCGTCGATGGCAGCGATCGGAGCGGGGTTGCCCTCTTCGTGAATCCACCATCGCCCAGTTCCACCGATTTCGAGCACCGAGTCACCCCACGCGATGCCGACGTGGAGCGTCGGCTCACCCGCGAACCACGGTTGCCGGGTTTCCTCCACGCCCGGAGCGGTCCGCGCTCCCCCGCAATCGATGCCGACAACGCATAACAGAACAGGAATCAACAAAAAAAAGCGCCCGACTGGGGCGCGGCCCGAGTGAAGGGTCACTCGGTTACTCCAGCGGTCGGCTTACACGGATTCCGAACTTCCCCTGGGCGACATCGTCGACATCAACCCCCATGTTGAAACCACTTTTCTCAAACCGGGTAGAAGATTGAATCCGCGTGTACGTGAGAAGCGCACTCTGAGCCCAGTTGTCGAAGAGGCTGTCGTTCCACCGTTGCTCCATCCACAACCGTACATCGTGCATTAGACCGCCACTGACGCCAGACCCCGTCGCCACGGGAAAACCGAAGGCAACGGCGAGATCGCGCTCAAATGCGGCATGGCGGACCAGGATCTGTAGTTCGGGCGTCGGCTCCACGAGCAGTCCGCGCGCGGTGACTGCACGCGTGTGGAGAGTCGGGCCCAGCCAGTCCGACGAAGCGAGCCCCGGCTGGGCTTCCTGCGCAGACACCTCGGATCCGATCGCCAGCACCAGCGCGGCGAACAGGAACAGGAGGAAGTCACGGGCAGCATACATGGAAGTCACAATTAACCTACTCCCCTGTACGCTCTCAAGTTCCGTGCCGACGTTGGCTCAGAAGGGAAGGTCGTCGTCCTGATCGTCGGTGTCGGGCCAGTCCACGTTGCGGTCGTCTCCGCTCCCCGAGCCCGGGGCCGCTGAGACGCGCGAGCCAAAATCACCCCGCCCAGCGCCCGCCGCATCGAGCATGATCATCTGATCCGCAACAATCTCTGTCATGTACCGCTTCTGCCCGGTTTTTGCGTCATCCCAGGACCGCGTCTGGATGCGCCCTTCGATGTAGACCTTGCTTCCCTTCGACAGGTACTGCTGGCAGATCTCGGCAAGCCTCCGCCACGCCACAACATTGTGCCACTCGGTGTTCTCTTCCGTTTGGCCGTCGCCAGTTTTCCGACTCCAGTTGGTGGCCAATCTGAACGTCGCCACCTCGACGCCGCTTGCCGTGTGCCGGAGCTCCGGGTCGGCGCCGAGGTTCCCGATCAACATTGCCTTGTTCAAGCTACGCGCCACACGAGCCTCCTCTTATGCACGTTTGGTTAAGAATCGTTCATACCATATCTGCCGCCATAGCGCCACAGCCACAAAACAGACCACCAGGAACGATCCACCCTTCGAGAGGAAGGGTAACGGCAGTCCCGTGATCGGCAACAACCCGACCGTCATCGCGGTGTTAATTGCCACGTGACTAGCGATCAGTACAACCAAGCCAAAGGCTACAGTACTACCAAACGCCTCTGGGTGCCGTTCGGCGATTCGAACCCCTTCGATGAGCAGCAAGGCGAATAACGTGAACGCTACCAGCACGCCGATAAAACCTAGCTCCTCCCCAAGAACCGAGAAGATAAAGTCGGTCTGACGCTCGGGGAGAAATGCCAAACGCTTCTGGGTTCCCTCCATGAACCCCTTGCCGAACCAGCCGCCGGAACCGATCGCGACCTTCGACTGGATCACATTCCATCCGGCACCTCGGGGATCGATCTCCGGCTCCAGGAAGACCAATAGTCGCTGCTGTTGATACCCAGCAAGCGAGTTCCACAACGGCAACGCGACGATCCCCATCAGGAGGTTGGTGCCACCGGCGTAGAGCCATGCGCCCCGACCAGGATTGAGCAAGAACAGGGTCAGACCGACACCGACGATATAGAAGGACCAGAGAGGAAGTGAGAACGTTAGTAGGATGCTGACGATTGGAGACAGCAGCAGAAAAATCAGCACCAGCGACGCTCCGGCCCAAAAACAAAGCCCCGCCAGCAGCAACACGAATACGGTCGCGGTACCAATATCGGGCTGGAGCAACGTCAGTATGCCAGGGATTGCCATCAGAGACGCCGGTATCGCCAAGTCCGACAGCTTGCGCGGAGGGTGTTCAAGAGACGCGACCCATCGCGCGACCACGAGAATCGCCCCCAACTTGGCGAACTCCGAGGGTTGGAAACCGATGCCGCCGAACCGAATCCAAGACCGCGCTCCACCGACCGCCGGGAACGCCAGTACGACGATCAACGCGAGCACGCCCACCCCGTAGATGAGCCAGCTGGACTGCTCCACAAACCGCAACGGAAGCACGCCGACTGCCGCGTATGCGATCAACGCGACGAATAGCCATATGACCTGGTACTGCCAGAACTCTGAGTTCCCCGTCGACGCAGTCTGGCCGGCTGAGTAGAGCATCGCCAAGCCACTGACCGACAACACGACGGCCAGGCCGAGCAGGTACCAGTTGTGGGGGTTCGTGAGTCGACTGCTGGCGAGCTGAGCCACCGCCGTTACTCGCCGCTCGAGACCGATTCGCTGAGCGCGATCGGCGGGGGCGGGCCGGCTTCGTCGGGAACCAAGCCATTGCGACCGTCGAGATAAGTTTGTACGAGGTCGATCGCGATCGGGCTCTGGGCCGAACCGCTGCGCCCCTCTTCGACAATCACCGCGACCACGATCTGAGGTCGATCCATCGGGCCGGCAGCCACGAACCAACCGTGAGCCGTAAACCGTATGTGCGCGATGGAAAGCTGTCCCTCGCCAGTCGTTCACCACCCCGGTCAGCGACGCTCGTAGGATCTCGAACTGATCGCTAGACAGCGGCAGTGTCCCGACCAACCAGGGCGGCCGATTCGTGGCGCGAATCCGAGGCGTCCAGAGCTTGCCCCCATTGACCAGTGCGGAAACAACCTGCGCTTGCTTGAGTGGCGTCCAGGCGATCTCACCCTGGCCAATCGCCAGGTTCAGGATCACGCCGGGACCCCACCCTCCAGGACCGTAGCGCTCGTCATACCAATCCGCGGAGGTTGGATACAGGCTCTCCGCCTCGCTCGGGAGATCGACGCCGGTCAGCCCGGAAAAGCCCCACCCCGTCCCGATCCGCGTGATCTCCTCTAGACCGAGAGTCAGGCCTAACTGATAAAAGTACGTGTCGCACGAGGTGATAATTGCGTCCTGCAGCGTGGCCCAACCGTGAACGGCATGACAACCAAACCAGCGGCGGCCGAACTGATAACCACCTCGACACGGAACATCCTCGTATTCGTCCACCTTCACAACGCCGAGCGACATCGCCATCGCCGCTGTCGCTAACTTGAAAACCGATCCTGGGGCGTAACGTGCCTGAACCGCACGATTGAGAAGCGGTTTCGACGTGTCATTCGCGAGCCGATTCCAAGCCTCGGGGGTCAACCGGCCACTGAAAACATTGGGTTCAAACGTCGGGTGCGAGTACAGCAGCAGCACATCGCCAGTGTTGGGATCCAGCGCCACCACTGAGCCCCGCTTGTCCTTCGGGAACAGCTCAGCGGCTCGGCGTTGGAGGTCGAGGTCGACCGTAAGCGTCAGATCCTGACCACGTTTTGGAGGGTCGAATGGCTTTTCTACCCACGGCCCTATCCAGCGACCACGAACATCTACCTCGCGGTACTCCGCGCCCTTCCGGCCTTGGAGCTCAGTCTCATACATCTGCTCAATGCCGGCTTTTCCTACGATGTCACCGGGCGCATATCCCTGCTCCTTGAGCTCGGACAACTCGGCCTCGGCGATTTGCGCGACATAGCCGGTGAGGTGAGCTGTCGCACGACCGTACGGATAGACACGCCGTGGCTTCGGTTGAAGCAACAACCCCCGGACTTGACTGCGCTTCTCTTCGAGCTTCGAAAGTGTGCGGTAGTCAAGGTCGTCATCGAGCAGAATTGGTTGGCCGGGTGCGAGTTGGTACTGACGCGTCAAGGCTTCGACCTCTTGCTCGTCGAGCTCGAGAATCGATCCGATCTCGTCTATCGATGTCGTTAGCTCTTCGATCGACGCCGGAAGGAGCGAAACGGAGTATGCCGGCACGTTTTCGGCAATAACCTCGCCGTCGCGGTCGTAGATAAAACCGCGAGGCGCAGGTAGTGGAATCGTCCGCACTTGATTGCTGGTCGCGCGCTCAACATGCGAGGCGTGCTCCACGACTTGCAACCGGAAGAAAGTCGCCAGGAGAATGCCGAAAACCGCAAGCAGACCAACCCGCGCCAGGAGACCGCGCTGGTTACGGTTCTCCGGATCGAACGGAGCGCCCGACTGCGGAGTGAGACTGGTTTTCAATACCCCCCGAAAATCTGGAAAAGCTTTAAGCGTTTGAACTTAGGCCTACATTAAAGGGGAAGCAAACTTCGCGCCGCCGATCGACGCTTGGGCGCCTAGCGGCCCAGGAGGAGGCGCCTGCAGAGCACTCCGACGAGGGCAGTATAGGCGGCGCTGAGCGGGCTCTCCCAGAAGAATCGCGTCTCAAACGCCTCCCATGTGCCCGAAGCAGCTGCCCCGAGGATGAGCACGTCGAGCACGAGCTTGGCCCCCGCCATCAGGACAAGGTCAACCCCGCGGGTCGTGAGGTAGAGGGTCTCACGCGACTTGCCGAGGCTGTACCCGAGGACGGTCATCCCCAGCGCGTGTAATCCGAAGTGCGACAACACGAGCGCGTCGCGGAAAAGTCCCAACCCGAAGCCCAGTAACGCCCCAGCTTGGGCGTGCCACGCCAGAGCGCCATAGGTGAGCGCGATGAGCACAAAATCTGGCCGCGCACCGCCAATCGCCAATGGGTCCTCGAGCACGATCGCCGCCAACAGGCAAAAAGCGAGAAACGTTGCATATCGTTGGCGCGAAAGCGGTTGAGCATCCGTGGGCCCGATCGAACTGGTCACAACGAGTCGCTGTTGGCCTCAGTCGGCGCGATCGGGTCACCTCCGACAGCCGATGCTTTGCCACCCAATCGATCGCCCACCATCGGCGGGTGGCCGTAACCCGGCCAGAATAGTCGCAGACTATCACCCGCCGAGGCGTCTCGTGAGGAACCCCGCATGAGCACAAACACCGTCGTCAACGAACCCAGATCAACCCCGGGTTCAACCAGATCAATCTGTTGCAACCCCAGTCGCTGGTCCTCCTGGCTCGCAGTGACTTGTCCGATCGGGATCCCACGCGGAAAAGCACCTCCGTAGCCCGATGTTACGATCCGATCACCGGGTTCGGAGCGCGCTCTCAACGGCAACAACAACTGCAATCGACCCGCCGCGCTCGGGCGCACGATCCCGTACTCGAGATGATCGCCACCGAGCAGCAGGGCACTGGCGCTGAAATCCGGGTGTGTGTACAACATGACCTCACTTGTGCCCGATCCAACCGAAACGATTTTACCCACCAGGCCACGATCGGTTACCACAGGCAGGTTCTCCGTGACATTCTCGGCACGACCGGCGTCAACGATCATCACGCTTGGTGTCGCCACGAAATCACGATTGATCACCCTGGCGGCAGTAAAGTCCACCGGCAAATGGTCCGCGAAGCCGAGCAAGCTTCTTAACTCTCGATTCTGCAACCGAACCACATCGGTATCCGAGAGCTCGACTCGTGCCCCTTGAAGCTGACGCCTGAGTTGCATGTTCTCGGTTCTCAGTCGGAGGTATCCGCCAAACACCTCACGGACCCGAGACACGGGCAGCATTACGACGTGATTGACCGAACGGGCGAGCGCGGCCTGACGCGAGTCGGGGAGCGCCAATAGGACCAGTGACGCCGCCGCACAAGTGATGGCGATGGCTTCAGCGCGGCGAGCAGAGGGTAGTAGCGGCATCAGCCAACGCCGAGCCGTGGATTCAGTTGCGGCCGCTCAGGACGAGCACGCCGCGATACTTGTCCGGGTCGTCTAGTATCCGACCGGAACCGCGGACCACGCATGTCAGCGGTTCCTCATCGACGTTGATGGGGAGATTGGTGTTCTCGCGCAGTAGCGAGTCGAGTCCTCGGAGGAGCGCACCACCGCCGGTCATCACGATACCGCGATCGACGATGTCGCTCGCCAACTCCGCCGGGGTCCGCTCGAGCGCCTGCCGGACGGCATCAACGACCGCCATGATCGGCTCCTGGATCGCGTCGCGTATCTCGGCCGAGCTCACTCGAACAGTCTTCGGGATCCCGGTCACGACGTCGCGCCCCTTGACGTCCATGACCTCTTCTCCGTTGACCGATTGATACGCCGAGCCGATCGTCATCTTCACCTGCTCCGCCGTAGGCTCCCCGATCACTATGTTGTAGTCCTTCTTCACGAAGTGCTGAATCGCTTCATCGATCTCATCGCCGCCAACCCGGATCGATATATCGCTCACAATACCAGACAGCGCGATGACGGCAATTTCGGTGGTTCCACCGCCGATATCGATCACCATGTTACCGGTTGGTGTCTCAACCGGAAGCCCAACACCAATGGCGGCTGCCATCGGCTCGGGAACCAAGTACACCTCTTTTGCGCCGGCTGACTCGGCGCTGTCTCGTACAGCCCGCTTCTCGACTTCGGTGATACCGCTGGGAACCGAGATGAGAACTTTCGGGCGTATCGGCATGATGCGATTTCGTAACACGCGCTTCAGAAAATCACGAAGCATCTTCTCAGTCACTTCAAAATCAGCGATTACGCCATCTTTGAGGGGTCGTACGGCGTTGATTCCAGCCGGCGTTCGGCCCAGCATCTTCTTCGCTTCGAGTCCGACCGCCAAGATCTCGCGGGTGTCCGCGTCCAGGGCTACAACCGACGGCTCGTTGAGGACGATGCCTCGCCCTTTTACGTAAATGAGCGTATTAGCGGTCCCGAGATCAACTGACACCTCGCTAGCCAGAAACGGCCCGGCGTTCGATCTGAGGAAACTCAGCACGGCGCGCTCACTGACCGGTCGACCCAAAGCCGCCGATTCCCCGAGTTGTCTCGGGAAGTGCCTCGACCTCAACCAAGTCGAGGCGCGAAACGGGTCCGACGACGAGTTGTGCGATGCGGTCACCACGATTGATCTCGACGACTTCTTGACCCAAGTTCACCAGCAAGACCTTCACTTCGCCCCGATAGTCTGCGTCGACGGTTCCGGGGGCATTCAGAACAGTGACGCCATGCTCGGCTGCCATCCCGGATCGCGGTCGGATCTGGCCCTCGCAATTAGACGGCAAAGCGATCGCGAAACCGGTGCCGATCAGCCGACGTTCTCCGGGAGCGATCCTGTGCGCCTCGGCCGCGCGCAGATCGAGCCCCGCCGCGGCTTTGGTTGCGTACTCCGGTAGCGGCAGATCATGATCCCCCAGCCGGCGAACGGGCAGCTGCTTTGCGGCGTTCAAGGTCACACTTGGGCTGGAGCTCACTGGAGCACCTCTTCGGGTTCCCTATACGGGAGGTCAAACGCTTCGGCGACGCCAGGATATGTGACCTCACCAGCAACTACATTGAGTCCAAGGCGCAGAGGCTCGCTGTCGCGACACGCCGCCTGCCAGCCCTGATCGGCCAATCGCCGGGCATAAGGGAGGGTGGCGTTCGTCAGGGCGATCGTCGATGTCCTCGGTACCGCGCCCGGCATGTTCGCTACACAGTAATGAACGACACCGTCGACAACAAAGACCGGGTCCTCGTGTGTTGTCGGCCGGCACGTCTCGATACAACCGCCCTGGTCCACCGCGACGTCCACGATTACCGCACCTGGCTTCATCTGGCGCAGGTCCTCACGCGTCACCAAGTGGGGAGCCTTGGCGCCCGGCAGCAAGACGGCGCCGACCAACAGATCGGCTCGGATCAGCATGTCGCGAATAGTGTGTACGTCTGAGAACAGGCAGTCAACGTTGGCCGGCATCACGTCCTCTAGGTACCGCAGCCGATCGAGAGAGACATCGAGAATCGTCACCCGCGCACCGAGCCCCGCAGCCATCTTGGCAGCGTTGGTGCCGACCACGCCTCCGCCCAGGATGACGACTTCGGCTGGTGGAGTGCCCGGGACGCCACCCAACAGAATCCCACGCCCCCCCATCAGCTTCTCCAGGTACTTGGCACCTTCCTGGATCGCCATCCGCCCCGCGACCTCGCTCATCGGAACCAGCAGTGGAAGCGAGCCGTCGGCTTCCTCTACGGTCTCGTATGCCACCGCTACCGAGCCGGTCTCGATCAACCCCTGAGTCAGTTCCCGTGAGGCAGCGAAATGGAAGAAGGTGAATACAACTTGACCTTCCCTGATCAAGTCGATCTCGGCTGCCAACGGCTCCTTGACCTTGACGATCATCTCGCACTCGGCAAACAGTTCCTGCGGCCCATCCACCAACCGCGCACCGGCCAGTTCGTAGGCTTCATCGTCGAAACCTGAGCCCACTCCGGCGCCGTGCTCGACCCACACTTCGTGACCGTCTCGGCTGAGCACTTCGGCGCCCACCGGGCGCAGCGCGATCCGGTTCTCGTTAGCCTTTATCTCTCGCGGCACGCCGATCCGCATGCGTTGCTTCTCAGGCCTAGCCGCGCCCGCCGCGGCGTCCACGTCCAGACCGCTCTTGGTCGTGCTCTCGCTGGCCACCGTTCTGCTGGCCACCGTCGCCTCCCTCCGGCTTCTCGAGCAGCGCCTTGCGGGAGAGCTTCACCCGACCCTGATTGTCGATCCCGATCAACTTGACGCGCATTACTTCGCCCTCCGACGTCACGTCTTCCACGCGCTCTACGCGACGGTGCTCCAGCTCCGAGATGTGAACCAGCCCGTCACGGCCCGGTAGAATCTCGACAAACGCACCAAACGTCGTGATGCTCTTAACCGGTCCTTCGTAGATCTTCCCGATCTCAGGTTCCTCGATGATCTTCTCGATTCGGCTGAGGGCCTCTTGTCCACCCGCCCCATCGATCGAAGCGATCGTGACAACGCCTTCGTCGTCGATATCGATCTTGGCGCCCGTTTCCTCCTGAAGTCCACGGATCACCTTGCCGCCGCTGCCGATGATATCCCGGATCTTCTTCTTCGGCACCACGATCGTGATGATCCGCGGGGCGTGTTTGCTGATCGACTCCCGGGGTCCGGCGAGGGCTTGCTGCATCAATTCGAGAATGTGCAATCTCCCGTCGCGGGCTTGTGCCAAGGCGCGCTCTAGGACTTCGAACGAGACACCCTTGATCTTGATGTCCATCTGGAAGCCGGTGATCCCGTCGCGAGTTCCGGCGACCTTGAAGTCCATGTCGCCCAGGTGGTCCTCGATGCCGAGGATGTCGGACAAGACAACCACCTCATCGGCTTCCATGATCAGCCCCATGGCGATGCCGGCGGTCGCCTTGGTGATCGGCACGCCGGCGTCCATGAGAGACAGCGAACCCGAGCAAACCGACGCCATCGATGACGAGCCGTTCGACTCAAGGATGTCGGACACGATTCGAATCGTGTAGGGAAACTCCTCACGATCAGGAAGGAGGGTGCGCAGCGATCGCTCGGCCAGCGCCCCATGACCGATTTCGCGTCGACCAGTGCCACCGAAACGTCCCACTTCACCGACCGAGAACGGTGGGAAGTTGTAGTGCAACATGAACGTCTTGTCCCACTTCGGATCGAGATCGTCGATCATCTGTTGATCCTGCCGCGTTCCCAGCGTGACCACGCCCAGCGACTGCGTATTCCCGCGCGTGAAGAGCGCTGAGCCGTGGGTTCGAGGCAACACCCCTACTTCGATCTCAATTGGGCGGATGTCGGTCGGGCCGCGACCATCTGAGCGTTGACCGGCCTTCAGGATCTCTCCGCGCATGGTATCCGACTCGACCTCGTCAATCGCACGCCGGATTTGACGTTCGACGGCGGCGTAATCGTCGCCAAGTTCGTCGGCCATCGCCGTGGCGATCGAATCGCGAACCGCCTCGAGGGCTTGGTTTCGCTCCTCCTTGTCCGCCATCTTCATCGCCTTTTCGACACCAGGACGCGCCTGCTGACTCACCTTGCTCGCGAGCTCGGTGTCCATGTCAGGGGGCGACCACGCCATCTCCGGCCGGCCGACCTCACGCTTTAGCTCTTCGATCCCCGCGCAGATCTTGCTGATTGCCTCGTGCCCAGCACGGATCGCGCCCAGCAGATCGGCTTCGGATGCCTCTAGCGCCGAGCCCTCGACCATCGATACCGAATCGGCAGTGCCAGCCACCACAACGTCGATGCTGCTGTGTTCCAGCTGTTCAAAGCTGGGATTGATTATGTACTCCCCGTCGACCATCCCGACGCGGACGCCGGCCACCGGTCCCTCAAATGGAATGCCGCTGATCGACAGCGCCGCTCCGCAACCCACAATCCCCAGGACGTCAGGGTCGTTCTCGCTGTCGTACGAGAGCACCTGACACACCAACTGGGTTTCGTGCATATAACCCTTCGGGAACAACGGTCGGCAGGGTCGATCGATCTGCCTGGCGGATAGTGTTTCCTTCTCCCCTGGGCGACCCTCACGCTTGAAAAAACCGCCAGGGATCTTCCCCGCTGCATACATCTTCTCTCGATACTCCACAAACAGCGGGAACCAACCCCTGCTGAAGTCGGCCTTGGGGCTGGCCGTGGCGGTGCACAGCACCATCGTCTCGCCATAGCTGACCATGACCGCTCCACCCGCTAACCGAGCGACTTTGCCGGTCTCGATCGTCATCGGCACGCCGCCGATATCGAACGTTTTCTTGGTTGTTGCCATTCTCTTTTTCTCCTGACGGTTACCAGCCGGGGTTCAGCATCAGCCGTTGCCCAGCGTCTAGTGGACGCCCGTCAGGCGGAAGGCGGAAGAAGGTGCGGCACGTTTCGCCGTAAGATATGCGAGGTACGAGTCGATCATCGTACCGCGTACATCTCACGTCGAACACCGCTCTTCCCACACCCCGTCACGGGCGCAAACGAATCGGTCGACTCGACCAAACGAGCCGATCGACGCACTATTTCCGGAGGTTCAACTCCTCCAGGATCTGCCGGTACTGCTCAACATCGGTGCTCTTCAAATAGTCGAGCAGCCGTCGACGTCGGCCCACCATCTTGAGCAAACCACGACGGCTGTGATGATCATGAGGGTGCTGGCGGAAATGATCGGTAAGCTCGTTGATCCGCCGGGTGAGGACGGCGATCTGCACTCTACTCGAACCTGTGTCGGTCTCGTGCTCCCGGAAACCCTCGATGACCTCGCTCTTCTGCGAAGAACTCAAGCTCATAGACGCGTTGTCCCTCGATCGATGTCTAAAAATGTGGGCACTGAAAAGATCAAGCTATAATCATGGAAGATACTATAGCAGAACGCATTAAGCCACCTCCTGAGGGTCAACCAGGGCCGTCCGCGCAGCCGCCCGGTCATGGCCTAGCTGCGCCGACAGTTCCTCGGGGCCGTCAAAGCGCCTGACCGGCCGCAGTCGGCGGACAAACTCGATGCCCACCAGAGCCCCATAGAGGGGTTCGCCGGACCAGTCGAGGAGGTGCGCTTCGAGCCCGCCACCCCCCTCGTCAAACGTCGGTCGAGGGCCGAGATTGGCCATTGCCCCATGCCACTCGCCGTCGATCTCGGCCAGTACCGCGTACACGCCCTCGGGGGGCAAGCACTTATTGGGACTCAGTTCGAGATTGGCCGTCGGAAACCCCAGCGACCGGCCACGACCCGCGCCGCGCACCACCCGCCCGTAGGCCGAGTAGGGTCGTCCTAGACCGGCCGCGGCGATCGCAAGATCACCGCCCGCAATCGCATCTCGGATCTTGGTGCTGGAGACCGTTTGCTCGCCCGATGTGACCGGCCCTACAACATCAACCGAGAACTCTTCCTCCATACCCAGACGACGCAGCGTCTCGACATCGCCCGCACGATCCTTGCCGAAGCCGTGATCGTAGCCGATTACCAGCTCACCGAGCCTGAGCTGTCGAACGAGAACGTCCCGTACAAACGCCTCCGGGGCCAGTTGGCGCAATCGTTCATCAAACGGCACCACGACGACGTAGTCGAGTTCGAACTGTGGCCACAAAAGCCGACGCTCGATCGGTGTCGTCAGCAAGCACGGCGCTCGCTCCGGCGCCACAATCCAGAGCGGGTGAGGTTCAAAGGTCACTAGGACGCTCTCGCGATCAGCGGCGCGAGCACGGCGCACGATCTCTCTCAGGACCGCCTGATGACCACGATGGACGCCGTCAAAGGTCCCAACCGTTATGGTGGTACGCCGTGAACCCGGCAAACCCGCAGCCAACTTCAGCGACCCTCCCCCTCGGGGTACAGAATCCGGCGCGGCAACAGCTGCCATCCATGTGGCTCGCGGTGAAACTCCCCTAATCCGACAAACCCGCTCGGTCCGTGAAGTTGGACCCAACCCTCTTCCTGTCCGCACGAATCGAGATTCTCGATCGTCTGACCGTGTACAACCGCCATCTGCTGAGCATCACTTAGCTGGATGACGGGGAGTTCGGCGACGGCCATTGCCGTGGGTTGGATCGCGTCACGCACGAGGTCCGGCTCGGCCAAGGCATCCCAGCCAATGGCGGTCTCAACGGCGAACGGTCCCGATTGAGTTCGCCTGAGTGCCGCGCAGTACCCGCCAATTCCGAGGGTCTCACCGATATCACGTGCCAGCGCGCGCATGTAGGTACCGCTGCCGCACTTCACGGTGAGAGCCAACTCCGGAAAGGCGTACCGCTCGATCGTCACGCTATCAATCGTCACCATAACGTCAGGCAGCGTAACCGTTTCGCCGGCCCGCGCCCGCTCGTAGGCTCGCTTCCCGCCGACGTGCTTGGCGGAATAACTTGGTGGCGTCTGCGCCACGCGTCCCGTCCACGCGCGGCACACCTCATCGATCTCCTCCGTTGTAGGCTCGACGACGCTCTCGGTTGCCAATAGCTCACCTTCGGGGTCATCAGTTGTGCTGCGCCAGCCGAGCCGCACGGTGACCTCATACGTCTTGTCGTGCTGGCTACAGAACGGCGCCAATCGAGTAGCTGGGCCGACACCACAGACCAACAAGCCGGTCGCAAACGGATCCAGCGTGCCGAAGTGGCCCACGCGGCGCGTTCCTACCGCCTGCCGAACGATCTGAACCGCGTCGTGACTGGTTGGGCCGACCGGCTTGTCGAGCAAAAGAATGCCGGAGGGTTCGGTTGCAGGGCCAGACTCAGCTTCCGAGTCGCCCGGATCAAGACCTCCGAGGATGGTCTCGATTCTAGCGGCCTCCTCAAGTGTTCGATCGAGCTCGAAATGCAGCTCCGGCAGGTACTTCAGCGTCACAACGTTACCCACCCGGGAGCGAACGAATCCAGCCGCCCCGCGCAAGACCTTTAACGTGGCTTGTTTTTCCTCCTCATCACCCAGCACGCTGACGTACACCCGCGCAGTTCTCAAGTCGGGCGCGCTCTTTACAGCCATCACAGTAGCGAATCCGATCCGCGGATCCTTGAGCTTCGCGCTCAAGACCCTGGCGATCTCCTGCTTGAGGAGCTCATCAACTCGGTATTTACGTCGGTATCCGTGGGCCATGTGTCCCGCTTCGCACCACGATCGCGTCAGTAGATCTCGGTGTGGGCATCAATGACGCGAAGCTCTGATTCTCCATCGAGCAAATCGAGGATCGCGTCTAGAGTCTTCTCGACGTTTCGTCGCTGACCGCTCACCACCGCAACCGCAAGCTCGGCTCGCTGCCACTTCTCGAAGTGCCCGGTTTCGGCGATCGAAACGTTAAAGCGATTGGAGATCCGATCCTTGACACTTCTCAGAACGAATCGTTTCTCCTTGAGCGATTGTGATCCGTAGATATGGACGTCGAAAGTGCGGAGGCCGACGATCGTCATGGCGCGCCAACCCTAGGCCAGCGTGCGCTGCACTTCCTCGATCTTGTACGCCTCAATGACGTCACCGACTTTGACATCGTTGAAGCCCTCGACGTTGATCCCGCACTCGAAGCCTTCGCGTACTTCGCGAACGTCATCCTTGAACCGCTTGAGCGAAGCGATAGCGCCCTCGTAAACCTCCACGCCATCACGCACGACACGCACCCTAGCGGCTCGGGGGATCACCCCGTCGGCTACCTGACAACCAGCGATGGTACCCAACCGACCAACCTTGAAGATCTTCCGCACCTCCGCCGAGCCGAGCACCACCTCTCGCTCCTCGGGTGCCAAGAGACCCTCCATCGCCTTGCGAACGTCTTCGGCCACCTCGTAGATGACGCGATAGTGACGGATATCGACGCCCTCTCTCTCGGCGGCTGCACGGGCCCGAGCATCGGGTCGCACGTGGAATCCGATGATGATGGCATTCGACGCCGCAGCCAGGACAACGTCGTTCTCGGAGATCGCGCCCACGCCGCGGTGAATTACCGTCACCTGCACTTCTTCCGTCGATAGCTTCGTCAACTCGTCCGCGAGTGCCTCAACTGAACCCCCAACATCACCCTTGAGAATCACATTGAGACGTTCGATGCGGCCCGCTTGCACCTGTTCGTACAGCTCCTCCAGCGTGGTCGGTTCCTTGGTTCGACGGAACCCTTGCTCGCGCTGGAGCCGCTGTCGTTTCTGCGCTATCTCACGTGTTTGTCGGTCACCATCCAGCACCGCGAAAGTGTCACCCGCCTCGGGCACACCACCAAGCCCTAACACGCGGATCGGCGTCGACGGCCCAGCCTCGGAAACGTTGTTGCCTCGTTCGTCCAACAGCGCGCGAACCTTGCCGTCGAACAAACCACAGATGAACGAGTCGCCGAGCTTGAGCGTTCCGGTCGTCACAAGGATCGTCGCCAACGGCCCCATACCGCGATCCAGCTCCGCCTCGATCACCACGCCACGGGCCGATCGATCCGCGTTTGCCTTCAGATCCAGCAACTCGGCCTGCAGTAACACTTTCTCAAGCAACTCTTCGACCCCTTGCCCGGTCTTGGCGCTGACTTCGGTTGCCAACACGTCCCCACCAAACTCCTCGATGATGACACCGTGGTTTGTGAGCTCTTGCTTGACCTTGTCGATCTGGGCCTCAGGTAGATCGATTTTGTTGATGGCGACCATGATGGGGACACCGGCCGCACGCGCGTGATCGATCGCCTCCACGGTCTGCGGCATCACGCTGTCGTCCGAGGCAACCACCAGGATTACGATATCCGTCGTCTGGGCGCCCCTGGCCCGCATCGCTGTAAACGCCTCGTGGCCTGGCGTATCGATGAACGTGACGCGGCGACCGCCGCTCAAAGCGACCTCGTAGGCACCAATGTGCTGGGTGATTCCGCCCGATTCACCGGCGATCACATTCGTCTTGCGCATGTGATCGAGCAGTGACGTCTTTCCGTGGTCAACGTGTCCCATCACGGTGATCACGGGTGGCCTTGGGGTGAGATTCGCTTCGCTTTCCTCGACATCTTCCGGTTCACTTACTACAAACGCTTCCTGTCTCTGCGCGGCATATCCAAACTCCTCGCAAATCAGACTTATCGTGTCAAAGTCGAGGCGCTGATTCACGGTTACCATGAGCCCGAGCTCCATGCAGGTAGCGATGATCTTGGTGGCTGGAACGCTGATCAAGTCGGCCAGTTCGGCGACCGACACGAACTCGGTGACCTTAACCAGATTCTCGGGCTCAGCCGCCACGACTTCCCGCTCCTCGCGACGGACTCGCTTACGGCGCCGCGTCCGGCCTTCCATCTTAGCCATCGTTTGGCGGATGTTCTGCTCAACCGCTTCCTGGTCCACCTTCCGACGCCTACGGCGGCGACGACGGCGGCGCGGCCCCTGCCGGGGTTCGTCCGCGGTCGCAACGCCCGGCTCTCCGGTTCCGGCTTCAACCGCTTTTACCTGAGGCTTGACATCATCCTTCTTCGCGCGACGCTGCCGCTTGGCTTCATCGAGCTTTTTCTTCTTTTCCTCTTCGGCTTGTTTTACGGCTTCCTTCTCGGCCTCGAACTTGGCTGCGACCTGAGTGATCGTCTCATCGTCGATCGAGGACATATGGTTCTTGACCGGAACCTTCATCTCTTTGAGAAGGTTCACCATCGCTTCGCTCGACACGTTGAAGCGCCGGGCAACTTCGTAGATTCGTACCTTAGCCACGTTCGGGCTCCTTTTGTGGATCCGGTTTCTCCGAAGCGATGATCCCAGACAGTCCGTTGGCAATGTGGCGATCCGTGATCGTCAGCGCGGCGACCGCGGCGCGGCCAGCGATTTCACCCAGTTCGTCCTTGTTCCAACCGTCGTACACAGCTACGCCGGCTTGGTTGAGACCATCGAGAAGGATCTCGCGACGACGAGAACCCAAATCGTCGGCCACTAGTGTGGCCGCAGCGCGTCCGGCCCGGGCCGCAGCCCGCGTTTGTTGGACTCCGATCACGATCCGGCCCGCGCGGCGTGCTTGCCGGACCAAGCCGTTGGCGCGAGGCTTGAGCGTCGGGCCGACTCGATCAACCGTCGATCTCGTCCGTATCGCTGTCATCCGCCTCCGCGCTCTCGACGGCGGCAGTCGGTGTTACAACGTCCTCAGTCGTGCCGTGCTCGTTGTCGCTTGCCGCCTCCGACGTTGATGGCTCGACAGACCCTGGCTGGCTCGGCACATACTCGCCCTCATCCTCGTCCCACTCCTCTTCAACCTCGACCGTCAACTCGTCAATCACACGCGTCAACAACTCGGCGGCCTCTTGGGTCATACCTGGAACCGCAGCCAGATCCTCAAGTTCAAGATCGATAATATCATTGAAGGACTTGTAGCCGGCGTTGGCCATCGCTTCAACCGTCTCGGGAGTAATCCCCGGAACCTGACTGAGATCAAAATCACCGGTCTCAATGTCGGGCTCGGTCGCTCCGGTGCCAGCCTCGGCCTCCGGTTTACGACCGAACAACACCTCTTCCTCACGGGCCAGGTACTCAGCCTTACTGACCAGATCGATACGGTATCCGGTGAGCTTTGACGCCAATCTGACATTCTGGCCGGAGCGTCCGATCGCCAACGAGAGTTGGTCTTCTGAGCACACCACTGTGGCTCGTTTCTCGGGAACCTCCGTCTCGACCGGTGCACTTTCTTCAGCGATCGTCGGAGTCACTACTTCACCGCTATCATCGGGCGTCGCCTCAGCGACGACCTCGGCTTCAATCTCCGCTTTCTCGCCGCTCGCCTCTTGCGGCTCGGAATCAGCGTCATCGGCCATTCGCTCTGTCTCGAGTCGTGCCGCCTTTTCAAGCGATGCCTTCGACGCTTCCATCGCAGCCGCAGTCTCTTCTGGACTAGCCGGCTGAGACGGTGCCGGTGCCGCCGTTGGGCCACGGAAACGGGTGCGCGGCTTGAATGCAGTAGCCTCCGCTGTTTCCGCAAACAACCCGGTTTCATCGCCGCCTTCGGGCTCATGGAGCATGATCTTGTAAACCTCGGCCGGTGACAACGCCTGGGCGATGAACTCGCGAGAGTCATCAGTCCACGGCACGATATCGATCCGTTCGCCTCCCAGCTCCGAGACCACTGCCTGAACGCGGCTGCCCTTCAGGCCCACGCATGCGCCCACCGGATCAACATGCTGGTCGCGTGACCAAACAGCGATCTTGGAGCGACTCCCGGGCTCGCGCGCGATGGCTCGGATCTCCACGATGCCCTGAAAAACCTCGGGCACCTCGAGCGCAAAGAGTGCGCACACGAAGTCAGGATGCGTACGACTCAAGATTAGCTGCGGACCCTTGTTGGTCTCTCGAATGTCCAGGAGCAAAGCGCGGACGGTTTCACCCTGTCGCAGATACTCGCGGCGCACCTGTTCTCGTCCAGGGAGAAGCGCCTCTGTGCGACGATCAAGGAAGACCAGCGCATTGCCGCGATCCACCTGCTGAACCGTCCCCGAGACGAGCTCGCCCACTCGATCAGCGTACTCTTCGCGAATACGGTTCCGCTCTTCTTCCCGCACCTTCTGGATGATCATCTGCTTGGCCGCCTGAATGGCGTTGCGACCAAACGTGTTGTAGTCGAGCGGGATCTCAGCCACCTGACCCGGGACCGGGTCATCGTCGCCCCACGGTTCGTTGACGAACGGCAACTGCTTGGCTTCCTCAACCGTCATCTGACGCGACGGATCCTCTACTGCCTCTTCATCGGCCACGATCTCCTTTAGCATGTAGATGCGGATCTCACCGGTGACCGGGTCGACGAGCACTTCGGCCTCGGCTTCAGCTCCGTACTTGCGCCGCACGGCTGCCAACATGCCGACCTGGACGAGCTCGACAACCTCCGACTTCTCGAGCGCTTTTTCTCGGGTCAGCTGACCAAATGCTTCTAGGATTTCCATACTCTCACTACTCCTCTAAAACCACTATCCGAGTCATCCCTTGCTCTTGGCTCCGGTGGCAGATCGCCAATCAACGTGCAACTTGGCGCTGGCTATCTCACCGTGGCCAAAGACCCACCGATCGTCGGTTCCACCAACGGAGTCGCGTACAACTATGCCGAACGAGCCATTGCCCTGATCAACCACACCCTCGAGAACGCCGGTAAAGCGCTTGCGACCTTCCAGACCGGCATGCAATCGGATCGCTATCTCGCGTCCAGCAAAGCGCTCGAAGTCGCGCCGCCGGGTGAGTGGCCGCTCGATCCCAGGGCTTGAGACCTCAAGCACATACCTCTCCGGAACGACCCCCGACGATTCAAGTTCCCGCTCGATCAACCTGGACAACCGAGCACAGTCGTCGAGCGTCACGCCAGCTTCCGTGTCCACGTAGACCCGTACCACAGGTCGTCCCTGACCCCCGCCGAACTCAACGTGTACGAGCTCGGCTCCGGCCCGTTCCACGACCGGCTCGACCACAACCCTCATGCGGTCGACATCGGACATCGATCAGCCTCTGCTCTCGGGTCGCTGACACGGAAGCAAAAAAAGTGGGGCCGCCGCCCCACTTCATTACCAAATCTACTCGAAACGGGCGTCAAGGCAAGAGGCGGGTGACCCCAGGTCAGTCCGGGAAACCGGCGAAAAAGACCATCCTCCCACTATCCCCACCATCCCGCCGATAGCTGTGGAAACGCTCTCGATCGCAGCACGTACAATCAGAGGACGAAACGACCGACGCCGGGAGTAACCCGGCGGATACCGCTTGACGGGTAAGGGCGCCGCGCAGGTCGACCCAGCGCTCGTTCCGACCGCCAGTGGTCCAACCCTCCGTATCGGGCCCGGCTCCCGTGGCCCGAATCGATTCCACCACCTCCTCACCAACCGGGTAACAGCACGGACCGATCGCGGGCCCCCAGTACGCCTCGCACTCACTTGGACGGGCCCCATACTCGGCACTCAGCTCGGCCACCGCTGCGGTTACGATCCCACCCGCAACCCCACGCCAACCGGCGTGAACGAGCGCGATCGCGCCAACCGATGGTGCATAGACGAGCGCGGGGACACAGTCGGCAACGCCAACCGTAAGCAGTACGCCTGCCGTAGCAACCAGAAAACCGTCCCGGGCCTCGACCCGAATCGTGCCTGGCGCGACTGTGTCGGCGCGAAACAACTCGGTCCCATGGACTTGCGAAGCTTTCACAATCGATCGGAATCCCGGCCCGGCCCACGCCTCGAGCGCGTTTTGCGCCGGCCGAGCACCAGCGCCTCCAGACCGGAAGTTCAGCTCGCGCGTGGTTATTCCAGCGAGCAGCGGGTGCCCGCGCCAGCGAAGCTCGAGCCGTGGTAACGATCGGGCAAACCGAGCCTCTATCGGTCCGCCGGACTCTCGGCTGAACTTCTCGCCGACCATCAATCCGCCAATCGGAACCGCACCACGTGGTACACCGCCGCTACACCGTCGCGCCACGTGATTTTCTTGCCGCCGCAATAATCACGTCCGTGATACGCTACGGGTGTTTCGTACACCCGATAGCCGCGGCGGGCGATCTTGGCTGTGATCTCCGGCTCGATGCCGAAACGGTTGGATCTGAGAGTTGGACCGATCGCGTCAATGACTTCTCGACGAAACACTTTGAAACCAGTCTCCATGTCAGTCAGGTTCAGATTGTTGAGCGCATTCGAGAGCAGCGTCAGCGCGCGATTGCCCACAGAGTGCCAGAACAAGTGCACGCGTTGGGGTCCGCCCAGAAACCGCGAGCCGTATACGACGTCCGCCACGCCGTCGAGAATTGGACTGACCAGCGCCTCATAATCGCGCGGGTCGTATTCCAGATCGGCATCCTGTACCAGAACGATGTCGCCGTCCACTTCGGCAAAAGCCCGGCGTAGAGCAGCCCCCTTACCCTGGTTGGTCGTCTGGAAAATGACCCTGATCGGCACTGCACGTCCGTTACCATCCAGAATTCGCTCCCCTCCGCTGGCGACTGCCGACAGGTACTCACGCGTACCATCGTCCGATCCGTCATCGACAACTACGATCTCTTTCTCGAACGGCGTCACCGCAACTCGCTTGAGCTGCTCGGCAATCGTCGGGCGTTCGTTGTAAGCGGGAACGACGACGGATAGAAGCGGTCGATCCGGATCGTTAGGGAAGGCCACCCATTCCCGGGTGGACCGGGGGCCGGTCGTGCTCGTCCGCCGGCTCGGTCTCAGCTGATTGACGCTCGAAAAGCAACTTGAGGACTGGTGGCGTGACCAGCGTCGTGGCCATGACCATGATCAACACCGCCGAGAAAACATCCTGCGTTAGAATGCCCCCCAGAAGCCCAAGCTGGGCGAAGATCAGCCCCACCTCTCCACGCGGGACCATTCCCGCGCCGATTGCGAGCTTGTTGATATCCCGTCGCAACACGCTGTAGCCAGCCGCCACCTTGCCAATCACGGCGATGACAAACAACCCGGCTCCAACCAAGAGGATCTCGTGATTCTCGGGAACTCTCGGGTCAAGAATCGATACGTCCACCGCGGCACCGATCGACACAAAAAAGATCGGCGTGAAAACATCGGCGACCGGCTTGATCTGCTCGACTATTGTGTCGAACTGGTTGGTCCGCGAGAGAATGAGGCCAGCTGCGAAGGCGCCTACGATCGGTGCCAACCCTACGCGATCAGCGAAGAAGGCCAGCATCAGCGCAAAAACGAGTGCGAAGGTGACCAGCACTCCGCGCACGCGCATCCGGTTTACGAGCTCGAAAATCCACCGTGCCGTGTAGAGCCCGATCGCCATCGCCACCGCCAAGAATCCCACCGCCAGCGCGAATAGCTTGACGACACCGACAACCGAGATCGTGCCGGTCGAAGCGAGGCCCTCGACGACCGCCAGAATCAACAATCCGAGAATGTCGTCGATAACCGCCGCACCGATGATGATCCGTGCCTCGGCGCTGTTGATCTTACCAAGATCAGTCAGCACGCGCGCGGTGATCCCAACCGATGTCGCGGTCAGCGTAGCGCCAATGAAAATCGCCGTCAGACTTGCTCCACCCTCGTAGTAGGACCAGAACAAGTATCCGAACAGGAATGGGAGCACGATGCCAACCACGGCAACCGTCAACGCCGACGATCCAACATGGAACATCTCCCTTAGGTCGGTCTCGAGACCGATCTCGAACAGCAGGATCGCCACTCCCACTTCCGCCAGAACGTGAACCATCGCCCCATACGGATCGGCTGGATCGACCGGGATCAGCCCTAGCACCGAAGCGCCGACAATCACTCCAGCAACCAGCTCTCCCAGAACCGCCGGTTGACCGATGCGCTCGAACAGCTCGCCCATCAGCTTCGCCGACAGCAACACGACTATTAAGATGAAAAAAAAGTGTCCGACTTCGACGAAGTGAGCGACCTCTTCCATGTTACTCCGTACGTTGACGGACCCAGACGGTTAGGCGGGTCCTAGAATCGGCCGACAAGCAGGTAGGGTCGCCACCGCTGGTCTGGGACTGATGCGAAGTACGTGATGAGAGTGAACGGGTGCGGGCGTCGGGGCGGGCGAGCTAGGGATAGCCCTGCCTGTTCGGGTGCGCGGTTCCCTTTCCTATTGTTACAGCGGACGCACGCACAAACCAAGTTCGTCCAGATATCCCGACCACCCGCGGAACGGGGAACGACGTGATCTGTCGTCATCGGTCCTCGACGCGTACCGCAATACTGGCATCGGTAGCTGTCCCGTCGCAGCACATTACGACGAGTCAGCGCGACCCGCTTTTGAGGCGCATGAATGTAGACCGATAAGCGGACCACAGACGGCAAAGGTACGACACACGATACCGAGCACGGACAACGGTTCGTAGTTCTGGTTGAGAACCAAGACTTTCTTTTGCAGTAGCGGGCTCATCCGTTACGGTCCTCTAACCTCGTAGCCGAAGCGCAGCGTGTCGACCCACTCACCGAACCGCCACGCGGGCACGCGGACGACTTCTTCCCAGGCCGCGGAGATGTTCACTGTCCCGTCTCGCTGGCCGCGCACCCGAAGCCGGTGTGGCAATAGCGGAACGCCGAGTTCGTCGGCCGATTCCAGAAGCGCTTGCCGCATCGCCTCGGGCGTGCTCACGTCCGCAAAACGAACCGATTGGGTCATGGCGTCTTTGAAGCGCCATGCCCTGATATGAGGCGTCGCGAGCAGGTAACCAATGTAGAGTCCGGCTGCGAGCAGTACCAACCTCAGGAGCGATCCCATCAGAACTCCTCAGCCACGTGTCGAAGAACCTCCTCGGCGATCTTTTCAACCGCTCGGTCGATACCGGTCTCCCGGTCTTCACCGTCGTCCTCGTTGAATTCGCCCCATTCGGTCAATGCCCGATTCTGCCACAGCGTCTGTTCCCGAACCTCGTCGAGAAGCTCGATATCGATCCTGAGTACCACGCGGCGCGTGAAGACGTTCGGGTTCACCGTCTCTCCGGGATCGTAGGAGAGCGCTTCTTCCTCGTAGTCGAGAATCGCGCCCTGGACAACCAGATCCGCTTCGTCTTCATCGCTCACTAGCTCTAGTCGCGACTCGGCGAGGAACTCGTTTATGATTCGTTCGGTGAGTTGCTGGGTAAGCTGAAACTCACGCGTCTCGTTGTCGAATGTCGCCACGTAAACAGTATTCAGATGCGACGGTACCGGGGATCGAAAGGAGTACCCGCAGCCTGTCACGAAAAGTCCCAGCGCAAGCCAACGGTAGCGACCCGCCTTCGTGACGGATCTAAGGTCTATCTTCTTTACGCACATCGAATACAAGCTGACGCTCCTTGACGTAGTCGCGCAGGACCACTTTTCTGGGTGTGTGACGCGCATCCACTGGCTGAAAATCGCTAAACTGGACACGATAGATCAACCGGCCCGCTCGTTCCTGACGATACTCGACTAGCCACGATGAGTTCCCCGCGAGGGTCAGCGCATGGATGGTGCCCGCACCGGCAATGTAGAGGGTGCGACGCTCCCCATTTGCGAACGCCGCGGTCCATTCTGCGTCCTCGGTCAGGCGAGCTATGTCGTAGGCCCCCAACAACGCTCCCAGCACCTCGGGCGACGCCAACGCGCGTTCCCCGGTCAGAACGGCAAACTTTGGGTCACCCAGCCGCCCGGTTAGGATCTCGCCTTCCTGAGGTAAACGCACGGTCAACATCTCGCCCACCAACCGCACGTGCACTACCGGAGTGTCATGTGGACCGAAGACATCCGCGGTCACAGTCTTGGGGTCGGCGAGATACTCGATCGCACCATCACCTGCGAAGCGCCGCCGCCCCTCGATCAGTGTGACCGAGAAGATCCGCTTGGTGGCCTCGATCTCCGCGTAGCGAGCTTGTAGCTCGGCGACCAGTGGAGTCGGGTCGATTCCCGTCTCGGCAGCACGGCGAGCCTCTGTGTGGAGCGTTGTAGCGCACGCGGCGAACAGTACCGTGGCAAGCGACGCCCCGATTCGGATCACTCGATTAGCGCCGCCTCTGCGCGATCGATCTTGGCCTGCAGATCACCGGGGTCGGCGGGGGTGAACTCGGCTGCCTTGCGATACGCTGCGAGTGCTGCCTCGAGACGATCCTGTTCGTAGAGGACGTCGCCCAGCTGCTCATGGAGCGGAGCCGACTCGGGGATCTCTGTGATGCCGGTCAAAAGAGCCTCCTCCCCGGCCGCCAAACGGCCCTGGGCAACCAGCGCCTGTCCAAGGCCTTGCCAAGCACCAGTGTTGACCGCATCCATCGCCACCGCCGTACGAAAGTGGCCTTCTGCCTCCGACCACTGTTCGAGAGCAAGCGTCAAGCGGCCGACCTCGATCCGTAACTCAACCGACTGGGGTCGCAAATCAGCTGCCGTCTTTAGGTGAGCCAGCGTTCTCTCGATCGAGCCACGCGCCCGGTGGAGCCCGATCAGCTGGAATCGGAGTCGGATATCCCGTGGCGCGAATCGAGCCGCTCGCTCGTACAACTCGATAGCGGCGTCGTGATCACCACGCTGTGACGCGACGATCGCCTGGAGCCGATGATACGACGCAGCCCGCTCCGGTTGATCGAGCTCCAACTCGTGGATCGTGTCCAAAAGCTCAGAGAGCGCTTCGACGGCGGTTTCAGTTCGCCCGAGCTGCAGCAAGACGGAAGCCCACTCGAGCCGTAGGGTAGCAGCGTCCGGATCGAGCTCTACCGCGTGCCGCAGCCACACCTCGGCCGTGCTCGCGTCACCCTGGTATCGCGCCTCTTCGGCTAAATGAAACAACGTCAGGGCGTTGGACGGAAAACCCTGTCCCTGAGCAACGAGATCATCGACCCGAGTGGTCACCACGAGAGTGATCGAAGCGAGCAAGACCCAGACCGGCCATGAGGTGGTTCGCACAGAAAACATAGGGCGGCCAAGATAGGGAACCGCAGAAGACAGCCGCAAGCCGAGCTTCCCTGGCCGGTCGACACCAGGCAGCCGATCTTGAGCGTTATGTTCCGATGTCTGATTCTCGTGGTGCTCTTGAGCGCCAGCCTGATGGGTTGCGACGATCAACCCGAGCCGCCCGTGGCACCGACGACGATCTCGTCTCGGACTTTCGCTCAAGTCTTCGGTGAGCTCGTGGTCGCGCGGATTGAAACGCTACCCGACACCGCAGCCTACCGCTCGCGCCGCAGCGCCATCCTGGCCGATTTCGAGGTTTCCGCGGATGACCTGGAGCGGTTCGCCACAACCCACGGCTCTGACGTCGACTTCATGGCCGAGTTGTACCGCCAAGTCCGCGCTCGCGTGGATTCGTTATCGGTGATTCGTCCGGACTCCGTGCAGCGTGCCTCCCAGTTCCCGCGTCCACCACAGAGCCAGCCCTAGCCGACCTACTCCCACTCGATTGTCGCCGGTGGTTTGCTCGACACATCGTAGGTTACACGATTGACGCCGCGAACCTGGTTGATGATCTGGTTCGCAACCCGGCCTAGGAAATCTGGCGAAAACGGGTACCAATCGGCCGTCATCCCATCGCGGGACGTAACCGCCCGCAGTGCTACGACGTGCTCGTACGTCCGCGCATCGCCCATCACACCCACCGCCTTTACCGGCAACAACACCGCGAATGCCTGCCATATCTGATCGTACAGACCGGCGGCTCGAATCTCCTGTAGGTAGATGGCATCAACTTGGCGCAGCAACCTCACGCGCTCGGACGTGACCTCGCCCAGCACCCGAATCGCCAGGCCGGGCCCTGGAAATGGATGCCGCCCGACGATCTCTTCCGGCAACCCCAGCTCACGCCCCACTTGCCTCACTTCGTCTTTGAACAGTTCGCGCAGTGGCTCCACGATTTCGAGGCGCATCGCCTTGGGCAATCCACCCACATTGTGGTGGGTCTTTATTGTCGCCGAGGGGCCCCTGACCGACAGCGATTCGATCACATCCGGATACAGCGTGCCTTGGACCAGCAAGTCGATGTCGCCAATACCACTGGCAGCGGTTTCAAACACCTCTATGAAACGATGGCCGATCCGCCGCCGCTTTTCTTCGGGATCGACCACGCCCGCCAAGTCAGCCAAGAAACTCTCTCCGGCGTCTACAACCTCCAGCCGGAAACCCAAGTGCTCGCGGAACGTTCGCTCGACCTGCAGTCGCTCGTCTTTTCGTAACAATCCGGTGTCGACGAAGATGCAAGTCAGACGATCACCAATCGCACGATGCACGAGAGCTGCAGCCACCGCCGAGTCGACGCCGCCCGACAGCCCACACACGACGTGTCGGTCACCAACCTGGGCGTTGATCGCTTGCTCGCCGCGCACGATGAAAGAAGCCATCGTCCACGTCGGCTCACAACCGCAAACGTCGAACATGAAGTTTGATAGCAACTCCTCACCGCGCTCAGTGTGAACGACCTCGGGATGGAACTGAACGCCATATCGTTGGGTCTCGGGATTCCCGAACGCGGCCACCGTCTGATCGCTCGAGACCGCGTATCGCACGTAGCGATGGGGCACCGCTTCGACCCGGTCACCGTGACTCATCCAAACGCTGAGCGACTGACCTGGCTCGAACCCCTCGAACAGGCCGACCGGCTCCTCAACGATCAGCGTGGTGCGACCGTACTCACGCTCCGTCGTGGGTTTGACGCCGCCACCGTCGTACTGAGCCAACAGCTGCATCCCGTAGCAGATCCCGAGGATCGGCACCGGAAGATCGAGTAGTCCGGCTGGGGGCTGGGGCGCGTCCGCGTCGTAGACGCTCGACGGGCCGCCCGACAGGATGATCCCCGCTGGTCCCCAAGCCCGGATCGTGCCGGGATCCAGATCGTAGGGGTGGATCTCGCAGTAGACGCGCTGTTCGCGAATGCGGCGCGCGATGAGTTGCGTGTATTGGCCGCCGAAGTCGAGGATCAACATCCACGATCTTGGCCGCCCTTCAGAACCGAGCGACTCAGAACTCATGAAACTCGACTATTGCCGCTTCAGCATCGTGGACGACATGATCGTGCGTGTCTCTGACCAGCCCGATCCTCACCACCCCGCCTCTCCCCTTACGCCGGCGCACCGTAGCTGAGCCTAGCGACGATCTGCTCAACGGTGAGCATTGTCTCGTTCCCGGTGTCGAGCTCCCTCAACGTCAAGCGACCACTCTCACGCTCCCGCTCACCAACCAAAACAGCGGCGCGAGCACCCGCCTGGGTCGCCCGCTTTAGCGCCTTCGCAACGGACTGATCGCGTAGCGCCAGATCGCTGGCGACACCGGCGCCTCGCAGCTCGGTCAGCACCTCGATGGCCGCTTTCCGGTCGTCCACCGACACCGGAATCACATAAGCCGTGCAACGGGACGACCCAACGGGTAGGCGATCTCGAGCCTCCAGCAACTCAATAAGAACCGCCTCACCCAACCCGAATCCGACCGCTGGCATCCCCTGACCCCCAACGGACTCGAGCAGGTCGTCGTAACGACCCCCACCGCAGAGCGCACGCAGGGCGCCCTTTCTGTCGTACATCTCGAAGACCACTCCGGTGTAGTACGCAAGTCCGCGGACCACGGTAAGATCGAACACGCAAAACTCATCAACACCGTACGCCTCCAGGTACGCTCCGAGACGAGTCATCCGATCGACCTCGCGCTCGAGACGCTCGGTCGGCAATTTCAGCTCGTCGAGCGCATCAAGGTGTCGTCCGGTAATCGTCCGCATCAGGGCACGCGCCTCTCCATCGAGGATGCCGGCCTTGGCCAGCTCGGCGAGCACTGCCTCTTCGCCCACCCGTACGAGCTTATCCAGAGCTGTGTACACCGAGGAGCGCGCTCCGACGTCTATTTCTAGACCATCCAGTACAAGGTCCAGAACGCGGCGGTCGCTGTACCGCAACTCGAAGTCCTCGGCGGTCAAGCCACACGCCCGCAGGGCGTCGATACCGGCGGCCATGATCTCAGCATCGGCTTCGACACCTGCAACACCCAGGATATCGAGGTTGAGCTGCCAAAACTCGCGAAAGCGACCACGTTGCGGGCGCTCATAGCGGAACAGCCGCGGGATTGAGAACCACTTGATCGGCTTAGGCAACCCCTGGCTTCTCGCAGCAACCATCCGCGCCAGCGATGGCGTCATCTCAGGTCGTAGCGCGATGTGCCGATCGCCGCGATCGACAAATGAGTAGATCTGTCCGACAATCTCCTCGCCGGATTTATCGGTAAACAGCTCGAGCGGCTCGATCACCGGCGCATCGTACTCTTCAAAGCCGTAGCGAAGTGCCACCTCTCGCCAGCGATCCTCGATCCATCGGCGGACACGCATCTCATCGGGATAGAAGTCGCGCGTTCCGGGAAGCCGATCGAAACGACTCATGCTCCAACCGCCGCATAACCGGGCTCTTTGGGGGCGTACGGGGTACCGGGCTTCGCCAACCTGAGCTCGACGAGCGCCTCACCGACAGTGTGAAACGACCCCGTCACTAAAACAAACTCCGCACCCCCGCTGCGCACCACCGACATCGCCCGCTCGAGTCCATCGGCGATCGAGTCCGACCACCGCACCCAAGGTCGCAACCCAAGTGTATTACGGACCCGTGTTTGCTGCATTCGGCGCGACTCCGGCGCTGTTTCCAAGTCGCACAACCACGCCCTACTCGCGATGCTCTGCAATCGATCAAGCATCGTCGTCCACGGCTTGTCGGCGAGGATCCCGGCTACCACCGCTGCTCGCCCGTGCCCCATCGCTTGCACCGAATCGACTAGACAAACGATCGCGGCTTCGTTATGGGCTACATCGAACAACACGGGAACCCCATCTACGATCCGCCATTCCGCGCGACCCGGGAGCGACGCGTGCTCCAACCCAGCGCGAACCACCGCCTCATCCTGTGGTGGTGTTGTCAACACCTCCCAGACCCACAGCGCCAGACCCGCTCCGAGCGCAAAATGGTCACCGCCAACGTGAAGCGTTAGTCCACTCGCCGAGAAATTCGGCCCCGCGTAATCAAAGAGCGTGCTCGATGGGGTCGTCTGGCGCACCGACAGCGTCACCTCGTCCTCGAAGAACCGAATCGGAGCACCGATCCGGGCCGCATGCTGCGTCAACGCTGCGCGTACCTCTGGTGGACGCGGGTCGCCGACGAACACCAGCACCCCGGGCTTGAAGGTCCCCGCCTTCTCTCCGGCGATAGTGACTAGGTCCTCACCGAGATGCTGTTGGTGATCGAGAGCGATATTGGTGATCACCGTCGCCCTTTGCTTGACGATCGCGGTCGCGTCCAGTCGGCCTCCGAGGCCGACCTCAAGAACCCCGACATCTATCTCTTGATCGGCGAAATACTCGATTGCGATCAGCGTCGTGGCCTCAAAGAACGTCATCTCGCGCTCAATCACAAACTCGCGCACGCGCTCCCAACCGTCGGTCAGCGCCGAAGCGGAGATCGGCTCACCATCGATGGTGATGCGCTCCCGGAAGTCGACCAGGTGGGGCGACGTGTAACAACCGGTCCTTACGCCGTTGGCCGTTCCCAGAGAAGACAAGCAAGCAGCTGTCGTTCCCTTGCCATTAGTGCCGGCCACCTGTACGTAAGGGACCCGGTTCTCGGGATGCCCCGCGGCCTCGCAGTAGGCGTGGACGTTGTCGAGACCCATGCGGATCCCGAACTGTTCCAACCCGTGCAGCTCGCTCAGCGCTTGCTCGTAGCTGCTCACTCCTCTTCGGTCAATGCCTCCCGCCCCAGCATCCAACGCAGCGTGTGCGAGATCGTACGCTTCAGCCGGTCGCGTGGAACAACGGCGTCCACGAACCCATGTTCAAGTAAGAACTCGGCGGTTTGGAATTCGTCGGGCAGATCCTCTCCGATCGTCTGCTTTATCACCCGAGGCCCCGCGAAACCGATTTGCGCATGCGGTTCGGCGTAGATCACGTCACCGAGCATGGCATATGAAGCGGTGACACCGCCCGTCGTCGGATCAGTGTCAACCGCGACAAACGGCAAC
>JBDHFX010000005.1:0-32764 GCA_039590215.1 Gemmatimonadota bacterium | reverse complement strand
GTTCGCGATCAGTCAATCGGGCGAGACGGCGGATACGCTGGCGGCACTCAAGGAGGGCAAGCGCCGCGGCGCGAAGGCGATGGGGATCGTGAACGTGGTAGGCTCGATGATTCCGCGTGAGTCGGACGGCGGCATCTACATTCACGCTGGCCCGGAGATCGGTGTTGCGTCGACCAAGGCTTTCACTTGCCAGCTGACGGCGCTAATGCTGCTGACGCTCTACATCGGGCGCCGAAAGCACTTGTCGGTTGAGCGTGGCCGGGAGTTGGCGCGGGCGCTTGAGGAACTACCGGACCTTGTCCAGCAGGTGCTTGAGCGGAGTAGTGAGATCAAGCAGATCGCTATTCAGTATGCGGACGCCGTCAACTTCCTTTATCTCGGTCGCGGGCTCAACTTTCCGGTAGCGCTGGAGGGTGCGCTCAAGCTCAAGGAGATCTCGTACATACATGCCGAGGGATACCCAGCGGCGGAGATGAAGCACGGTCCTATCGCGCTGATCGACGAGAACATGCCGTGCGTGGCGATCGCCACGCGGGACAGTGTGTACCCGAAGGTGCTTTCGAACCTCGAGGAGGTGCACGCGCGCCAAGGGCGAATCCTCGCGGTCGTGACCGAGGGCGACAGCGATGTCGCTCGAATCGCCGATCACGTAATCGAAGTGCCCGAGACCGACGTGATGCTGACACCGATCCTAAACGTCGTTCCGCTTCAATTGCTGGCCTACCACATAGCGGTTCTGAGGGGCTGTGACGTTGACAAACCACGCAACCTGGCAAAGGCCGTTACCGTCGAGTAGCTAGTCGCCCTCGTCGGGTGGCAACATCAAGTCCTCGAGAAAGAACGCCGCCAACTCCGCCCGACCGGACACGTTCGCCTTGCGGTAGGCGGCGACCGCGTGCTGTCGCGCGGTGCGCTCGCCGCGGCTGGTTGCCGCCGCGATCTCCTTGTGGCTGAGTCCTTTTATCAACAACAGGGCCACTTGGCTCTCTGACGGAGTCAGGCCCCAAGCTCGAAACTGGCGGTCGATCTCTCCACCCAAGCCGTCCAAGAAGCCTTGTGCCCGCCGATGCCAGGCGTCTCGTTCGACCTTGCGCTTTGCGAGCGCCTCACGGGTCTCGGCGAGGATCCGAGAAGCACGTACCCAGCCCCGCCAGAGGTAGACGGCAAGACTCAAGCTGGCGACGATCAACAGGACCTCGAAGCCTACGTGTGGCGAGATCCACGAGTCGGGGTTGTCGAAAACGAGATCGACGATTCCGCCTATGACGATCACAAGCAAGAGGCCGACGATTAACTGGGGGAGTCGGGGATGATCGAGCGGATCCATGCGCAGGCGAATGACCTCCGTCATTTGTTCGATCCACGACCGTGGCCAGTGAAACGAGTCGGATGTCGGATTGTGCCCTTCACACGGACGTGTCACAATCAGTTCGACACTCGAGCCAATCTGTTGGAGAGGAGGATAACGCCATGTTACCGGACCCGCTTCACCCCGCACTGGTTCACTTTCCGATCGTCTTTGCGGTGTTGTTACCGATCGTCGCTATCGCTGTCCTGTGGGCACTACGAACCGGCGTCGTGCGAACGCGGGCTTGGGGGCTCGTTGTAGCGCTTGCCAGCGCTCTCACCGTGGCATCCTGGCTGACCGTCCAAAGCGGAGAGCAGCAAGAGGAGAGGGTCGAGGAGGTCGTTGCTGAGGCTGCGCTGGAAACGCACGAGGAAGCCGCCGAGCTGTTCCTGTTGCTGACCTGGGCGGCGCTTGTGGTGGCGGCGGCCGGGATCGCCCCAGGAGTCGTCGGAAGCTCAGCGCGGATCGTCAGCGTAGTTGTCGCGATGTTGGTGCTGATGGCTGGGTGGCGGGTCGGCCACTCAGGTGGTGAGCTCGTGTACCGTCACGGTGCGGCCCAAGCGTACGCCCCCGATGGCGGCTGGCAAGAGACGCCTGAACTTGAGTTGAGTTCATTGGATGAAAGTCTAGACGACGAAAGCGATGACTGACGCGCACTCGGGGTCAGCGCTAAAGTCTCGGCATGCGGGCCTTGCTCCAGCGAGTGACCGAGGCATCGGTCGAAGTCGTTGACGACGTTGGCGATGTCCACGAATCGGGCCGTATCGGCCCGGGGCTGGTCGCGCTGGTGGGCTTTGCGCCAACCGAAACACCCGCCGCACTCGACTGGATGGCGGCTAAGATCGCCAATTTGCGCGTATTCCCCGATGACGGCCGCGAGATGGATCGCTCGCTTCGAGATACCGACGCCTGCTTGCTGGTAGTGAGCCAGTTCACGTTGTATGCCGACACCCGAAAAGGACGCCGACCGGACTTTACCGGAGCTGCTTCCTATACCAATGCTGAGGCGCTGTATCAGTGCTTCTGCGAGCGGTGCGAGGCTGAGCTGCCGGGCCGCGTTGCGACCGGTGAGTTTGGAGCTCGGATGCGGGTCCGGCTCGTTAACGACGGACCGATCACACTGTGGCTGGAGCGCTGAAAGAAGTGGGTCGACCACCGGCCCCACCCCTAGTCCTGGCGTCCTCCAGCCCGCGTCGAAAAGAGGTCCTGGAGACGATCGGGTTCCAGTTCGAGATCGTTGCTGCCGCTCCGGGAACCGAACAGCCCTGGCGGCGTGGCCAAGACCCAGTGACGTTCGCCGAGCAAACCGCTCGCGCCAAGCGCGACCAGGTGGCGGTGATGCGGCCGGATGCGTTGGTCATGGCCGCCGACACGGTGGTCATACTCGATGACGTCGTGCTCGAGAAACCGGTTGATGCGCACGACGCGCGGGCGATGCTCTCCAAGTTGGCTGGTCGCGACCATGTGGTGTGTACCGGCGTCGCCGTGGTCGGACCGTCTGGCGCGCCAGTCAGCGGTGCCGAGAAGACCAGAGTTTACTTCCGTGATCTCGACATCGAAGAGATCGCCGACTACGTGGCGACCGGTGAGCCGTTGGACAAGGCCGGCGCATACGGGATCCAAGGACTCGGAGCGGCGCTGGTGAGGCGGGTAGACGGTTGCTACTTTAATGTGATGGGGCTGCCGGTGACCCGGCTGATCGACCTCCTCGAGGAGGTGGGCTGGGAATACCGCGCGCCCGGGTTGCTGCGTCCGGTAGGCGTGCCCACCCGCTCGCACTGATCTTTTCTCCAATCCAGGAAGCGGACCATGCCGGTGGAGACAATCGCCTGGGAGGGTAGCTACGTCCGTATGATCGACCAAACCCTCTTGCCGGTTGACAAGGTCGAGATCGAAATCCGCACCGTCCCCGAGATGGTCGAGGCGATCCAGAGCTTGAGAATCCGTGGTGCCCCCGCGATTGGTATTGCTGGGGCGATGGGGTTGGTTGCCGCGTTGGCGCCTCACAGAGACGACCCCCCGGAGACTTTCCGCGGGCGATTCGACGAGTACGCCGGCGAGTTGGAGGTCGCGCGTCCCACGGCGGTCAACCTCAAGTGGGCGATCGATCGGATGCGCAGAGTGGCCGATCAGCACCGCACGATGGCGACGCAGGCCCTGTGGGAGCGTCTCGAGCAAGAGGCATTAACGATCCTCGACGAGGATCGCGAGATGTGTCGCAAGATCGGGGAGTCCGCGCAGCATGTGATCCGCCAGAGCGCGGGCATTCTGACACACTGCAACGCTGGTGGTCTGGCGACGTCAGGGTATGGTACTGCACTGGCGTGCGCATACGTCGCGCACGAGCAAGGCAAGAATGTCCGGGTGTTTGCTGACGAGACACGTCCGCTTCTGCAGGGAAGCCGGCTTACGACCTGGGAGTTGATGGAGAACGGAGTTGATGTCACGCTGATCTGCGATGACACGACGGCGGCGACAATGGCCAAGGGTGATATCGATATGGTGATCGTGGGCGCGGATCGGGTCGCTGCGAACGGTGACACTGCTAACAAGATCGGCACCTACGGGGTTGCGATCCTGGCGAAAGAGCATGGGATCCCGTTCTACGTGGCGGCACCGAGAACGACGTTCGACTTCGATACTCCTACCGGGGCCGGGATTCCGATCGAAGAGCGGGCCTCGGAGGAGGTGACCCGTGGTTTCGGTGCCATGACGGCGCCGGCTGGCGTCAAGGTCTATAGCCCGGCATTTGATGTGACGCCAGCCAAGTACGTGACCGGATTCTTTACCGATGCCGGGTTTCTGGAGCCGCCCTACGAGATGTCGTTGAACGCACTTCGATCTTGACCAATCACGAGGACTTTTCTAAGTTATAAAGCTGTATTCGTATGCATTCGAAGTCCCCACCGGAACCCCCCGGTGCGGCCGGGAGAGGCCATGAAGACACATGTCGTAACACCCGATCAGATCACGAGGCGGTGGTACCTGGTGGATGCCGAGGATCAGACGCTCGGCCGGTTTGCGAGCCGGGTGGCGCAGATCCTCCGTGGGAAGCACAAGCCGACGTACACACCGCATCTTGACACCGGCGACCACGTGCTGGTCATCAACGCCGAGAAGATTGCACTGACGGGTCGGAAGATGGACCAGAAGACGTACTATCGGCATTCGGGGTACCCGGGCGGGCTCAAGCAAGAGCCGATCAAACGGGTTCTGGAGCGACACCCCGAGCGCGTGATCGAGGACGCCGTTCGAGGCATGCTGCCAAAGGGCAAGCTTGGACGAGCGATGTACAAGAAGCTGCGCGTGTATGCGGGCTCAGATCACCCGCACGCAGCTCAGCAACCGGTGGCTATTGATCTCGACAACTGGCCGCCACAGACACAGATCACAGGCGGATAACAGATGGTAAAACAAACAGTCGGTGTAGGGCGACGGAAGACAGCTGTGGCGCGCGTTTATCTGCGGCCGGGCAAGGGAAGTTGGCAGATCAACGGCCGTACGCTCGACGCCTACTTCCCACGACCGTTTCATGCACAGCGGTGCCGCGAGCCGCTCGAGGTCGGTAAAGCAGAAGACAGTTTTGATGTCGTTGTCAACGTACGCGGCGGTGGACCGACAGGTCAGGCCGGGGCGATACAGTTGGGGCTTGCTCGCGCGCTCGTGGTGACCGACGAAGAGCTCAGGGGCCCGCTGAAAGCGGCGGGGCTGTTGAGGCGAGACCCGCGCATGGTGGAGCGGAAGAAATACGGTCAACCGAAGGCGCGGAAACGGTTCCAGTTCTCGAAGCGGTAGTTGCGTGGGAGCGGCGGGTTTTCTCGCCGGAGCAGGGTTGGTTTCGCTCTCACCCTGTCAGGCGAGAAAACCGCCGCATCTGCGCCTACATGGTTCGAGGAATGAAATACAAAACCACACACTGGGGGAGAAGCCCGCAGGGTGTTCGGCGGTAGCCGGATAGACGGGCTTTGATGAACCTGGTGGAGGGATAACCCGAACAGGAGGTACACCTACCCATGGCGGTCCCCAAAGAGTTGCGTGCGCTACTCGAAGCGGGGGTTCACTTCGGCCATCAGACGCGCCGTTGGAACCCCAAGATGCGGAAGTTCATCTTCGCCGAGCGCAACGGTATCTACATCATTGATCTCAGCAAGACGCTGCGGCAGCTCAATCGCGCCAAGGAGTTGTCGGCGGAGCTGGTTGGCCAGGGCAAGAAGATTCTGTTTGTCTGCACCAAGCGTCAGTTGAAGCATATCGTGCGGGAGGAGGCCGAGCGAAGCGGGCAATTCTACGTAACGAACCGCTGGCTTGGAGGAACCCTAACGAACTTCAGGACGATCAAGAAGAACCTGAAGCGGTTGAAAGATATCGAGCGGCAGCGAGAGGATGGCACGTTCGATCTTTTGCCGAAGAAGGAAGTCATTTCAATCGAGCGCGAGTACGATAAGCTGTACCGCAACCTGGGCGGGATTGCTGATATGGAGGAACTGCCGGGCGCGGTGTTTGTCGTTGATGCAAAGAAGGAACGGATCGCGGTGAACGAAGCCAACAAGCTCGGGCTGCCGTTGATCGCGATTGTCGATACGAATGCCGATCCGGATCGCGTTACGATCCCGATCGCCGGTAATGACGACGCGATCAAATCGGTTCGACTTATCACTGGACAGATCGCTGATTCGATCATCGAAGCTCAGCAGCGATTGGTCAAGGAGGAGGAGGTCGAAAAAGAAGCGGAGGCTCCGCCCGAGAAAAAAGAGGAGCCGACGGCTCCGTCGCCGATCAAACACCCGGTGCGGCCGCGTGCACGGCTGCCAGTCGAGGGCGAGAGCATCCCCTCGGCAAGTGAATAAACGATACCAAGAGGTGATCATGGCAACGGTTACGGCGTCACAGGTTCAGGAACTCCGGCATCGAACTGGAGTTGGAATGATGGATTGCAAGAAGGCCCTCCAGGAGTCTCGCGGTGACCTGGAGCAGGCCATCGACCTGCTGCGAACCCGCGGGCAAGCGAAGGCTGCTACCAAGGCGGCCCGAACGGCCAGCGAAGGGCTGGTCGGATCGTACGTCCACCTGGGCGGAAAGATCGGCGTGCTGATCGAGGTGAACTGCGAGACCGATTTTGTCGCCAAGACCGATGACTTTCAGGAACTGGTGCGATCGCTGGCTATGCAGGTAGCGGCTGCGAGGCCGCTGGCCGTAGATCGTGAGGGTCTCGATCCCGAAGTGGTCGAGCGAGAAGCGTCGATTTACCGTCAGCAGGCGAAGGAATCAGACAAGCCGGCGGATATCGTGGAGAAGATCGCCACCGGCCGGCTTGAGAAATGGTACGCCGAGATATGCTTACTCGAACAGGCCTTCGTCAAGGATCCGGATCAGAGGGTGTCGGATGTCATCACGGAAGCGATTCAGCGGCTCGGCGAGAACATCGTCGTGCGACGCTTCACGCGTTACGAGATCGGCGTCTAGGAGCAAGTCCTGGTGAGTCCACCACTTCGCTATCGACGCATCGTTCTCAAACTCTCAGGTGAGGTTTTGGCGGGCGAGCGCGAGTTTGGTATCAACCCACCCGTCGTCGAGGCGTTGAGCGATGAGATTCTGGCGATTGCCGGCACTGGCGTGGAGCTCGGATTGGTGGTCGGTGGCGGGAACATCCTCCGCGGGGCGACCGCGAGTGAGGGTGGCATCGATCGTGTCGCCGCCGACTACATGGGGATGTTGTCGACGGTAATCAACGCCATGGCGCTCCAGGATCAGCTTGAGCGCAAGGGGTTGGAAACTCGATTGTTGACGGCGATTCGGATGGATCAGGTGGCCGAGCCCTATATCCGTCGGCGTGCGATCCGACATCTCGAACGCGGCCGGGTGATCCTGTTGGCCGGCGGGACCGGCAACCCCTATTTCAGCACGGACACGACTGCTGTTCTACGGGCGATCGAGATAGGGGCGGAGGCGATCCTCAAGGCGACCAAAGTCGACGGCATCTACACCGCTGACCCGCGCGAAGACCCAGATGCCGAGTTTATCGAGCGGATCTCCTACCGGGAGGTCCTGGAGCGCGATCTACGCGTCATGGACGGCACCGCGATCACGATGGGCAGGGAGAACGACTTGCCGATCTTGGTGTTCAACATTCATCAAGCTGGCGCCGTGCGGGGTATTCTGTCAGGCGAAAGCGTTGGTTCGATCGTCGAGGGATAGCTATGGACAAGACGGGGATTAAAGACGTCAGCGCCCACATGGACAAGTCCGTGGAGGCGATCCGCAACGAGTTGGCAACGGTACGCACTGGGAAGGCAGCACCGAGCCTACTCGACCTCGTAAAAGTGGATGCCTACGGACAGCAGATGGCGCTCAACCAATTGGCGACCGTTACGGCTCCTGAGCCGCGCCTACTGGTCGTTTCGCCGTTTGATCCGTCGCAGGTCGCGGCGATCGAAAAGGCGTTGCTTGCGAGCGATTTGGGACTTACACCCTCTAACGACGGCAAAGTCATACGGTTGCCGATACCGTCGCTTACGGAAGAACGCCGCAAGGACCTGGTCCGAATCACGCATAAAATAGCCGAGGAGGGTCGAGTCGCGGTGCGCAACATACGCCACGATGCGAACAAGAAGATCCACGCGTCACAAAAAACCGCGGAAATAGGCGAGGACGAGATGCACCGCGAGCTCAAGCAGGTGCAGGATCTTACCGACCAGCACATCCAAGCCATCGACGAGATGCTGGCGCGGAAAGAAAAGGAGGTCATGGAGGTGTGAGCCGCCCGTTGGCGCACGAGACTCTGCCGCGCCACGTGGCGATCATCATGGACGGCAATGGCCGGTGGGCCGAACGCCGTCACAAGCCCCGCCTTTTTGGACACGAGGCGGGCATGAGGGCAGTGCGCGGAGTCATCGAGACGGCGGCTGACTTTCAGATTCCTTATCTCACTCTGTATGCGTTCTCACAGGAGAATTGGAATCGTCCGCGGCCCGAGGTCGAGGCGTTGATGAAGCTCCTGCAGCGTTACATCCGCTCCGAGCGCAAGCAGCTGATCGAGAAGCGAATCAGAGTAAACGCGATCGGTGAACTCGATCGATTGTTCCCCACGGCCAGGGCCGAACTCGATAAGCTGATCGCCGAAACCGCTCACAACAATCGGTTAGTCGTGACCCTGGCGCTATCTTACGGTGGGCGAGCAGAGATCGTCGAAGCGGCGCGACAGATCGCGCGGCGGGTGGCCCACGGCGACCTCGACCCAGACGCCGTAGACGAAGCGCTATTCAAGTCCTTCCTGTACACGTCGGATCTTCCGGACCCCGACTTGCTGATCCGTACCAGCGGCGAGCTCAGAGTATCGAACTTCCTTCTGTGGCAGGTCGCCTACACGGAACTGTACGTGACCGACGTCCTGTGGCCCGATTTCGATCGCCAAGCGTTCATGGACGCGATCGCCGCCTTCCAGAATCGCGAACGGCGGTTCGGCACGGTCCTCAGTTGAGAACCACGAGCGCACCGGTCGAGCCGACGGTGCCCGGCCGGCGATTAGACCGCAAACTAGGCCTCCGACTCGCCACCGCAGCGGTTCTGGCGCCCACGTTCGTGCTCACTATGGTTGTTGGCCGAGAGCTGTTCCTGCTCGCCGTGATGGTGTTGACGGTGGCGGCCGGGATCGAGTTCTTCGGTATGGCAGAGCAGAAGCCATACCGGGCCCGACTCGTGCCCGGAATCGCACTGGGCTTGGTTTTTCCGCTGTTTTTCTATCAGGCGCCGGGGGACGCGGCGCTACTGGTCGTTGTGCTTGCTGCTGGCGTAGTCGGCGTCGCCGCGGCGCAAATGCTCGATCCGCGGGGCCACGAGGCGATCGCATCCGTGGGGTTCACGCTGTTGGGTGCGCTCTATACCGGTTTGTTGTTCGGTCACCAGATCTTGGTTCGTGAGATCAGCCGCGAGATCGCAGGTGCGCCGTACTGGTTGGGAGCGATTCTGCTGGCGATACCGCTTCTGCTGACCTGGGCAAACGACACGGTCGCGTACTTTGCTGGGCTCAGCTGGGGGAAGAGGCCATTGCTGTCTAGGGTAAGTCCAGGCAAGTCGATTGAGGGCGCCGTGGTGGCCCTCGTCGCGACGATCGCCTTGGGCGTGGTTGCTGGGAGCCTGGTGACGCGGTGGTTTCCGCCACTTGGACCCGTGCACGGTTTGGCGATCGGTGCTCTGGTTGGCGTAGCTGCACCGTGCGGGGACTTGATCGAGTCGGCATTCAAGCGCGATGCAGGCGTTAAGGACGCCTCGCAGATAGTTCCTGGGCACGGTGGCGTACTCGATCGATTCGATGGCATGCTCATTACCGTACCGCTCTTCTATTACTACTTGGTTGGGGTCGTGCTATGAGCGAGCGGACCCGGATCGTTGTTCTCGGTGCCAGCGGTTCGATTGGCGCAAGCGCGCTCGACGTGATTGCTGAACTCGAGGGCCGGTTCGAGATCGTCGGTTTGTCGTGCGAAACCAAGTGGCGCGAGCTGGCCGCGATCGCCGTTCAGGTCCAGCCCCAGGCGGTGGCGATCGCAAACCCGAACGCGCATCGCGAGGCGATCGAGGCCTCGGCGTTCGGTCCCGGCGTGCGCTGTCTTGGCGGTCCCGATGGGGTGGCCGAGCTCGCAGCGTGGGACAGCACCGACGTCGTGCTGAACGGCATTGTCGGAGCGGCTGGACTTCCGGCCACGCTAGCCGCACTCCAAGCCGGCAAACGGGTAGCGTTGGCTAACAAGGAATCGCTAGTCGTCGGAGGGGATCTGGTGATGGCCGCCGCCGAGCGTGACCAGTTGCTGCCCGTCGACAGCGAGCACTGTGCGATCTGGCAGCTCCTGGCGCATCGTCCAGGAGAACAGCCGCGGCGGATCGTGCTGACCGCCAGTGGGGGACCCTTCAGGGGAACGCCGGCAGAACAACTCGCCGCCGTCGACGCGCGCGATGCGCTCGCCCATCCGACCTGGTCGATGGGACCCAAGATCACCGTCGATTCAGCGACGCTGGCGAACAAAGGTCTAGAGATTATCGAGGCCCATCACTTATTCGGGCTTGCATACGATGAAATCGATGTCATCGTTCATCCACAGTCGATCGTACACGGCATGGTGGAGTGGGCCGACGGCGCACTGTTCGCGGAACTCGGCGAACCCGACATGCGGTCCCCGATACGAGCCGCGCTCACCTATCCCGACCGAACGTCTTCTGGCCGGAGTGTAGACCTAACGCGGCTGAGCGGGTTGACATTTGAGGTTCCCGATGAGGAGCGGTTTCCTGCGCTGGGCCTGGCCCGCGCGGCCGGCGAGATCGGCGGGACGGCACCGGCGGTCTTCAACGCCGCCAATGAAGTGGCCGTCGGCGCGTTCCTTGCAAACCAGATAGGCTTTCTCGAGATCGCGTCGTTGTGTGAGCGCGTCCTTGGCGCCCATCACGCTGAGCACGCGAGCTCCGTCGAAACGCTGATGGCCGCCGATACTTGGGCCCGCCAGCGGGTGTCCGATTGGGCTGGCATCGAACGGACCCCGACCGCAACGGCGGGGTAAACGGGAGCGAAATGCAGACCCTCATCCTCACGATTCTCGTTCTCGGCCTGCTCGTCTTCATCCATGAGCTAGGCCACTTCCTGACCGCCAAGTGGGCCGGGATTGCGGTGCCTCGATTCTCAATTGGGCTCGGGCCTCGGGTCGCTGGTATCCGGTATGGTGAGACCGATTACTGTTTGTCCGCGGTTCCGTTCGGCGGCTATGTCAAGATGGCCGGAATGGAGGGCGAGGAGGCGTTCGAACAGCTTGAGGGTGGTCCGATCGAGGAAATGATCGACGAGGAGCTAAACGTTCCACCGGAACAACGGTTCGACAACAAGTCGATCCCGGTGCGGTTGTTGGTCGTGAGCGCCGGTGTGCTCATGAACTTCGCATTGGGATGGGTGATCTTTGTCTCGCTGGCCTTGAGCGAAGGCAGACCGACCGTATTGGGCACCACGGTCGAAGAGGTGGACAGCCTTGCTGCCCGGCGGTTTGGGCAATTGACTGCGTTACCGAGCGGGACGACGATCGTTGGGGTCGAAGGCCAACCGGTGGAAAACTGGTACGAGGTCGATGCTGCGATCGCCCACGGTCAAGATGGTGTTGTCGATTTCGCTTTGGCATCTGGCGAGACGGTTTCGGTGCCGGTCCGCGATGATGATGATCGACGAGCGCTGTCGAGCGGGCTAATCGCGCGCGTCGAGCCACTAATAGCGGAGCTCCAGGCGGATGGACCGGCCGCGCAGGCGGGCATTCAAGTGAACGACCGAATCGTATCGATCGATGGGATCGGGACCGATGCCTTCGTGGACGTTACACGGCTAGTTCGCGAACGCCCGGATCAGGACATGTCGGTGGTCGTCGAACGCCCAGCAGGCAGTGGAACCCTGGTGACGGTTGATGTCCGGACGGGCTCCGAGAAGAACCCACGTCCAAGCGACGGCAAGTTTGTAGACATGGGGTGGCTCGGTGTGACCGCGGCCGTCGGGAATATCGAACTCGGATTCCGCGAGGCGATCATGGTGGGCAGTCTGTCGACTTGGCGCGCTGGGTCGCTCATTACCAACGGCCTGTATCAGCTGGTCTCTGGTGGGGTCAGCCTGCGCGCCCTGGGGGGTCCAGTGGCGATCGGACAGATGACGGGCCATTTCGCGCGCCGAGGATTTAGCAGCTTGTTGGGTTGGATCGCTCTTTTCTCCATCAATCTGGCGATCCTCAACTTGCTTCCGATACCCGTGCTTGACGGCGGGCACGTGCTTTTTCTCGGGATCGAGGGTATGCGTGGACGGCCATTGTCGTCGAACCAAAAGCTGCGCCTCTCGCAGCTCGGTCTGGTGTTTCTGCTCGTGCTAATGGCGTGGGCGTTTACCGCCGATATTCTCCGACTCGTCGGGCTGTAATCGAGGCACCAACCGCGCATCGCGACGCCGGCGTGCGGCTCTGGCGGGGTGCGGAGATCGAGTCGGTTCACGCGCTGGACGCGGCGTTTGTTGACTCCGATGGCGCCGCGCTCGCGCTCTACGGCGAGCCGGAGCACCGTGCGTACCTGCGCTCCTCCGCCAAACCGATCCAAGTCTTGCCGTTGATCGAGCGGGGGTTGATCGACCGATTCGGTTTCACGTCAGCAGAGATTGCGGTCATGGTCTCTTCCCATAACGGCGAGCCATTTCAAATCGACGCGGTAACGACGATCCTGGCAAAGGCTCGGATCGATGTCGAGTCGCTCCAATGTGGACCGCACGAGCCGTTACACCCACCAGCTGCGAAGAGCCTGCGTCGGCTGGGCGAAGAGCCCTCGAGCCTGCACAACAACTGTAGTGGCAAGCACGCTGGGATGTTGGCGGTGTGCAAAGCCGAAGGTTGGCCACTCGATACGTATCTTGACCCGGATCACCCATTGCAGCGCCGGATTCGCTCGCTGGTCGCCGTGTTGGCGGGTGTCGACGAGTCATCGATTGGGGTCGCGGTCGACGGTTGTGGGCTCCCGACCTTCGCGGTCTCGATTCACTCGATGGCGACTGCATACGCGCGGTTGGCAGCGGCCGATCAAGCACGTGATACCGACCTCGCCCGTGCAGTCGGGAAGGCGTTCGACGCGATGGCGGCGCACCCGGAGCACGTTGCCGGGTCCGATCGGTTGTGCACGGCGATCATGGCGGCGCATGGCGAGCGGGTAGTTGTCAAGACCGGTGCTGAAGGCGTCTACTGTGGAGCGTTGCGCGGTGAAGGTCGCGGTCTGGCACTGAAGATCGTAGACGGCGCGCGTCGCGCTCAGGACGTAGCACTGGTGGCGCTGTTGGTTGAGTTCGGGGCCATCGACTCGTCAGGGTTGGATGCGTTTGCTCGGCCCGAGGTGACGAATTGGGCTGGGGACGTGGTTGGTCATCTTGATGCCCAACTCCCATCTACAGACGCATTGTGATAGTCGCCGAGGCGACAGCGATCGTAGCGCTGGGTGCCGCCGCCGCGCGTGGTGGCCGTGATCGACTGCGCGAAGTGCTCGAGCGAGCGCGTGGATTGCTGCCGGCAGCCGATGTCGAGGAGTATCTGTTGCAGACCTATCTCTTTGCTGGTTTCCCGAGCGCGATCAATGCGTTCTTTACCTGGCAGGCTTGGGCGTCCGAGAGCGGTGGGCGCGAGACGCCTCTCGGGCCGGAACCCGACCAGCCGGCTGAATGGCGGGCGCGTGGGGAACGCCTCTGCCGCCTCGTTTATGGTCAGAATTTCGAGGCCCTGCAGCGTCGGTTGAGACGGTTACACCCGGCCCTCGCGGATTGGACGCTGGCAGAAGGCTACGGAAAAGTGCTAAGCCGGCCCGGGCCGGACCCGGCGTGCAGGGAGTTGGCAGCGGTCGGCGCGCTGATTGCGGTAGCTGCGGATCGCCAGCTTGCGGCCCATTTGAAGGGTGCGATCAATGCTGGTGTTTCACCGGAGGTTCTGGTCGCTGCCACGAGAAAGACCGCGTCTGAGTGGGGCGAGGAGGAACGTGTCGAACGCCTGCTCGCTGACGTCGGATTGATATGAGTGTGACCGGCGTGACCCGCGTGTGCGTCCGATACGCGGAGACCGATCAGCAAGGTGTCGCTTACCACGCCAACTACTTGGTATGGATGGAGGTAGCTCGAACGGAGCTGCTAGCCGCGGCGGGTTTCCCATACCGACGGCTGGAGGAAAAGGGTGTGTTCTTTGCGGTTGCCGACGCCAAATGCCGTTACGTAGGTGCCGCGCGCTACGATGACGAGGTAGAGATCTCGACGTCGATCCGGAATCTCAAGAGCCGGACCGTCGTTTTCACTTACGATCTGGTCATTCGGGGTCGATCGATCGCGCAGGGGGAGACCACGCTGGTGGCGCTTGACAGCGACCGGCGGCCGCGCCGGATCCCGGAGGCGGTAGCCCGCGCCCTGGGTGGCGACGCTTGACCAACCTGAGGCCGGTGCCGAACGTTTAGGCGAAAACTCGGTTTCGCGTGCCGCTCTAGGAGGCTTTCTTTGGCTCAACTCTCGTCTGATCGACGCTCTCTCGTGGTCGGCTCGTGTCTGCCCATCATATGTGCTCTAGCCTTCCTCTCGGCGGCGCCGGCCGATGCTCAGTACTCCCGTTTCGGTAAAAACAAGATCCAGTACGATGACTTCAGCTGGGAAATCCTGACCGGCGAGCACGTCGACCTCTACTACTATCCTGAAGAACGAGAGCTGGCGCTGATCGGGCTCGACTACGCCGAGGAGTCATTCGCTTTCCTAGAGCGGAAGTTCTCGTACAGTCCGAAGGACCGGATCCCGTTGGTCGTCTACGCCAGTCATCAACACTTCGAGCAGACCAACATTGTGCCGTTTTTTATTCCCGAAGGAGTAGCCGGTTTTACAGAGTTTCTCAAGGGTCGAGTGGCGCTTCCTTTCAATGGCTCATACTCAGATTTCCGACGTGTGATTCGCCACGAGCTCGTTCACGTTTTTCAGGCCCGCAAGGGGGCGCATTACAAGCGGCTCCATCCCGGTGGTAACGAGTGGCGATCACCGTTTTGGTTCGTTGAAGGACTGGCCGAATTCTGGTCAGGCCCGTGGACCCCAGAGGGAGATCTGGTTGTTCGTGACCTGCTGCTGAACGGGCGTGTGCCGTCGGTTTCAGGGCTAGATCGGTTCGCCGGCTCGTTTGCTGCGTACAAGCTCGGCCAGAACTTGATGGAGTTCCTGGGCCAGGAGTTTGGCGAAGAGCGATTGGTAGAGCTCATGGAGAGCGAGTGGAAGTACCGCAATTTTTCGACCGCTTTCAGAAAAGTCTACGGGCTGCGCCTGAACGAGCTCACCGAGATCTGGCACCGTCATCTCCGGCAGCAGTACTTCCCGACGCTGGCTGTCGAAAAGCCAGCCGCAACGACGGCGATCCCTGTTGTTACGAAAGGCCGGCTGAATTTTACCCCGGCAGTCGTTCCTGAATCGATCCGCACCGAGAAACACGGGTTGGCCTATGTCACGATTCAGTCCGGCTACACCAGCATCAATACCGCCGATCTGTTCGGAGAAAACCACCATGTCGACACCAAGATCACTGGGGGTCGCTCGGGCGACCTGGAAACGGTTCACCCGCTTCTGAGCCTGCTCGACATCAGCGATCGCGGTCAACTCGCTTTCGTCGCCAAGTCGGGCGCCAGGGATGCTGTCTACGTCCACGAGCTGGAGTCCGGGAAGCGGAAGCTGAAGGGACAATGGAAGCACCTAGTGGTGATCGTTTCGCCGACGTGGGCACCGGACGGGCGCCAATTGGCTTTCGTTGGCCAGATGGCCGATGGCTATTCGGATCTCTACGTCTGGGACACCGCCACAGATCAACTCGAACGGCTGACCCAAGATCGGTACCTCGACTCGACGCCCAGCTGGTCACCGACCGGGGATGTTATTGCGTTTGGCAGTGATCGAACCCCGTTTGGGAGCGAAGGCGCACGGAACCTCTATCTCATCGACGTCGCGACCGGTGAGCTCCGGCCGCTGACGTTTGGTCGCTGGGTCGACCGCGACCCCGATTGGTCCCCGGATGGCAAGCAACTCGTGTTTTCATCCGACCGAGCCGGGACGCTTGACGTCCATGTCGTCGACCGCGAGGGGAACGGTCGTCGTGTGACGGCCCTAACGGCGGGCGCAATGCACCCTCGTTGGTACAGGGAGGACGGTCAGGATGGCGCCGTCTTCACTTCCTATGAAGACATTGCGTACGGGATCTACCGGGTCCCGATTGCGAAGAACGTACCGGCGTCATTCTCGCTCGCAATCGACGGGGAGGCTACCGAGTGGGAGTGGGAGAAGAGCATGGCCGAGCCGGAGGAGTACGTGCAGCGCGAATACGATCGCAAGTTCGGCCTCGACTTCGCGACGGCAGCGTTGGCCTTTAGTGAAGATGGCGGTCGTGGCGAGGGGGCTACTGTGTTCTTCTCCGACATGCTCGGCGATCACCTCGTGGCGGCGCTGGTGAATTCGCAGTCCGGCCGGACAAACCTGTTCTCCGGTTTTACTGGAGCGCTGACCTATGTCAATCTCAAGCGGCGCTTCAACTGGGGGATCACCGCCTATCGACTCCGGTCTTTCTTCGACTCGCTGCTGGGACAAGAGTTCGAGCGCGGCGGTTTTGACGAGCCCGGCATCGGTGTGCGCAACGATTTCTTCGAGCAGCGGTGGGGTGTCTCGGGCATCGCCATGTACCCCATGTCCAAGTTCCAGCGTCTCGAACTCGGCCTGGGTTTTGAGCGCAACGATTTGACTGAGTTGCCCGCCGGGCCTGACGAGTTTGATGATCCCTTCTTCTTCCGCGACGCATGGCTGTTGACCGGACTGATTGGTTACGTGTTTGACAACTCGTTGTGGGGTCCGGTGGGCCCGGTCGACGGGCAGCGGATCAACGTGACCGTTGCACCAATCTTCAACCTGAGTGAGGGACAGCTGGAGACTGCCAATGTATTGGTCGATGCGCGGAAGTACTTGCGGACGTCAGTCAACACGACAGTCGCTGTGCGTGGTCGCGCTCGGTACTCCAGTGGGGACATCCCGACCTTCTATTTCCTGGGTGGACCGCTTTCCCTGCGGGGCTACCCGACCTCCGTTTTAAACGGTAGCCGCACGCTGCTAATCAACCAGGAGTGGCGGTTTCCCATCTTGCGCCCGAACCGGTTTAGGAGCGGAATGGGGACACTCTTGTCTCAGGGGATCTGGGGTGGTGTCTTTGTAGACTTGGGCAATGCCTGGTCGGATGGTGAGGTGGTGCGAAGCGACGACGGAGAGATCGAGGACCTCGGATGGCCAGGCTTGCTCGGGTCCTATGGGGCATCCGTGCGGTACCCACTTTTCGGGGCGTTCATCTTGCGAGTCGACTGGGCGCGTCGATTCGATATTGATGAGAAGCGACATCTGTTCCCCTTCGAGGACGAGGACAACCACTTCTCGTTTTTCATCGGGTACAATTATTAGCGCGTCACTTCTGCGCGCTGAAAAGCGAAGACCGTTCCCCGTTCGGTCATCACGAATAGTTGATCATCATGCACCAACGGACGTGACGTGATCGCGCCGTCAACCTCGGTGCTCCATATCAAGTCGCCGCTCCCAGAATCGATCGCGTAGAGCGTCTTTGACAGGTTGCCGACCGAGACAAAGCCGGCTCCAGCCCTAGGCGCAGCGCGAAACGTCCCCTCCAGCTCTCGCTGCCAGGCGATCTCAGCGGTCGACCAGTCGTAGGCCCAGAGCGTCCCCTCGTGGCCAATCAGAAACAGTCGATCTCCGGCCATTTCAGGTCCGGAGTAAAAGCGTGACGGGAACGACCTGCGCTGTACGATGGAAAGGTCAGCCGCGACTTCGATCACCTGACCGCTGAGTGTGGCGTAGAGGACGGTCTCAAGGGCTCCCGAAGATCGGACTACGGGCTGGCCCCAAATGAGTCCGGCATCGGCGTCCACTGAATCTCCGATCTGCCCGTCCGTCGGATCGACGGAGTACAACATTCCGTCGGACGCCGCAATGACGAGCCGGTCCGCTACCAACACGGGTGCGGTGACAACGCGGGTTTCGAGCTCGGTCGACCACATCTCGAGACCTGAGTGGTTGAACGCTTTGACGACGCCGATTGAAGAGACGGTGTAGATGCGCTCGCTGGTTACGACAGGCGGCGCGACCATGTCCCCGGCACTCGCGGTCCAGAGAATGGTCTTGGTACGGCGGTCAACCGTGACCAGTCGTCCGCCCCTGAGCGTTTCGGCCAAATAGATCCTATCCTCGTCGACGATCGGCTTGGCCTCGAAGCCACCCTTGAAGTTCTCTTTCCAGATGACAATGGGTTTCGACCGCGGTGCGACGATGTGTACGTTGCGGTCAAGACTGGCCACGATGAGCATCGAGTCGGCCCACACGAGTTCGGCCGAACCACCTCGGGATACGTCCAGTCGCCAGGCTTCGCTCCAGCCCTGGGCACTGGCGCCGGGGCTCACGGCGACCCGCAGGGTCGACTCCTGCCCTGCCAGTGGGACCACAGGGAGTGCGCCTATGAAGGCCAGAGCGAGGCTAACGACCGTCCTGAGTACAGGCGCGTAAGTCGTTGACAAGAAAGACCTCCAGGCTAGGTTGGGGGCGCATGAGCGAGGCGCCAAAAAGGGTAGCGATCGCCGATCTCGGCGGCCACGTCGGGGAAACGGTTGAAGTGCGCGGCTGGTTGTACAAGCGGCGGTCGAGTGGAAAAATTTCTTTCTTGATCATCCGCGACGGCACCGGGATCGTTCAGGGTGTCATGGTTCGCTCGGAACTCCCCGACGCGGCGTGGAAAACCTACGATGCATTGACCCAAGAGTCTTCGCTCGTCGCCGAGGGCACGGTTCGCGAGGATGCGCGCGCGCCCGGCGGGGTGGAGCTGACTTTGCATGCAGTGACCCCCGTGCAGATCGCCGCCGACTATCCGATCGGACCCAAGGAGCACGGCAGCGCCTTTCTGCTGGATCACCGACACCTCTGGCTTCGTTCCAAGCGACCGTGGCATGTCCTTCGGGTTCGCGATGGTCTGATCCTCGCCATTCGCGAGTTCCTTCATGGCCAAGGTTTCCTGTGTCTCGACTCGCCGATCCTAACGCAGGCGGTGGGTGAGGAAGCCGGCACGTTGTTCGAAACCGAGTACTTCGACTTGGGCACCGCTAGTCTCGCACAGACTGGGCAGCTGTACGTCGAGGCGGGGTGCATGGCGTTTGGGAAGGTGTACTGCTTCGGGCCCACGTTTCGGGCCGAGAAGTCGAAGACACGGCGTCACCTGGCCGAGTTTTGGATGCTCGAACCGGAGATGGCCTGGTACGACTGGGAAGACAACATCGACTTGCAGGAGCAGCTGGTCGTCCATCTGATTGAGTACGCGCTAACCGAGCACGGCGCCGATTTGGAGGCTCTGGAACGCGACTTGTCGGTCTTGGAGACGGTCAGTGCGCCGTTCCCACGGCTCAGCTATGACGAAGCGGTCGAGCTGCTACGATCAGCGGGCTCCGCGATCGAGTGGGGTCAGGACTTTGGAGGCGAAGATCAGACGCTTCTCACCGCGGAATTCGACCGACCGGTATTCGTGCACTCGTTCCCCAGAACCGCCAAGGCGTTTTACATGAAGGAGCACCCAGACCGTTCGGACCTAGTGCTGTGCGACGATTTATTCGCGCCCGAAGGGTTTGGTGAGATTATCGGCGGGTCCCAGCGCGAAGACGATCACGACCGATTGATCCAGCAGATCCGTGAGGAGTCCCTTCCGTTGGCAGCCTACGATTGGTATCTGGAGCTCAGAAAGTACGGCTCGGTGCCCCACTCGGGGTTCGGATTGGGCCTCGAGCGAACGGTCGCATGGATCTGCGGCTTGCCCCACCTGCGAGAAGCGATCCCGTTCCCGCGCTTGATCAATCGGTTGTCTCCCTAGGCGGTTCCCCCCGCTTTACCTCGTCCCAGAGCTGGTCGAGCTCCTCCAACGATTGATCCTCAAGCGACATACCGCGCTCGGCGGCTAGGGTTTCAAGACGTTGAAATCGTGTCTCAAACTTGCGGTTGGCGTGCTGGAGAGCGGTGTGCGGGTGCACGTCGAGCAGCCGACCCCAGTTGATAAGTGCGAAGAGCAGATCGCCGAATTCCTCCTCGAGTGGCTCGGGGAGTCCCGTTTCGGCGGCGGCGGTTGTCTCTGCGAGCTCCTCGTCGACCTTATCGCGAGCGCCATCGGCGGTCCGCCAGTCGAACCCGACGGTGGCGACTTTTTGCTGGATTCGGTAGGCACGGACCAGCGCCGGTAGGCCCTCCGGTAGCGCTCCGATCACACTGTCGCGGCGCTCGTCTGCTGGATCCCGCTCGCGTCGCTTTAGCGTTTCCCAAACCGCTTGGTGAGCTGAGCCGGCGTACTCAGCGCTGCCGAAAACGTGCGGGTGTCGGCGGACCATCTTGTCGATGATCTTGCCGGCCACGTCACTGAGATCGAACGACCCTTCTTCCTCGGCGATCACGATTTGGAAGGCCAGGTGGAGCAACAGATCGCCCAACTCGTCAATGATCGCCACGCGCTCGCCGGACTCGATCGCCTCGGCGGCCTCGTGAGCTTCCTCGATCAGATGCGGTACCAACGTGCGCGGCGTTTGCTCGATGTCCCAAGGACAACCACGCTCGGGATCTCTGAGCCTTCGTAGCAGCTCCAGCACGCCGGAAAAATCGGCTGAGTACTCGGGGTCCAGGGTCATGGACGCAAAGTTATGGACGGCGCTTGATGTCGGCGAGCTGGCTCCGTATCGTAGCCCACCGATGATGCGTGAGCCCGCGACCTCTGAGGAGACAGCCCGGACCTGGGCCGACATCGATCTCGACCGAATCGCAGCCAACTTGAATGCGCTGAGAGCCCAGCTCCCGGTGGCGGTTGAGATCCTGATGCCCGTCAAGGCGAACGGTTACGGACACGGATTGGTCCCGATTGCCGCGACGGCGAAAAGCGCCGGCGCGTGGGGGCTGGGAGTCGCTTCGCTCGACGAGGCGGCGGCGTTGCGCGTAGCGGGTATCAGCGGACCGATCGTCTGCCTCATGCCAATCCTGCCGGCAGAGGCCGAACGAGCGGTCGCGCTCGACGTCACGATCGCCATAACGGGCTGGCCTCAGGTCGACGCGTTGGCCGCGGCCGCGGCCGCAGGCGGAAAGCGCGCCCCCGTCCACATTGAGGTCGACACCGGGATGGGGCGTTCGGGTGCCTGGGATCGGGACGCCGTAGAGCTGATTGAACGCGCCCAGAAATTGCCCGCTATCCAGGTCGACGGTATCTTCACTCACTTTGCGAGTGCCGATGAGCGAGAACGCGCGCCAACCGATCGACAAATCGATCGGTTTGACACCATGCTTGATGCGTTGGCCGAACGGGGGATTCGTCCGCCGTGGATTCATGCAGCCAACAGCGCCGCTGCACTGCGCTTCAAGCGCGCGACGCGGACGCTGGTACGACCTGGCATCGCCGTCTATGGAACGGCCGAGGAGATCGCCGCCGACACCGACTTCGAGTCGAAGGACGATGGTCGAGCGTTCGATGCGCAGGTATTCGAGCCGGCGCTCAGCTGGCACGCCCGCGTAACGGCGGTCAAATCGCTTGCGGCGGGAGAGTCGGTCAGCTACCACCGAAGGTATATCGCCCGTAGCCCTGAACGGATAGCTGTTTTGGGGGTAGGGTACGGTGACGGCTGGCCGTTTTCGTTATCCAATCGTGGCCACGTATTGCTCCGTGGTCGGCGAGTGCGAATTCGCGGTGCGGTGTGCATGGATCTTACCATGGTTGATGCCACACCTTTCCCGGATCTCGAGGTTGGCGAGATCGCGACACTGATTGGTCGCCAAGGCGACGAGGTCCAAACGGTGGCAGCTGTTGGTCGTGAAGCGGGTCTGATGAGCTACGCGATTTTTACCGGGATATCTGAGCGAGTACGTCGGCGCTACAACCGGGGGTCACAAAATGACGGACGGTAAGTTTCGTGAGCGCCGCTCAGCTTTCAGCGACGAAACGGGGTTGGGCGCGGAGATACCGAGCGAGGTTCGAGAAACTCCACCCGAGCCGATCAGGGATGAAGTCGTCTCCCGGGATCCTGTCGATCACATCGAGCTGCCGGAGCCGTCATTCCTAGAAATCGTGCAGTACTTGGCGCTTCAGGCGATGCAGTTCATGGGCGACGTGCCAATCGGCGCCGACGGGGAGCGACGAGTGTTGCCCGATCAGGCCAAGCACTTCATCGACCTGCTCGAGATTCTGCACCACCGTACCGAGGGTAACCTCTCGGACGCGGAGGCCCAGATCCTCGAGCAGATACTGGCCGACCTTCAAGTTCGTTTTCTTCAACTTAGTCCCTGACGAGACGAGTGAAGCCCGACAGCCTAGAGCAAGCCGCCAGGACGGCACAGGACAGGGCCTATGCCCCGTACTCGGGTTACCTCGTCGGGGCCGCTTTGGAAGCCGATGACGGTCGCGTGTTCCAAGGCTGCAACGTCGAGAACTCGTCGTTCTCGGTCACTTGCTGCGCAGAGCGGGTGGCGCTGTTTTCGGCGATCAGCGAAGGTGCGCGGGCTTTTAAGCGCCTGGTGGTCAGCGCCAATGGTCGCATGCCGTATCCATGCGGCGCGTGTCGTCAAGCCCTGAGCGAGTTTGCCCCAAGTTTGCCGGTCACAGTGATTGGCGACGATGGCGAGAAGCACGAGTTCACGATCGGTGGGCTCCTACCGCACCCGTTTTCGCTTGGAGGAAAAACCGCATGAAGATGGGTCGCGTAGTGGGAGCCGTGGTGGCGACTCGAAAAGACGAGAAGCTAGCGGGAATGAAGCTTCTCATCGTTCGCGACCTCGACATCGAGCTCGAGTTTCAGTCCGGATATGTCGTTGCCGTTGACGCAGTCGGCGCCGGCGCTGGAGAGGTGGTGCTGTACGCGACCGGCTCTTCTGCGCGACAGACGGCGCTGACCGATGCGCGACCTGTAGACGCAGTGATCATGGCGATCGTCGACGAGTACGACATCGGCGGGGACGTCATTCGAGTCTGAATGCACTTCAAACTGGCGTCCGCGATAGGGCTGCTCATCGCGGCTCTTGCCTGCACCGACATCAGTCGCAGTCCAGTTGGAGAGGAGCTCCTCCCGCAAGGGGTCCTCGACGGTGAACTCGAAGTTGTGGTTGTGACGGACTGGGACCTCGCCGTCGACTACCCGATTTTTCCTTCCGATCGAGGCCAATCGGCTCGATTGGTTTCGGCCTTCGAGTGGTCCGAGGCGCCAGGGTTCGAAAGCCGGCCGGTCTTCCGATTCTCACTGACGGCGCTTGATTCGTTGCCAACCGAATCTGTGTTCCTGAGCGCCAACCTCAAGCTGGTCTTTGCGCCAGCTCTGGCGGTACCAGTCTCTTTCCAGGTGCACCGTGTGACGAGTGAATGGGATGAGGCGACGGCCGATTGGGATCGTCGCGATCTCGGTCTCGATTGGGCCACGCCGGGTGGTGACGTAGACCCCGAGCCGCTGGTCGAGTTCACGATCGCAGCCGGGGAGACGGACTCGGATTCGGTGAGCGTACCGCTTCCGGCATCGCTGATCGAGGATTGGGTATCGGGCGTGGTCACCAACGAGGGATTGTTGCTCATCCAGCAGACGCCAGGAAGCGCAGTGCAGTTCGCTTCGAGGGGTTTTGGTGGCAGCAACCCGCTCGGACCACGACTCGAGATCGAGACCCGGTTGGGTGAGCCCGGCAGTCCGGTGGAGCTATCCGTATTCCCAGTCGTTGAGGATACCTTTCTGCCCATCGATCGCGACCCGTTCGAGTCAGATGGTTTAACCATCGGCGCTGGTGAACCCGTTTCCCGGGCGGTGCTCATTCCCAACCTCGATCAAGTGCCAACGGACGCCGCGATTGTCGATGTGAAGCTTATCGTGTCGGTCGAACGAGCGCGGATCCCTGGTGACTCACTGAGTTTTCTGGCGAATCAGGTCGTGAGTGAGTTTCTCGGCGAGAAGACGATCCTGGCCCCAGCAACAGGAACCAGCATCCTGGGGCTGACGACGGTGAGCCGTGACTCGTTGCCGGTGGATTCTCTGGTCTTTGAGTCAAATCGGTTGAGAGCGTTGGTGCGGCTTTGGCTGCGTGACCCGGAGACGAATAGAGGGATCGCGATTAATGTGCTTGAGGAGTCGATCGGTTTCGGTGGAGTTACTGTCTTCGACCCGTTGTCACCCGTGGAGTTGAGGCCGCGTCTGAGGTTGGTCGTCTTGCCCGAATCGGACCAATGAGGCGCTCCGTGAGTCGCTGGCCTCGTGTGCGACCGTGTCTGATCGGTTTCGCGCTCGCGAGCGTAGCCGCGACGGCACCGCTCGCGGCGCAAGAGAGCGTTTTCAACCTGAGCGCTTTTGGCCTTCCCGCTAGTGGCGAAAGCATGCGCGCGCGCGGGATGGGTGGGGTTACAGTGGGGTTACCCGAGGATCTCTTTTCGCTCGAGAACCCGGCCCTCGTGGCGCGTGCCGAGCGGGCTGGTTTCTACCTATCACTATTGGGCCAGGACTCCACAGTCGAGAATTCCGAAGTGTCGCACAGCTCCGATGATGTTGTTTTTCCGATGGGTCAAGCGGTGTTTCCCGCTTGGTATAGCACCGTCTTCTCCATTGGGTACTATCAGTTCGTCGACTTCGATGCGGCACTCGAGTCCACGGTCGTTTTTGAAGGAGACACCCTGCCCGTAGCGTTCGACTCTGAGGGTGGGCTGTTCGTTCTGGCGCCGGGACTGTCGTACGCAGTTAATGGACGGACCAACATAGGCGCGTCGTTTGACATCTATCTGGGGTCGAGAGAGACGATTCGCTCGGTGGAGAGGCCAGATTTGGGAGGCGTGTTGGCGACCACCAGCGACAGCTTGTCACGCGACTTCGACGGTCTGGGGGTTACCCTTGGAGTCGAGCAACAGTTCGGCCAGGGCACGCGCGTCGGCATCGGGTACCGATTGCGACCGACGATTTCGAGTGAGATCACCGAAACACTCGAAGAAGTCGAGTTTCAGCGTGAAACCGATATCAGTCTGCCGAATGCATTCTCGGTGGAGGCGTCGGCCCAACTTGGCGACCAGCTCCGGGTGGCCGGCGTATTTCGCCGTTCGGGTTGGGAAGAGTTCGAGATAGACGGCGTGCCCCAATCGGATACAGCCGATTTTCTCGAGTACGGTGGTGGGGTCGAGTACACGCCTGCGGAGCGGCGGCTTCTCATCGGGTCCGGGGCCCCGATACGGTTCGGCATGCGGTGGCGACAGTTGCCGATAACGATCGACGACCAAAACGTGAACGAGTGGACGTTTAGCCTTGGCCACAGTCGGCAGTTCGGGGCCCGCAGTCGGGTTGACGTGCTCTTCGAATACGGTCGCCGCGGTTCGCTCGACGATATCGGGTTGACCGAGCGCTACGTGCGGCTGGGCTTCGGGATCGGCGCGTTTGAGCAGTGGCGGCGAAGGCGGTCGTAGCCTAATTTTGTGCTCTTCGCCCTCCACTCTACCAACAGCAATTCGGCGTGTGGCATCACCCCGCGAACGGGGTGCGTGAGGGACAATGCGGCATAGACTCAAGATCCGGTGGGCGATCGTGGGAGTCGCGGTTTTGGCCGGACTCTCGTACTTGTGGCCCACCGTCCGGTTCTACTCGATGCCGACCCAAGAACGCCAGGCGCTCGAGCAAGACGATCCCAGTGGTTTTGAGGAACTCAAGGGCTCCGCGGTCAAGCTCGGCCTCGACCTGCAAGGGGGAATGCACCTTGTCCTCGAGCTTGACGACAGCGAGCGGGCGTTCACTGGGGATGAGCGACGCGACGCCGTCGATCGGGCGCTCGAGATCATTCGCAATCGAGTCGACCAATTCGGCGTCTCGGAGCCGCTGATTCAGAAGATCGGGGACGATCGCATTATCGTCGAGCTGCCCGGGATCCAGGACGAAACGCGGGCCAAGGACCTCGTCCAACGGACTGCGTTCCTGGAGTTCCAGCTGATCGCCGAAGGTGCACTGGTGACGGATCAGATTCGAGCCGTCGACCGAGGACTCGCCGGTCGAGTGTCGCCGCAATCACCTCCTGAAAGTGACACCGACATCGAGCCATCGACCGAAGCGGCAGTCTCAGATACAGTCGCTGCGGAATCGGAGGACACCCAAACGCTGGAAGAGCTCTTCGAGCAGGACGAATCCGACGCGGTTGTAGCTCAGGACGGCACTGATGACGGGCGTTTCTCGGCGCTCCTGCAGACCGAGCAAGTAGGCGCCGATAAGTTCAATCTGCTGGTCGAGGAGAACGACGTTCCGACCCTTCGGGCATTGCTGGCTGACTCAATCGCGATGGCAGCTGTCGATGACCGGTATGAGTGGCTCTGGTCGGGTCAGTCGAGAACGTTCGCCGACGGTCGCACGTATCGGACTCTGTTCTTAGTTGTCAAGGAGCCCGAGATGACCGGCGAGGCGATCGCCACCGCCGCCGCGGGTTTCGACCCTCAGTTCGTCAGCCAGCCGATAGTGACGCTCGAGATGACCGGCGAAGGGGCGTCGACGTTCGGCGATGTGACCGGTCGGCACGTCAACGAACGGTTGGGGATCGTGCTCGACAACGTGGTCCGGATGGCGCCCAACATTCGGCAGCGGATCACCGGCGGACGGGCCCAGATCGAGGGTTTTGACTCGATCGAAGAGGCTCGTGACATTGCCATTGTGCTCCGGGCGGGTGCACTGCCGGCCCCACTCGAGATCATCGAGGAGCGCACCGTTGGGCCGTCGTTAGGCGCGGACTCGATCGAACGCGGGCGTCGCGCCGGGCTGCTCGGACTTGCCGTTGTGGCGCTGTTTATGATCGTCTACTACCGGGTCTCGGGGTTGGTCGCGAACCTGGCGTTGGTGTTTAACATCGTGCTCATCCTGGCGGCCTTGGCGGCGTTCGGCGCGACGCTGACGCTGCCTGGAATCGCCGGTTTGATCCTGACCGTGGGTATGGCGGTCGACGCCAACGTGCTCGTGTTCGAACGAATCCGAGAGGAGCTCGACTTGGGAAAGTCTGTTCGGGCCGCGATAGATGCCGGCTACGACCGCGCGCTGGTGACGATCCTGGATGCTCAGATCACGACGTTGATCGCGGCTGCGGTCCTGTTCCAGTTCGGCACCGGCCCGGTCAAGGGGTTTGCGGTGGTCCTCTCGATCGGAATCCTTGCATCGATCTTCACCGCCGTGTTCGTTACGCGAACGGTGTTTGAAACCTGGACCCAACGGGCGACCGCAAGTCGCCTCAGTATCTGACTGTGTTCTGGCTGTTCAAGAACGCGAACTACCCTTTCATGCGATGGCGCCGGATCGCATTCGTGATCTCGTCCATTGCGATCTTGGTAGTGACCGCTTCGATTGCGATGCGTGGCGGGCTGCGGTACTCGATTGACTTCACCGGCGGGACGCTGATACAACTCGATTTCGAACAACCCGTTGAGGTTGGAACGTTGCGTAGCGTGCTTGCATCGCTACCGGGGCTCACGTCGAGTGAGGTGCAGCGTTTTGGCGATCCGTCCGATGTCGTGATTCGAGCTCAGGTGCCGCCCGGAGAGGAGGAGAACTTCGGTCGACGGATCGAAGCCGAGCTGAGACAGTCCCCCGAGCTACAGGATCAGTCGTTCACCGTCGTTCGCACCGAAGCGGTGGGGCCAAAGATCGGGGCCGAGCTCAAGGGCCAGTCGGCGCGCGCTATCCTCTATGCCTTGATTCTCATTCTGATTTACATCGCCATCCGATTCGAGCCCAAGTTCGGTGTCGCCGCGGTGATCGCGACGCTTCACGATGTGATCCTGTCGATCGGTGCCTTCTCGCTGACCGACAAGGAGATCTCGCTGGCGGTGGTGGCCGGTTTCCTGACGATCATCGGCTACTCGCTCAACGACACCATCGTGGTGTTCGACCGTATTCGTGAGGATCTTCGATCGATGCGGCGCGAGCCTTATGAGACGGTCGTCAATACTGCTGTCAACCAGACTTTGTCCAGGACGGTCATCACGTCCGGAACAACGCTGATCGTCGTTCTGTTCCTGTTCTTCATGGGTGGCGGCGTGATCCATGATTTCGCGTTTGCACTGCTGATAGGCATCATTATTGGAACGTACTCGTCGATTTTCGTCGGTGCGCCGCTGCTGGTCGAGTGGAAGCGTTGGATCGAAGATCGGGGGGGCACGACTCCGCCATCAAAGACCAAGAAGAAGCCTCAGACCGCATCGCGGGCGTGACGGCGCCGGCCTACTTCGACACTCACTGTCATCTCCAGGATCCGGCATTCTCCGACGACCTGGCTGCAGTGCTCGCGCGCGCGCGGGCGGCTGGAGTCTCGGAGATCGTCGCGATCGCGTCAAACCCGGCCGACGCAGAGCAAGCGAGAGCGCTGACCTGCGAGGCCACCGATCCTGGGCTCTGGTTCACCGCGGGGCTGCATCCACACGAAGCCTCGGCTTGGGAACCGGGCACCAAGCAGGCGGTCGAGCGGATGCTCGATGCGGGTGCGGTTGCGGTCGGCGAGATCGGGCTCGACTACCACTACGACAATAGCCCACGGGAGGTGCAGCGCCGTGCGTTTGCCGAACAGTTGGGGTTGGCCTGCGAGAGGGATCTTCCGGTGGTCGTCCACTCTCGCGAGGCCGAGGACGACACGCTGGCGGTGCTGGCCGAGTCGGACATCGCCCCGAGCTGCGTCGTCCTGCATTGCTTCAGCAGCTCGAAGCGGATGCTTGATTGTGGTGTCGAGCGCGGGTACTACGTTTCGTTCTCGGGCATGATTACGTTTCGATCGTTTCCGGCCGCCGAGCTCGTACCGAGGGTCCCCGAGGAGCGGTTGCTGGCCGAAACCGACGCGCCGTACCTGGCGCCCATTCCTCACCGAGGCCGACGTAACGAACCGGCCTACGTGGTCGAGACGGTGGTCGCGCTGGCGGAGTTGCGCGGTGCCGACGTGGGTCGCGTGGCGGATCGAACACGACGCAACGGGTTCGCCTTTTATCGTCTTGCGCGGCGGGATTAGCGAACTTGTATCGGCTGGGCGGTATGCCTAGGTTTTCCGATACCGCGCGCGGAAAGGAGATGAGGTGAAAACAGTTCACGCCATCGCCGAGCTGTTTGGACGCTCGCCGTTCGGACCACTCGTCCGCCACACTCAGAAGGTTCACGAGTGCGTTCGGGAGGTGAAACCGCTAATCGAGGCTTTTCTGCGAGGAGACTACGAGGAGGTCGAGCGGCTTTACGACCGGATCTCGGACCTCGAGCACGAGGCCGACGACATCAAGCGTGAGATTCGAACCCACCTTCCGAAGTCGCTTTACCTGCCGGTCAATCGTGCCGACATGCTCAAGTACCTCAAGGAACAAGACGCGATAGCGGACACAGCCGAGGACATAGCGGTCCTGCTGACGATCCGACGCACCGATATTCCGGCCGCACTGCACGACGAGATCCTGCTACTCACAGACAAGGTCATCGAAACAAGCGATCTGCTCGTCAAAGCCGCCAGCGAGTTGGAACGCTTGCAAGAGTCCGTGTTCGGTGGCAAGGGCGCGGAGCGAGTAAGTGAGCAGATCGCGCAGGTCAATCAGGGCGAATACGAGGCCGACAAGGTCCAAACGCAGGTGTCGCGTCATCTGTTCACCATGAAACTCTTCCGGCTCCTGGGAGAGATCGCCAACCACGCAGAGAACACCGGGGACAGCCTGGACATGATGCTGTCCAACCAGTAGTCCGGAGGCGGACTTGCTGATCTTTATCCTGCTGGCGCTTGCCATAGGCCTTTTTATGGCCTGGAACATCGGCGCCAACGATGTCGCCAACGCTATGGGCACAAGCGTGGGATCAGGAGCGCTGACGCTCAAGCAAGCGATCCTGGTGGCGGCGGTGTTCGAGTCTGCTGGTGCGATACTGGTCGGGGCTCACGTTACGTCGACGATCAAGGGTGGAATCCTAGCGCCCGAGTTGTTCACCGATACTCCCGAGATCTTCATGTTCGGGATGGCAGCGGCGTTGCTCGGAGCGGCGATCTGGCTTCTGATCGCGACGGTCCTCGGTCTCCCGGTGTCAACTACGCATTCGATCGTGGGCGCAGTTGTTGGTTTTGGCATCATCGCGGTGGGTTGGGGGAACGTCAACTGGGGGACGATGGCGTCGATCGTTCTGTCGTGGGTCGTGTCGCCACTTTGTGGCGGCCTGATAGCATTCCTGACTTTCACGTTCATCAGTCGCAAGATCATCCTGGCCGATAGCCCGTATGATGCCACGGTTCGATGGGCACCTCTTCTCGTCGCAGTAGTTGGATTCACGCTTAGCCTGTCGATCCTCTACAAGGGCCTCAAGAACCTGAATTTGGATCTTTCGTTTTCTGCCGCCGGGCCGGTGTGCCTCGCGATCGGTGGCGTCCTGGGGCTTTCGATGCGGGTTTGGCTCAAGCGCCGGCGTCGACCGACCGGCTTCTCGGTCGTCGCTGTCGAACGGCTGTTCGCTGGATTGCAGATCATCACCGCCGCCTATGTCGCGTTCGCCCACGGGGCGAACGACGTCGCGAATGCGATCGGTCCCTTGGCGGGCATCCTGCAGGTCTATCAGGAAGGCACGCTAGCCGCCAAGGCCCCGGTGCCGATTTGGATCCTCGTCATGGGAGGCGTCGGGATCGTGATCGGGTTGGCAACCTACGGATACAAGGTCATCGGAACGATCGGCCACCAGATTACAAGCATGACGCCGACGCGCGGATTCTCGGCTGAGTTTGGAGCTGCCACCACCGTGCTCGCGGCGTCGCGGCTCGGCCTGCCGATCTCCACCACCCACACGCTTGTCGGAGCGGTCATCGGCGTGGGGTTTGCCCGCGGGCTGGCCGCGCTTAACCTGCGTGTGATTCGCAACATAGCGACGAGCTGGATCATCACGATTCCAGCCGCGGGATCGGTTTCCGTGGTCGCGTTCTACGCTCTCAAGTACCTATTCGGGTGAGGCCAGATGAAATCCGATATTCAAATCGCCCAAGCTGCAACCTTGGAGCCTATTACCGACATCGCCTCAGAGCTGGGGCTCCTGTCCGCCGAGATCGAGCCCTATGGCCATCACATCGCCAAGGTCAGACTCGAAGCCCTGGCGGAGCGGTCAGCCAAGGGTCGGCTGGTCCTGGTGACCGCCATCTCGCCGACGTCGGCCGGAGAGGGCAAGTCGACGGTCTCGGTCGGGCTGGCCCAAGCCATGAATCGGTTGCAAAAAAGGACCGTTCTCTGTCTGCGCGAGCCGTCCCTAGGGCCGTGCATGGGGATCAAGGGTGGAGCGGCGGGCGGTGGATACTCACAAGTGGTCCCCATGGAGGAGATCAACCTCCACTTTACCGGTGACATCCACGCCGTCGGCGCGGCCAACAATCTGCTGGCCGCGATGATCGACAATCACCTCCACTTCGGTAATGCGCTTGGTTTGGACCCGCGACAGATCTTGTGGCGGCGAGCGGTGGACATGAACGATCGTGCATTGCGCGGGATCGTGGTTGGGTTGGGAGGTCGAACCCACGGAGTGCCGCGCGAGGACGGGTTCCTGATTACCGTCGCCAGCGAGGTCATGGCGATCCTCTGCCTGGCCGATAGCCTCGAGGATCTGGAACGCCGGGTGGGTGATATCGTCATTGGATACACCTACGATGGCGAGCCGGTGCGCGCGCGGAGCCTCGACGCGGCCGGCGCGATGACCCTGCTGCTGAGCCAGGCGCTCAACCCCAATCTGGTGCAGACACTCGAGGGGACACCGGCCTTCATTCACGGGGGCCCGTTCGCCAACATCGCGCACGGCTGTAATTCCTTACTGGCGACGCGAATGGGCTTGGCGCTCGGGGAGTACTGTGTAACCGAAGCCGGGTTTGGTTCCGATCTTGGGGCCGAGAAGTTCTTCGACATCAAGTGTCGCTACGGAGAGCTCAAGCCCGATGCGGTCGTCATCGTGGCCACGATCCGAGCACTGAAGCGGAGCGGTGGCGCGGCCGTTGACTCGCTTGCCAAAGAAGACCTCACCGCGCTCGAGGTAGGCCTTACCAATCTCGCGGCGCACTTGGATATCGTCGCCGGCTTTCATGTCCCCGCTGTGGTAGCGATCAACGTGTTTGCCACCGACACCGAGAGCGAGTTGGCCCGCGTTGAGGTTTTCTGTGATCACCTGCGTGTGCCCGCCGCCCGGGCGACCGTCCACGCGGACGGCGGTGACGGCGGCCTCGATCTAGCAACCCGTGTGGTGGAGACAGCCGAAAGCGGCGAGGCTCAATTCGAGCCGCTGTATCCAGTTGAATGGCCGATTAAGCGGAAGATCGAAACGATCACGAAACGGGTCTATGGCGCCGATGGGGTCGAGTACAGCAGGGCTGCTGAGCGGAGCATCGAGCGGCTGCAGGACGTCGGTCTGGGTGCGTTACCGGTGTGCGTAGCTAAGACGCAGTACTCGCTGTCGGACAACCCGACGCTACTCGGCCGACCCAGCGACTTCCAGATCTCGGTAACCGACGTGCGACCATCGGCCGGGGCTGGATTCTTGGTCGTTGCCACGGGTGATATCATGATCATGCCTGGTTTGCCCCGACATCCGGCAGCCGAGGCGATGCGGGTGGACTCGGACGGCACCGTTCACGGTCTTTTCTGATTCGGCGATCGAGAGGAGGGATCCCATGTCGAACACGTCCGTAACCGCTTCAACCGCACCGGGAGCGATCGGTCCGTACAGTCAGGCGGTAGTCGCCGGCGACTGGGTGTTCACCGCCGGCCAGATCGGGTTGGACGCAAGCGACGGAACGCTCAAGGAGACGATCGAAGGCCAGACGCTCCAGGTGCTGGAGAACCTAACGGCGGTGTTGGCGGCGGCCGG
>JBDHFX010000004.1:0-30603 GCA_039590215.1 Gemmatimonadota bacterium | reverse complement strand
CGGGGACGACCCGGCGTCAGCCACCTACGTGCGGATGAAGGGGAAGGCGTGTGACGAGGTCGGATTCGAGTCGCATATCGTGCGCATGCCTGGTACATCGACGCAGGACGAGCTGCTGGAACAGGTAGCCCAGCTCAATGCCGATCCGGAGATACACGGTATCCTCGTGCAGTTGCCCCTGCCATCACAGATCGATCCCGACGTGATTACGCTGGCGATCTCGCCGTCAAAGGACGTCGACGGGTTCCATCCGACGAACGTGGGTCGGCTCGTCGCGGGCGACCTGGAGACCGGATTCGTATCCGCTACGCCGGCCGGCATCATGAAACTGATCGCTGAAGCTGGAATTGATCCGGTCGGTCGTGAAGCGGTCATCGTTGGCCGCAGCGACATCGTCGGCAAGCCAACGGCGCTCTTGCTGATGCACGCTCACGCCACCATAACCGTGTGTCACAGTCGGACCTCGGACCTGGCAGCTCACACTCGGCGTGCAGACATCCTGGTTGCCGCGGTGGGCCGCCCAAACACGGTGCGTGGAGACATGGTAAAGCCCGGCGCGACCGTGATCGACGTTGGAACAAATCGCGTACCTCGGGAGAACGGCGACGGTCATCGGCTGGTCGGAGATGTCGATCACGAGTCCGTAGCGGACGTCGCGGCTTGGCTCACCCCGGTGCCGGGTGGAGTGGGTCCAATGACGATCGCGATGCTCCTCGCGAATACGTTGAAGGCAGCCGAGCGCACTGCTGCTTCGTCACCGTGATCGCTCAACTCGAACCGAGATCTGTCCTAACCGTCAGCCAACTTCTCCTGAGAGCGACCAATGCGTTGGTGGCGGAGCTCGGATCCGTGGCGGTAGAGGGTGAGGTCTCTTCATTTCACCATGCCGGCAAGTCGGGCCACATGTATTGGACGTTGAAGGATGCGACGAGTGAAGTACGCTGCGTCATGTTTCGGAGCGACAATCAACGACTCGACTTCCCGATGGTTGACGGAACGCACGTTGTGGTCGTGGCGCGGCCCACGATCTATCCCAGTCGGGGGCAGTTCCAGCTTCAGATCACACAGGTCCTCCCGCGTGGCAGGGGCGAGCTCCACCTTCAGTTCGAAGCGTTGCGGAAGAAGCTGGAGGCGGAGGGTTTGTTCCGTGCGGAACGCAAGCGCGACCTCCCGTTTTGGCCACAGCGGATTGGCGTCGTCACATCGGCAGAGGGAGCCGCGGTTCGTGACATCATCAGCGTTATCCATCGTCGGGCACCAGCGACGCGGATCTTGCTAAAACCAGTCCCAGTTCAGGGTCGCGAGGCGGCACCGGAGATCGCTCGAGCGATCGAGTGGTTCTCGGTTCAGGGGGAGGCCGAGGTAGTCATCGTCGGGCGCGGAGGCGGGTCGCTGGAGGACCTCTGGGCGTTCAACGAGGAGGTCGTTGTCCGTGCAATCGCCGCGAGCGCGGTTCCGATTGTCAGCGCGGTCGGTCACGAGAGCGATACCACGCTCTCGGACTTCGTGGCGGATCTACGGGCGCCGACTCCGTCGGTCGCCGCCGAGCGCGTCGTGCCAGAGACGCGCGAGATTGACATCGCTCTCGAGCGGTGGCTCAAACGGTTGGCGCGAGGAATGGAGAGGCAGCGTAGGCGGCGGATCGACGAGGCGCTGGCGCCAATTCGTCGTTACGGATTCCGGAGGGTTCGTGACCGGTTTTTCGAAACACGGCAACGGTGGGATGACAGCTTAGGTGCGATCGCACAACCGCTAGCTGAGCGCATGCAGCAAGCCGTCGGGGGCCTCGACCAAGGGTGCGATCGAATGCCCTCGCCGGTGAGGTTACAGATCAGAGAGGCCTCAACCCGCCTTGGCCATCTGGACGAGCGGCTCAGAGCGGCGAACCCTCTGGCGATCCTCGGACGCGGCTACGCAGTCGTGGCTGGCGCTGATGGCGCCCTCGTCCGCGACGCTGCTGCCGTCGGCAAAGGCGACGAGATCGGCGTCAGGCTAGCCCGTGGGGCGCTGTTGGCTACGGTCGAGAGGAGTATTCCGGTGGCGGAAATGGAGGTCGGTGAATGACCCAGATCCCGATCGAGGATGAGGCAACGAGCCAGGGCGAGGACAGTCTCCCGATCGAGGAGCAGCTCAAACGCCTCGATGCCATCGTTCAGAAGCTGGAGAGCGAGGCAGTCTCGCTGGACGAGTCCATTGCCCTATTCGAAGAGGGGGTCGGGTTGGCGGTCCAGATTCGGCGCCGATTGGAAGTCAGCGAGAGGCGAATCCGGGAGATCGTCGAGAGATCTGGCGGGCTGTTCTCGCTTGAAGACTTCGACCTCTAGTGTTGCCCGAGTCGCTGCAGGTTTGAATCGCGTCGAGCAATTTGTCGCGGCCGAGCGACCGGCGCTCGAGACAGCGATCCGAGGCCTGATAGAGCCGCTGGGACCCCCGCTGGGCGCGGCCGCTGCGTATGCGGTTGGTGCCGGGGGCAAGCGAATCCGGCCATTGCTCACCGTGGCCGCGCACGAAGCTGCAGTGGAAAGCCAACACCGAGTCGGCGGCAACGGTGACCGAACTCAGCTTTACCGAGTTGCAGCCGCGATCGAGCTGATTCATACGTACTCGCTCATCCACGATGACTTGCCGTGTATGGACGACGATGCGCTCCGCCGTGGGTTGCCCACCACGCACCGTGTGTACGGGACCACGGTCGCGACTGCCGCCGGAGCGGCGCTGCAGCAGATCGCGTTTTTAGCCCTTGGGGAAGCCGCCGGATCGGCGCCAGCCTTGGCCGCCCGGTTGCCATCGCTTGTTCGGCGCCTTGCTGTGGCAGTCGGGGGCGAGGGGATGGTCGGGGGGCAGGTTCTCGACCTGGAAGCCGAGGGCCGGACGCTGGACGCAGCTGGACTGGAGGCGATCCACCGTGCCAAGACCGCCGCTCTCATCTCGGCCGCTTGTGCGCTTGGGGGGCTGACCGCTGGCGCCACCCCGGAAGCGGTCGGGGCGCTTAGTTCCTACGGCGCGCAACTCGGGCTCGCCTTCCAGATCGTGGACGACCTACTCGACGTCACCGGCGATCCCGCCGACACCGGCAAAACGGGCGGGGCGGATCAAGCGCGCGCCAAGGCCACGTATCCAGCTGTCCACGGTGTTGATGGAACCCAGGCGCAGGCTCGCTTGGCGGGTGATGCAGCCCTTCAAGAGCTAGCTCAGCTCCCTGGCGACACATCGGTTCTGGTGGGCATGGTCGATTTCGTGCTCGAGCGTCCGCACTAGTGAGCGCCGGCGTCAAGACTCTTTTGCCGGTAGCGGCCGGCGAGCATTAGTTTTCGAAACAGCCGCCTATGTCACGAATCCTCGACCGTATTTCCGACCCCGACGACCTCAAGGGTCTGTCGCGAGAAGCGCTCCATCAGCTCAGCGACGAAGTCCGTCAGCGCGTCCTCGAGATCGTCGCCAATCGTGGCGGGCACCTGGGAGCGCCGCTGGGAGTCGTCGAGCTGTCGGTCGCGCTTCACTACGTGTACGACAGCCCGACCGACAAGATCATCTGGGACGTCGGGCATCAGTGCTATCCGCACAAGATCTTGACCGGTCGAAACCCAGACATGGACCGCCTCCGACAGGTTGACGGGCCATCCGGGTTCTGCCGCATCTCAGAGAGCCCGCACGACATTTTTGGAGCCGGCCACGCTTCCACATCGATTTCGGCGGCACTCGGGATGGCAACTGCTCGCGATCTGGCTGGCGACGACTTCAAGGTCGTGACTGTTACCGGTGATGGGGCGATGACCGCGGGTCTCGCTTACGAAGGACTCAATAACGGGGGTGCGTCAGAACGCGACTTGTTGGTCATTCTCAACGACAACAAGATGTCGATCGCGCCCAACCTGGGAGCGATGCACAACTACCTGACCGGGATCCTCACAAATCCCCTCTACAATCGCATTCGAGGCGAGATTTGGGATCTCACAGGTAAGATCCCCAAGGTGGCGGATGAAGTCCGGGGTTTTGCACATCGCATGGAGGAGAGCATCAAGGGCTTGGTAACTCCTGGGATACTGTTCGAGGAGTTGGGGTTCCGGTACTTCGGACCGATCGACGGCCACGATTTGGACGAGTTGGTCGACACGCTGGAGCGGATAAAGGACCTGCCCGGCCCGCGGTTGCTCCACATTCTCACCGTGAAGGGCAAGGGGTACTCCTTCGCCGAAGCTGACCAATGGAAGTATCACGGTGTGGGAGCGATCAATCTGGAATCGGGCAAGGTCGAGGGACCTTCATCTCCACCCAAATGGACAAAGGTGTTCTCGAACGCGTTGGTCGAAGTTGGCCGGCGGAACGAGAAGGTCGTTGCGATTACCGCTGCGATGCCCGACGGGGCCGGGGTCCAGGGTTTCCTGGAGGAGTTTCCGGAACGTGGTTTTGACGTCGGAATCGCCGAGCAGCACGCGGTAACGTTTGCCGCCGGCCTCGCGCGGGAGGGTTTCGTACCAGTGTGTGCGATCTACTCGACGTTTCTACAGCGTGCCTTCGACCAGATCGTTCACGACGTCTGCATCCAGAATCTACCGGTGGTGTTCGTGCTAGATCGCGGGGGCTTGGTAGGCGAAGATGGCCCGACACATATGGGAGCCTACGATGTGGCGTACCTCTCGGTGCTCCCGAACATGGTCCTGGCCGCGCCCATGGACGAGCACGAGTTGCAGGATCTCCTCTACACCGCGGTGAAGCAACGCGAACACCCGTTTGCGTTGCGTTATCCACGTGACTCGATCGCGACAGGCGTGGATCTGACCCGCACCGAGTTCACCTTCCTCCCGATTGGAAAATGGGAAACCATTCGTTCTGGCGAGGACGTATGCATTCTCGCGGTAGGCACGATGGTCAAGCCCGCGCTTGCTGCTGCCGAGGAACTGGCTGCCGACGGTCTCGAGGCCGAGGTCATCAACTGCCGCTACTTGAAACCGATGGACGAAGACCTCTTGGCTCAGCTAGGACAGCGTTTCTCGCGCTTTGTAACGGTCGAGGAGAGCGCTCTTTGGAGTGGGTTTGGCAGTAACGTCGGCGCCCACCTCGCCGCCCGCAGCACCTTCCCAGAGATCCGTTCGCTGGGATTGCCCGACCGCGTAATCGAACACGCCCCGCGCAAACTACAGCTGGAGCAGTGCGGGCTGACGCCGGCGTCGATCCGTGACGCGGTGTTGGCCATGGAGCGCGCGCCAGCCGGCTCGTAGACATCGGCTAGTGACGTCCCGCGCGGCGATCGTCGCGAACCCCACTCGAACGGGGGTGCCCGAAGCACTCGCTACTCTCAGCGAAGGTCTCCAGGCGCGTGGCTGGCAAGCTGTCCTCGACCCCGCCCTGCTCGCTGCGGTGGATCTCGAGGCAGAAGCGCTCGATTGGGCTGATCCACAAGCACAGCTTGTGATCAGCCTCGGCGGCGACGGAACTCTGTTGAGCGCCGCCCGTCGGGTCGCTGGTCGGTCGATTCCACTTTTCGGCATCAACCTCGGCGGGCTCGGTTTCTTGACCGCCGCGGCACCCGATCACGAGATGTGGGATCGTTTGGAAGCCGCGCTCGAAGGGCGCGCTCCAATCGAGGAGCGGATGACGCTGGCCGCCGAGGTCGTCCGCGACGGAGAAGTCATTTGCCGTCATCATGGTCTCAATGATGCGGTGATCCACAAAGGCGGAGGGCTGCGAACGATCAAGTTGAGACTGGCGGTCGACGGGGATGTGTTGGGTTCGTACTTGGCGGACGGTCTCATCTTGTCGACCCCCACCGGATCGACCGGGTACAACCTTTCGGCCGGAGGGCCATTGGTAGTGGCCGACATCGACATCCTCTTGGTAACACCGATCTGCGCCCACACACTAGCGATTCGTCCGATCATAGTAGCGCCCGATGAGCGAATCGACGTGGACGTCGAAGCTGGCGACGCGGGGATGTTTCTGATCATCGACGGCCAGGTTGAGGTTCGCCTCTCGATCGGTGACACGGTACGGGTTGGGCGCGGCGACTACCGGGTGGCGCTGCCTGGTCTCGATACCGGCGCCTACTTCGAACGACTGAGATCAAAACTCATGTGGGGCGGTCGCGCCGCACGTGAGGATCAATAGCACCCGCCCTGGCATGCTGAAGCGGCTGAGAGTCACCGGCTTTGCGTTGATCGATGAGGCCGAGGTCGAGTTTGGCGATGGCCTGAACGTCCTCTCCGGTGAGACCGGTGCCGGCAAATCGTTGCTCGTCGACTCGCTGGCGCTGCTGCTGGGGTCACGGGCGTCGGTGGAGACGATCCGCCCGGGTTGTGACCAGGCCACGATCGAAGGCCTCTTCATCGATGGTGGTGGCGAGACGCTCGTGCGCCGCGATATCCGACGTGACAAGACCAGTCGCTGCTCGGTGAACGGTGAGTTGGTGACGTTGCGCATGCTGAGCGACCGGGCTGCAAGTTGGGGCGCGCTTCATGGCCAGCACGAGGACATACTGTTGCTCAGGCCGGCCCATCAGCGAGCGCTGCTCGATGCGTTCGCCGGTGCGGATGAGTTAGCCGCCCGAACCGCAACCGCCGCCGACCGGCTGGCGGCCCTGGAGTCGGAACGGCGCGAAACCGAGAAGCGACGGGAAGATGAGCGGCAGCGCCTCGAGTTCCTGAAGCACGAGCTGCAGGAGATCGAGGCGGCACGCATCGACCCTTCAGAAGAGGAGTCGTTGGCCGACGAGGCTCGGCGTCTCACGCGCTCGATCGATCGGGCGCGACTGGCCGCCGACCTGAGAGTGGCCTTGGATGGCGACCCCCCCGCGGTGTCTGGGACCTTGGGTGCCGCTCAGCGGGCGATCGACGATCTGGCCGGATTGGACGCCCGGACGGATGGCCTCGCCGATCGCCTGCGGGATGCTCGATACGAGTTGGACGACGTGGCGCTGGAGCTCAGTCGCTACGCGGAGACGATCGAACACGATCCCGAGCGGTTGGCCGAGGTCGAAGCGCGGCGCCAAGTGCTGTTCGATCTCAAGCGTAAGCACGGAGGAGACCTGAGCGGGGTGCTCGAGAAGAGACAGCGGATGGTCGAGGAGATAGCCAGCATCGAGGCTCGGCTCGGGCGTTATGCCGAGCTGGGTGTCGAGCTCGAGCAAGCACGGTCCGAGCTGGCCACTACGGTTTGCGAGTTGGCCGACGTCCGTGAGTCTGCGACCAAGCGACTCGAGGGTGCGATCCGCGAGCGTCTCGTCGATCTCGGAATCGGCGATGGCACCTTTCGGGTGGCGATCGACCGCCGGCCGCAGGCAGCCGGCATCCGCTGGGGAGACGAGTGCTACGCCTGGACGCGCGGAGGATTGGAGGATGTTCAGCTGTTGATCGCGCCTAATGAGGGTGAGGGATTGAGGCCGTTGGCAAAAATCGCTTCCGGCGGTGAGCTGTCGCGGATCCTGCTGGCGATTAAGGCTGCCATCGCGAGCGCCGATCGCACCCCTATGTTGATCTTCGATGAGATCGATGCCGGGATCGGCGGTGCCGTCGGCCACCGCGTCGCCGGTCAGCTGGCGGCGGTGGCGCACCACCACCAAGTGATCGTTGTTACCCATCTGGCACAGATCGCTGCTGCCGCTCACCGCCACTTGGTGATCGACAAGTGGGCGGTTGATGGGCGAACGGTCAGTCGCGTTCGCGCCGTCGAGTCCGAGGAGCGTGTGCTCGAGGTCAGTCGGTTGCTGGGCGGCGACCCGGAGCGCCAGGTGTCTCGCGAGCATGCTCAGGAGTTGTTGGGCGGTCGGGTTTGAAGCACCAACCGGCAGACCAATCAGGGGCGCCCGAGAGGATCACCGAAGGGCTTCGTTTCTTCACTCTACCGAACGCTCTTTCAATCCTCAGGATCGTGTTGTTGGTACCGATCCTGATCCTGATCGATCGTCCCGATCAGGCGAGCCGCGTCGCCGGTGTTGCCCTCTTGTTCGTGGCTGGTATCACTGACCTATTGGATGGCGCTTTGGCTCGCTGGCGTGGATGGATCAGCCCATCTGGCAAGATCGTGGATCCAATCGCTGACAAAGTGCTGATCGGTGGGTTGGCCATCTATCTGGCTCTCACCCGTGGGTTTCCGATCTGGTTGCTAGTGTTCATCGTGTTTCGAGATTTGGCTCTCGTGGCTGGGACGATGCTCTTCCTGAAACGCGATCGGCTGGTCTTTCAGGCGAACTGGACTGGAAAGGTGACCACGTTCGCCCTAAGCCTACTTGTGCTGGCCTATGTTCTCGATGGCCAGCGCTTCTATCGGGCGCTGACGGTTCTTGCATTGATCGCGCTCGGGTTGTCCACGTTCTCGTATGGGAAGCGTGCCCTGATGTACCGTGGCCGTAGCTAGTCGGTTGGCGCGCAAGATCGATTCGAAACAAACTCTGGTTTGCGGGGTGGAAACACGCGGACCAGACTCGGAGGCTGAATAGATGGCAGAAGAGCAGCAATCGAAGGAAACTGAGGTGGAGTCATCGGAGGCGTTGCTCCCGAGCGAAGAGTTAAGCGAGGAGTTCGATCCGTCGTCGATTCCGGAGACGATCCCCTTGTTGCCGTTCCGGAATGGTATTCTGTATCCGTTCGCGGTTATCCCGCTAGCGTTCAACGACCCGCCGTTGATCGCTGCCGTGGACGAGGCTATGCGCGGGCCACGCATCGTGGGAGTCGTTGGTTTGCGTGACGGGACAGAAGACGAACCCACACCGACCTTGAGTCGCGAACGGTTGCATGACGTCGGCACGGTGGCGGTCATCCACCGATTGGTGAAGCACCCAGAGGCTGGAATGCGGTTGCTAGTTCAGGGCGTGAGCCGGTTCAGGATCGTCGAGCTGGTCAAGAGCGAACCGTTTGTCGAGGCTTCGATCCTGGTTCTGCCCGAGACCTCAGACGGGTACAGCGACCGGGTAGAGGCGATGCTTCGAGAAGGGTACGAGCTGGCTGGGAGGGTGATCTCGGAGTCGTCTTACATGCCGGATGAGTTGCGACACGCGGTGCGGCAACTCGAGAACCCCAGTCAGTTTGCCTACATGATCGCGTCGATGGTCAAGCTCGACGCCACCGAGCAACAGAACGTCCTCGAGAGCGACGACCTAGAAGAGAAACTCGATATCGTGTTGGCCGCGTTGAGGCGGGAGCTGAACGTTCTCCAGATCGGCGGTGAGATCAAGAGCCAGGTTGACGAAGAGCTCGAGAAGAAGCAACGCGAATACTACCTGCGCGAGCAGCTCAAAGCGATCCGTGAAGAGCTCGGAGAGGTGGGAGACGAAGAGGACGAGATCGACCGCATCCGTGAGTGTCTACGCGCTCAAGAAGTTCCCGATCACGTAATGAAAGCGGGCGAAGAGCAGCTCGAAAGGCTGGCCAACATCCCAGCTGCCAGCCCGGAGTACTCGGTTATTCTGAGCTATTTGGATTGGTTGTGTGATGTGCCGTGGACTCGGTCAACGGAAGACCGCCTCGACTTGGATCACGCTCGCCAAGTATTGGACGAGGATCACTACGATCTGCGAGAGATCAAGGATCGAATCCTCGAGTATCTGGCGGTGAGAAAACTCAAGGATGAGATGAAGGGCCCGATCCTCTGCTTCGTCGGGCCGCCAGGCGTCGGCAAGACTTCCCTCGGGCGCTCGATAGCCCGGGCGATGGGACGAGAGTTCGTGCGCATGTCGCTGGGTGGAATGAGCGACGAGGCGGAGATTCGCGGCCATCGAAGGACCTATGTCGGTGCAATGCCCGGGCGGATCATTCAATCGTTGAAGCGTGCTGGAACCAACAACCCGGTCTTCATGCTCGACGAAGTCGACAAAATCGGAGCCGATTTTCGAGGCGACCCTTCGAGCGCGTTGCTCGAGGTGCTCGACCCGGAGCAGAATAACACCTTTCGCGACAACTATCTGGATCTCGCGTTTGACCTTTCGAAGGTGTTGTTCATCGCTACCGGTAACATTTTGCAGACGATTCAACCTGCGCTTGCCGATCGGATGGAGATCATTCGATTGGCGGGTTACACCGATCGTGAGAAGCTTCACATAGCGCAGCAGTACTTGGTTCCGAGACAGCTGGAAGAGAATGGGCTTGGAGAAGAGCATCTCGAGCTCGAAGAGAGCGCACTGCAGCGCATCATCACCGACTACACGCAAGAGGCGGGGGTTCGTGGTTTAGAGCAGGAGATAGCCAAGGTGTTTCGCAAGGTCGCTGCTCAGGTGGCAAGTGGGAATGACGAAAAGACCCAAGTCGGACTCGATGATATCCCCACGTTCCTGGGGCCAAAGAAGGCGTTCCACGAGGTGGCCCGGCGAGTTGCCACACCGGGCGTAGCGACCGGGTTGGCGTGGACGGCGGTCGGAGGCGAGATCCTGTTCGTGGAAGCGACGACGATGCCCGGAGGAAAGGGACTGACTCTGACCGGCAAGTTGGGGAGCGTGATGCAGGAGTCGGTCCAGGCGGCGTTGGGGTACATCCGCTCCCATACAGCCGAGCTTGGGATGGAGGAACGGTTCTTTGACGAGGTCGATCTGCACTTGCACGTGCCGTCAGGTGCGATCCCCAAAGATGGGCCGTCAGCCGGGGTGACGATGGCCACCGCGATCGCTTCGGTGGTGACTAAGCGAAAGGTTCGGCCCGAGGTCGCGATGACGGGCGAGATTACGTTGACCGGCCAGGTTTTACCGGTCGGTGGCATCAAGGAAAAGCTGGTGGCCGCTCGACGCTCACAGATCAAGACGGTCATTGTTCCGGAGCAGAACCGTCAACACGTCGAAGATGTCGAGCCGGAGCTGTTGGAGGGGCTTTCTTTCGTGTACGCAGAGACGATTGGTGATGTGCTCGAGGCAGCCCTGCTCGAGGCCGAACCCGAGCAGCCGACTCCAGATGAGCAAGCTTCAGCCGAGCCGGCAGCCGTTTCTTGACGATCACGGGTTGAGTGGGTCGGTTGGTGCCGGGGGCGGGAGTCGAACCCGCACGGGCTCTCGCCCACAGGATTTTAAGTCCCGCGCGTCTACCGGTTCCGCCACCCCGGCGCGTCTGTCTAATCTATTTGCCGTCCAGTGGTTATGCTCCTAATCCAAGTATAGTGAAACGAACCCTTGCGGTTTTCATTGAGCCTGTTCCTCTCGCACTTGTTTGGCGGAAACTATACTCGGTATATGTCCGAGTGTCCTCAATAGAGACCCCTAGAACGCATCAGGTGGTCGGAAGATGCGATCCGTTACGGGTCGGTTTTCCGGCCCCAGCACTTGGATGGGGATCCCGTCTGGGCGGACTCCAGCGCGGTTAAGGCTCAGTGGCCAGCAAAAAAGTCACTTCGTCCGCTGGATGTAGAAGCTGCTACCGGTTTGCCCCAACCCAAACTCTTTTCGATAAGCACCGACAATCTCTTTCACCCGGTTGTCTTCCTGCAGAACCCAATAGAGCGGCAAGGTGACCTCGAAGCATTCGTTGAAGCTCAAAAAGTTCTGTAGGTGATCTTGTTCGTTCCAGAACCATTTTTGTTCATAATTCCTAAGCGGCCACGGATATGGAATGAAAATGTCATGAATGTGAATGTGGCTGGCGGTCGGTACGTTGGGATAGACATTATTCATGAAATACTCGACGTCGCTTCCGTACTTCAAGACGTGGCTTGAATCAATGGAAAGGAGGGCCTTCTCGCCGAGACGCTCGGTGAGTTGCTCCAGCTCGATATCCTGCACCGTCGATGGGATGTTCCGAAAACTGAGGTGGTCGGTGTGTTCGAGCGAAACTGGAAGTCGTTCATAGGGATCTACGGAGATCAGCTCTGAATCAACGTTCGATTCTTGACCGTTTCTCGAGAGGGCAGCCGCAACGACAAGTGTGGAGTATCCTTGGCCGATCTCGACGATTCGTCGAATCGCCTCGCTTCGAACAAAGCAGTAGAGACTGATCGCGTCGGCACCGCGGAAATAGTGATTTTTCTCTACGTATCCGAGCTTCGTGCTCTCGCTGAAGAACTCATGCGCAAACGCTTCCAGCCTCGCCACATGGCGATCCGCTGCTACCTGGAGATCCATGCGAATCTGTGGCAGATCCAACGGCGACTCCCTGTAATTGCGCCGAATGAGTCGCAGGTTAGGGACCGGTTCATAAAAGTGATCGGCCACGATATGGAGACCAATCAACTCTCCAAGCGGGAACAGCACTCGCCGCGCGACGTAGCGTTGAAGAGCGCGCTTCTCATGTAGCAGCTTATATAGTCTCTCTTTCGTTACGATCACTTATTCTCAATCCTTATCATGGTCCGGCGAGACGCTCCATGTCATCAGCACGTGTGCACCTCAGAAGCTGCTTGGGCGACTGCCATCTTCACGGGGACTGCCACCAACAGTATTGCGACAAGCAGCAGTGCTGGTCTCATCTCCTCCCTCCTCTCGTTTGGGCAACGCTCAAACACGGGCGGGCGAGAAAACTTACTGTTGCGCCCCGGTCTTGCCTATCCTCTCATAGGCTTCGCGATATAGCCAAGCCAGCTTTTCGCCCTTCTTTTCCCAGCGATACTCGGCCTCCACACGAGCCCGTGAGGCGGTCGCCATTCGCGACAGCAACGCTCGATCCCGATCGAGCTGGGAGATCGCGTCTGCCAAGTCCCGGACAACTTGTTGTGGACTCCCAGCCTCAATCTTGATCCCGGTTTCAGCGGTCACGATCGTGGCTGGCCCACCGAGGTCCAGGCACACGACCGGTGTGCGCGCAGCCATCGCTTCGAGGCAGACTAACCCTCCGGACTCATGTAGGCTGGGATGGATCAGGACGTCGGACTGGCTGAGCTTGCTCAGTGCGCCATCTCGCGGCAGTTGGCCAAGAAACCGGACTCGCTCGTCGATTCCTAGAGTTGCCGTTTCCTTCTCCAGTCGGCGGCGAGCCGGACCGTCGCCGACAATCCAGTACTCTGTATTGGTGGTCGCCGCTCGGGCTAGCGCCCTGAGTGCAAACTGAAAGCCCTTGAAGTCCTGTAATCGACCGATGCTGATCAACCGTAACGGTCTGTGGCGGTAAGAATCCAACCTCGCACCGTTGTCGATCAATTCCAGCGTGTGCTGGCCCAGGCCGATCGCCCCGAGGATGCGAACATCGGCCGCGCCGAGGGTCTCGAGCCGAGACGCGGTGGCCTCGGTGGTGGCCAGGGCAATCGTACTTCGACGAGCGGTGAGACGCAGGAATGGATCGAGTTCGGCAAACCATTGGGCGATCGAGCGCGTCAATTCGTAGGATCGGCCGGGACCGCTGAGATTGGCCCAGAAGACTCGAGGCGTTGAGTCCGCTCCCCCAACGGGTCCCCAAACAAACGGTCTTGGCAGCAGGGAGAGAAATGACGGTACCCAGTACTTGACGAATGTGGCGTGATGAATGACGTCGACCCTGGTCGTGGGCAACAGCCTGCGCGCAACAAAGTAGACGCCGATCTGCCATAGATAGTAGTAGAGCCTGGTGCCCCGCGGACCGCGCTTCCACCACATCGCCCACATGGGGAGATCGAAATAAGCGAACCGAAGTTTTGGGACCGGGTTGCGCTCTAGCCAGGCCTCAATGACGGACCGATTATTGGCCCTTGTGATCACCAAGACATCGTGGTGCTTGGCGATTTCGAGCGCCGCGTTCCACCCGACACCTGGTTCCGAGCCTTTTCCTGGCTCGCAAGCGTACGCGGAAAGCAGTATGTGTAGTCGCTCCTTCGGACTGTCTGGCGTCATGGAGTTGTCGCGATGCGACGTTCGAGTGCGTCGAGGATTAGTTGGGTCACGTCCCGAACCACGTCTTCTAAGGGTCGGGATGCATCTACTACATGACCGTTCTTGTAGCGCCGAGCGATGTCCTGGTACAGGACTCGCTGACGTTCGATTTCTGGACGCGAGACCTCCTTCTTTCTCTCATGGGCCACGTCCGCTGGCAAGTCGAGGACCACGATCAAGCCGGGTCTCGGGATTAGCCGACCGAGTTGGCGCGCCAATCGTCTCGAGCCGCCGTACCTGTAACGCCGCGGATCAACCTCTAGATCGTAGTAGTAACGGTCGAACAAAACGAAAGTGGAGCGGACAAGAGCAGGGAATACGGAAATCAAATAGCCCAGACTATAGTCGATCCACCAGTACCCGAGCTTCAACGTGGACGTCATCATGCCCCGCGGCGGTTCAGCGTGTGGATTGGTGACAACGGCGTCGTCCCGCGCATCGCGCACCTCCAGATGGGGTCGTAGGTGATATCGTCGTGTGCGTCGAAATGCAGGTGCAAGCTCGTCTCTTACACGCGAGATTACGGTGGTCTTTCCGCACCCATCGGGACCAAGAAAAGCCACCCAAAGCCCGGTTGGATGAGCGATTCGACGGGCCACGCGACCTGATTCACTCACGTAGGTGCGCGACACGATCGGTGAGTGGACTCGGATCTCCTCCCTGAGGCTCGGGAGCGCGTCAACCACGAGTGACCACTCACCACTGGCTGCTGCTGTTGCGAGCAGATCTACCTGTGCCTTGCTCCACCAAAGCTCCAGTTGGGCTCGAGCCCCGTCCGGATCCCTGCTCCATTGGTCGCTCAGGTACTCACCTTGTCGCTGACCCAGTGCCTCTTTATCGATCCGTTTCAGCAGGTAGTAGATAAAAGCTTGGGCAGACGCGGGGGCTTTGAATCCCAATGGCCCACCGTGTGCGTCGGACGCTGGAACGCGATTCCTAAGGACGTCTCTCGAGCATAGGAGTAGTCGTCCGTTTCGGTAGTAATCACCACCAATATCTGGGTGGAGGTAGGCTACCTGACCACGTTGATCGTGCCAGGCTATGACATAGCCCCAGCTGTTCGCCTCGTGCTGAATGCACTGAACGATCGCCAGTCCGTGCTCCGTGCAGAATTCAACGATCGTCGTACGAACACGGTCGAGAGATCCCTGGTCGATAATGATGTCTAGATCGCTCGGGATGGCGTGACCGTAGTCACGGGAGTCGCCGACGACTGCATAGTCCAAGCCGTTGGACTCCAAGTGGGAGAAGAGTGCCTCGGCCACCTCAACGGCCATCATGATTGGGCCACTCTTTTCACAAAGAAGAACCAGCTCATTGTCAGCGTCGTTGTTGCTGACGCGGCGACCATCCCCCACGCAGCTCCCTCGAGCCCGTATCGAATCATAAGCCCGATTCCGAGCGTGACCGTCACGAGGCTGGCTGCAGCGTAGGCCCAGAAGACCGTGTCAGGTCGTTCCAGTCCGCGCAACGCAGCGCCGAGAACGGTGACGCTACCGTAGACGACTGGCACGAGACCGAGAATCCACGGGACGCGGTCGTACGCCAGGTACTGGCCATCGTAAAGCCACAACATGATCGGTTGGTGATACAAACCGAGCAGCAACCAGTACACAGATGCTAGTGCTGTAAAGAACACCATTCCGCCCAAAACGAGATGCCGGAAACGAGGGTGATCACGAAAGCGAACCAGGGCTGAGACTAGGAGCACGCCGATCGCGGCAAATCCGTGCGAAACGGGCATGATGAGGTTCAGGACAGCCCTTAGTTGAGCCGTTGCCTCGAGACCCGCCCAAACTGGGAGTGCTAGGTAGTAGGCCTGACCCGGCAACCAAGAGAGTATTCCGGTGGTCACCGCCCACCGCCCATATCCCAAGTGCTGGTGCAGCACTTCCTGGTTCGATGGTGTTCCCCCCTGCGGCACTCGTTCTGGCTTCAGACGGCGGAACAGCCATAGGCCTGAGCCCAGGCTCGCCAGACCCATCAAGAAGAGGGCCGTGGTCAGGGAGAGGTACCCGATCCGATACAACGCGAAAACCCCGGGTAGCATGGTGCCCATGTAGATGGTCGCTGCGATGGCGGCAAGACGAGGGTTCAGAATCATGTAAGTCGCCGATCGACCGGTGTACCGATACAACATGAAAGGAGCCGCAACCGCGAGTCCGAAGAAGGCGGCTGCAACCGAGGACGAGGCAAGTCCGAGGCTGGCGACTGCGGCCAGGGCCAGAATTGCGCTGAGTCCGAGCGCGAACATCCAGTGAAAACGCAGGACAACGTGGAGATACTTGCGCTGGTGGCGAGCATGCCTGCCTGAACCGAAAACCAGCATCGGTTCTGCGATGAGTCCACTGTGAAGGGTGCTGACCAAGGCAAATACTGAGTAGACGAGCGTAAAGGCACCGTAGTCAGATGGGCTCAGCCACCTGGCCAGCAGGATGCTCACAGCGAAATTCGATGTTGCGAACAGTCCCTGGTCGAGTACGGCTGATATGCCACGTTCGCCCCACGACAGGAGTCGTGACCGGCGCCGTGTTGGGCGCGGGCTATCTGAGGCGGGGTTCACGCGAGGGACTTCCATCAAGCGAATAGTAAGCAAGAGGAGGGCCCAGCGGGGGTGGTGGTGAAAATGCGGTGGGGACCTTTTGAGAATGGGTTGAAGTATACAGAGGTACCAAAGGGTCGAAAATCGCCTGCTGTTTGGCGCAGTAACACATTGTTGGAATGCGAGTTATGCGAGCCAAGGGCAATTCCACCATGACGCTAGTGATGGCCTCCGTCTTGCACAACTACTGGACGTAGGGACACTCAGAACCGATATTCCCTTACTTTGGTGTCATGATCACATAGAGGTGCGTCCTACCCATGGAAACGAACCCACCAGAACATAACGAGTTTCTACCGGTGCAAAGGCAAGCCTATTGGCCGCGCCCGATGGAAACCTCGATGACCTATCTGCTTCCTGGTCACGATCCATCTGATGGAAAGGTATCGCCGATCAGCCTGATCTGGGGCATTGTTCGCCGACGACGCTGGATCATTCTGGCGGGCTTTCTACCGGTGACTGCGGCGGTCGCGGCCCACACACACCTGACACCGCGTACCTACACCTCATGGGCTACGGTTTTAGTCGAGGCTCCGGGGCAGCAGAAGGAAGGGAATTCGGCGCTCGAAGTGTTGAACCGATTGGGTAGCACAAACACGCTCGAAACAGAGATCGAGCTCATCACCAGTCGTCGGGTGATCGAGCCGATCGTCGAGCAGCAAGCGATGCACGTATCAGTCACGCTTGATGGGAAGAGCGTTGAACCATCGGATGTGTTTTCGAACGTGATTGCCCCACGAGAAGTCGAACCCGGACGGTACGCGATCGAGCCTCAGGGCGATGGTGGCTTTGTCGTGACTGACGACGAATCGGGTGTGACGATCGCTGAGATTCCGGGTGGCTTCGAATCAGCCGAGTTGTTGGTGGGGGGCTTGACTCTAGAGTTACCCAAGGATCTGCAGCTCGAGCGGCTCACGGTGTCCACGGGTCCATTTGAGCGATCGGTTGTCAGTGTGCAGGGCAGAGTCGCTGCATCTCCAGTCCGAAGGGATGCCGATCTGATTCGGCTCACGTGCGAAGGGGCCTCGCCCGAGCAGGCGCATGGGCTATGCCAAAGCGTCACCGACTCTTATCTGGATCTGCGTTCGAGTCTGCAGCACGCGGAGGCCTCAGGCGCGGCGGACTTTCTTGGGGGGCAAGTTGAACAAGTGAAGACCCGGCTGACGGCGGCCGAGGACGAGCTTGCTGGATACCAAAGAGCGAATCAAGCGGTCGCTCTCGATCAACGTGCTTCAACCGAAGTCCAACAGCATGCACGGATTCGAGCCGAGAGAGAGCAATTGGAGGCCGAGCGGTCAGCGTTAGCCACGCTGTTCGAGGCCACCGAAGACGACGGTAACAACCGTAAGTATAGGGATCTCGCGAGCTATCCGACGTTCCTAAGAACCGAAAACCGAGTTGTGGGACAGCTAGTGGAGACCCTCGTTCAGCTCGAGAACCGTCGCAGCGAACTGACGGTGACGAGGACGGAACGAAACCCCGATGTCGCAGCCGTCGATAGTCGGATTCGTGAGATAGAGGGTCAGTTGAAGGACTTTGCGGACGGATACCAGGACGCGATAGCGGCTCAGATCACGTCGTTGGATCGGTCGTTGGGCAGTGTGGGTGGTCAACTCGCCGTGATTCCGCAAAAGCAAGTTGAAACGGCGAGGCTACGGCGACAAGTGACACTGCTCGAGGATCTGTATCAGTTCTTGCAGGTCCGCCTTCGCGAGGCAGAGGTGGCGGAGATGGTCAATCTGCCCAGCGTGAGCATCGTGGACCGCGCGTCCTTTCCTTTCTATCCGTCGGCTCCCAACGTAAGACTGAATCTTGCAATCGGGTTGCTCCTTGGCCTGTGCGTGGGGGGGGCGTTGGCCACGGTTCGCGAGCTGACCGACTCGAAGATCCGCGAACGCAGGGACGTCGAGCGGGAAACCGGCGTGCCGGTGCTCGCCATGATCCCGACGCTCAGAAAGCCAGGACCGATCGCAGCCGTTGAGGGGAATGGTGCTCGGAGGTTGAGGGAGGGTGTGGGGGTGAGCGATGGCGACGGAAAGGTCGCGAAGATCCCCGCGTCTCGGGACATGTGGGAGGAGGAGCTCGTAATTGAGGCTTTCCGTAGCCTAGCAGCAGATCTGCGGTTCACTGGACAGCGGCTGGGTACGAGGGGTCTACGCTCAATAGCCGTAACGAGCGCATCCCGGGGCGACGGCAAGACGTTCACAGCCTGCAATCTCGCTATCGCTCAGGCCGTACATGGCAGGAAGACGCTGCTTCTCGATGCCGATCTGCGTGCTAGCGGCGTGGCTCGGTTCTTCGACCTGGCCTGGACCAGCGCCGGCCTAACCGATGTCTTAACGGGCCAAGCCGATATGCCGTCTGTACTTCAGGAGTTGGACCTGCGGGATGGGGGCCAGCTACGGGTGATCTCGGCGGGAAACCCGCAAGTGCGATCGGTTGGGATGCTGGAGAAGCACGCCATTAGAGTGGGATCTTTGCTCGACTATGGGGAGGAACACTTCGATCTTGTGGTTGTCGACACACCCCCTCTGAATGTTCTGACAGACGCCGCGACCATTGCTTCACGGGTGGATGCCGTCGTCGTCGTCGTTCGAGGCGGGGTAACCGATCGTTCGGCGTTGGATCTCACATTGAAACGGTTGACCCGCGCAAACGCCAGGGTTGTCGGGTTGGTGCTGAACGACGTTGATCTGCCCGAGTACTACACGACGTACAGCCACGACTACGTAACAGAGTTTGAAAGCTGAGCACCCTGATGCGATGTGTAATGCTCGGAGCGGCAGGTCTCATTGTCGGTTTCACCACAGGATTCGCGCAGGACTCTGGTAGCGTAGCCGATCAGCTACGGGCTGGCGACATGGTGAGGGTCGCACTGTCTCGTGAGGTCGAGATGAGCGGCGACTACTTGGTGGACGAAACTGGAATGGTGGCGTTACCCCTGATCGGATTGCGCGAAACGGCCAACAAGGCGCCGGCCGCTTTGAAGCAAGAGCTCGTAACCGCGTACAGTGATCAACTCAGGAACCAGACGATCCAGATCACACTCCTGCGGCGCGTTCGCGTCCTGGGCGAAGTGAAGACTCCCGGTCTTTACCATGCGGATCCGACGATGACGCTGGGTGATGTGGTCGCCCTCGCCGGCGGTGCGACCACCCTCGGCAAGAGTACTGACATTAGGATCGTCCGGGACGGCGAAGAGTTCGAAGTTGACCTTCGTAGCGGGGTCTTCCAACAGGTTCGGTCCGGTGACCAGATAGTAGTTCCCCAAAAGGGCTGGTTCGCAAGGAACCGGACATTGTTGGTTACGGCATCGATCTCGGTCACCGCTATCGTCGTCGGGGCGATGACGCGCTAGGCTCTCCAAATCCGGGTTGGGGGGAACTATAGACAAAATGCACAGAACCTCACCTATGAGGTTGGACCAACGGGGGATCAAGGTCTCCCGAGCGATGATCGACTTTCTGGTCGTGTTGATCGGGTTCGGCGTGAGCCTTCGCATCTACAACTGGAGACTCGGGGGTACGTGGGTTCAGGAACCAGGCCGAGAGATCACGTATTTCGAAGTCGCTGTCCTGTTTGGCGCGATCTGTGTGGCGGTGTTTTGGACCCTCGATCTATACCGTGAACGCGCAAGTGTCCTGAATCTTCGAGAGTACCAAACGGTGGTCAAAGGGATTCTGATGGCCACCGCCGTTTTCTTTGCCATTCTTTTCCTGTTCAAGCTTGGCGGGTATTCACGCTTTGTCGTAATCGGCGGTCTGGGGGTCTCTACTGTCCTTGTCCTGCTGGCTCGGCGGGTGGTTTCAGCGTTTTTCACATCCCTGGACTTTAAGGGAAAGTTGGGGCGCAACGTCTTGATCTACGGTTGTGGCCAAACCGGCAAGCTCCTAATGAAAAAGCTCCTTCACGCGCCCCACCATGGTTGCCGGGTCGTGGGATTCGTGGACGATTTCGCTCCGCGGGGAGCCACCGTGACATGCACCGTAGATCAAGCGGTGCCGTCGCATTTGTTCGAGGCACGAATCCTGGGGCGTCTGAGAGATCTGCCCGCGTTGGTCCAGGAACATGAGATCGATGAGATGTTGGTTACCGTTCCATTAACCAATGCAGAACGACACCGTGCCATAATCAGGTTGGCCAGCGAACTGTCGATTAAGGTCGGAATCGTGCCGCGGCTTGGTGAGTTGCGGGCTGATCTTCTCGATGTCGAGGATCTCAGCGCAATACCCGTTATTCGGACCAGTTTCGCACCTCCGCGAGGGTTCTATCTCGTGACAAAGAGAGCTTTTGACCTAACCGTGGCGACAGTCCTCATGGTCGTGACGGCACCGCTTTGGGTTGTCGCGGCGATCCTCATCAAGATGGACTCGCACGGCCCGGTGTTCTTTCGTCAAAAGCGCCGGGGGCTGCGCGGAAAAGAACTCGAGATGCTGAAGTTTCGCACCATGCATGGGGAAGTGAATCCTTATGAACGTTCCCCTGTCGGTGACGTTGACTCGCGGATAACTAGGGTTGGCCGGCTGCTTCGCATGGGAGGGTTTGACGAGCTACCGCAGCTTATCAACGTGTTCCGCGGGGAGATGAGCATCGTGGGCCCGCGTCCGGAGATGCCCTTCATCGTCGAGCAGTACAGCCCGATCGAGCGGCAGAGGCTAGTTGTCAAACCCGGGATAACGGGGATTTGGCAGTTGAGTTCTGACAGGCACTCGGAGATACACGAGAACCTGGAGTATGACCTTTACTACATTCGGAATCAGTCGCTCCTCATGGATGTTCTGATCCTGTTCGAGACGTTGTTTTTTACCATCGGACTGGTACCGAGAAGGATGAGTCGGCGGCGTGTTGTTCCACATCTGAGTACCGTTCTGTCTGCGAATAGGCCAACCGAGGATGCTTCATCACAGCCAGTTACGGCCGGCGGCTACGTTGTTGCTGCCTTGGATCAACGAGTCGACGGGGCGCTGCCCCAGAGCTGGCTCACATGTGTGCCGGCATTATATGAGCTTGCCGCCGCTAAACAAACCGTGAAGATACTGGTGGCTCCAGACAATGTGGCTGCTTTTGACCACTTGGTGGATCAGCCACAGAGCGGCGGCGAACAAAACGGCACTGATGTTGAGTACATTCCTTACACGAGTCGGTCTGAGCTCCGAGCGGTCACATTGGGAGCCAAGTTGGTGCTCACTGACCTACGTCATGTTCAGCAGTGGGCGAGTGAGGCTGGAAAGGACGTGGTATTCGTAGAAGGCAGCAGTGTTCGGTGGCAGCCGGGTGGTTCAAACGCGAGCGATATTGCAAACCATCTCCTACCGCTGCTGCCCGCGCTGGAGATCGGTGGACCATCTCTCCGAGAAGTCAGTTAGCCCACCTCTTTGTCCCCGGACCAGTTTCGTTTCCGTATAGCGGGTATGATTATTGCACCGGGATTGGGTGGTGTGTCAGGATCAACACAGGATCTCTTAAATGATGTTACACCACAACGTTGAGGCCGTACCAAGGAGAAGCCAATGGAACCGCGCAGAGCAGTCGTAACTGGAGCCGGTGGTTTTATCGGGTATCACCTGACTCGTTACCTAAAGGACCGGGGCTATTGGGTTCGTGGGGTTGACCTCAAACACCCGAGCTTCGATACGTCGGCTGCCGACGAGTTCGAGCTACTTGACCTGCGCCGTTGGGAAAACTGTAGGCAAGCGACTCGGGAGGTGCAAGAGGTGTACGCCTTGGCGGCAGAGATGGGTGGCATGGGGTTCATCTCTCAGAACCACTCCCGGATCCTCCACGATAACATTCTGATCAACACGCACACGCTGGAAGCAGCACGAGAAAACGGCGTGGAACGCTACCTCTACTCATCCTCGGCCTGCGTCTATCCCGAGTACCGACAGCAGGAGGTGGATGTGGCTCCGCTAAAGGAAGCGGATGCATATCCGGCTCAGCCTCAGGATGCGTACGGCTGGGAGAAGCTCATCACCGAGCGACTGTGTATGCATTACCGTGACGAGTACGATTTGGAAACGCGTGTCGTTCGGTTTCACAACATCTTTGGTCCGTCTGGTACTTGGCGCGGTGGGCGCGAAAAGGCGCCCGCGGCGCTATGTCGCAAGGTGGCACTCGCCAAGCTCAGCGGGGATTCCGAGATTGAGATATGGGGAGACGGGAAGCAAACCCGGTCTTTCTGTTACGTATCGGATTGCGTTGAGGGGATCTACCGGTTGCAACAATCGGATTTTCCGGGTCCACTGAACCTGGGCCAGGACGAAATGGTCACGATCAATCACCTGGCCGATATGATAGCCAGGGTGGCCGAGGTCAAGATCGTGAAGAAGCACATTGATGGGCCGCAAGGGGTTCGAGGGCGAAACTCGGACAACTCCAAGCTGCGCGAGATCCTTGGCTGGGCCCCTGAGGTATCGCTCGAGGAAGGCCTTAGGATTACCTACCAATGGATCGAGGACCAAGTGCGTGAGAATCTCACCGCTGACTCGGAAGCTGGGCGGTTGACCGGTTGACGCACGTCGTTGATCCTCGAGTCAATGTTCTTGGTGTAGGTGTCAGTGCCATAGACATGCCACAGGCGCTGGATACCATTGCCCATTGGATTACTGCCGGTGAACAACAGTACGTGTGTGTAGCCACCGTCTACGGTGTGATGGAAAGCCAGCGTGACCCAGCTTTTCGAGCCATCCACAACGAGGCCGGGTTGGTCACTCCTGATGGTGTCCCACTGGTCTGGACAGGCCGGCTCCAAGGATACTCGCACATCTCTCGAGTCTATGGGCCGGATCTGCTGCTTGCATGTTGCGAACGGTTTCTGCCCCAACAGTACCGCCACTTCTTCTATGGAGCCGGTGAAGGCGTACCGGAGCGTCTAGTAACGCGTCTGGCTAGTCGTTTTCCCGGGCTTGTCGTCGCTGGGACCTTTTCACCTCCTTTCCGTCCATTGTCCCCGCAGGAGGATGAAGAGATTGTCGAGATGATCAACGCGACCGAGCCGGACATCGTATGGGTGGGGCTGGGCACGCCCAAGCAAGAGCGTTGGATGAGCGAACACCTTGGGCGCGTTAGCGCTTCCGTCCTGGTCGGAGTCGGCGCCGCATTTGATTTTCACGCCGGTCTGAAACCTCAGGCGCCCGGATGGATGCAGCGGTCTGGTCTCGAGTGGTTTTTTCGGCTGCTTACCGAACCCCGACGTCTAGCCCGTCGTTATCTGGTCAACAATCCGCTGTTTCTGTTCAACCTGCTTCTCCAGTCGACGGGCGTCAGACGCTATGAGCTGGAGCCTCCAAGGTAGAGCCTATAAGCGGTTTCCTCCGCGTCGCGGAGCGGTTCTCGTGCCAATGTCAGATCGGGCTTCGGCGCTCAGGGCATTGGGATTGCTCGCCCCAGTCAAGTGGCGTGCGCGCGTGGCAGGGAGGGTGGCTCGAGGCTTGGTGCACGTTCTCGGCCCCCGGGCGCTTCCAGGTCCCGCATTTGAGTGGCGCGGTCCGATCACGCCCGAAGTTTGGGAACAACTCATCACCGAGTGGACGAGGTGCTGGGGTGCGATCGACACGATCGGGATTTACGAACGTCCACACGTGAATCGTCCGGGTCTCGCTCTCCTTTTGATGCGCGATGGCGATCCAATCGCGTTCGTGAAACTGCGACAAACCGACGTTGAATCGCTTCACACCGAGGCTGCCGCGATGCAATCGGTCTGGCACTGTCAACCGGGCAGTTTCAGTATCCCCGAGCCGCTAGGTGAAGGCCGGGCCGGTGAGTGGCACTACCTGGCTATTTCGCCACTTCCCGATGGCGCACACCGTGCCCCCGGGGATATACCTCTTGGTCTCATTATCGATGACATACAGGTTGCGTTACAGGACCTAGCCCGCGAACCCGGCGTTCCCGAGCACTGGCGGCCGATGCACGGTGATTTCACGCCCTGGAACCTGCGTCGTCTAAAAACAGGAAGTCTCGTGCTCATCGATTGGGAGTATGCCGATTGGGGCCCCCCGAGAGCGGATGAAGTCATGTATTCGGTGACAAGTTCGGTTGCGATGGGATTAGAGCCGACTCGGATCGACGCCGCAGAGGCAATTGAATTCTGGCACGCTCGGATCAGTAGTTGGCCACATATCGCTGGTCCTGACGGTAAATACCGAAGGGCCATGCTTGACACGCTGGAACAAAGCCGTCGATCCGGATGAGACAACGGGATCAACAATCCACGTTGAGCGATTCCTTGCTACGGATTTGGCCCTGGAGCGCCCTCCTCCTAGGCTGGTTCCTTTTCTATTGGCTGACTGCTCCGGTTGTGCATGTCGAGGCTGACGACGCATACGAGTACGCGTACCACGTAGAGGACTCTTCGTTCTTTTTCCTGGTCCACCCGTATCACCCGCTTTATTTGCTTCTGATGCGAGTACTATTTGTCTCTGGGAGATCGATAGGCCTACTCGATCGTTCGTTCGATTTCATGCTCGTACTTGGAGCCGCACTTGCCGCAGCTGCGGTGGTGTTGTTTTCGTTGATCTTGTGGAGGCGGATGGGAATCCCAAGGCCGCGGGCTATCGTGGTAGGCGGACTGCTCGGGTTCTCCTATGGCTTCTGGCGATACGCGGCCGAGGCCGAGACCTACGCGCTTGGGTCGCTCCTGGCGCTGGGTCTGGTCTGGTGGATGTTCGCACAACAGATCTCAATCAAGCGCGCCGCGTTGGGTGGGGTCCTGGGGCTGCTCGCGATGTTCGGCCACGTGTTGAACGTCATACCAGCGTTGGTATCGGCGCCTCTGTACCTGGCACTACAACACGGCAAGAAGCATGTAATGGTCTACTTGGCGGTCTTTTTGCTGAGTTGCGTGCCGGCGGTCTACGCGATCGGAACTCTGGCTCAAGTCGCTTATCCTTACTACGTGACTATAGAGTTGCCGGAGCGTTCGTCGGGTATGGATCTGCAGCGGAGCGACATCGTTAATGCAGCAATGGTGTTCGGACACGTGGTGGTTACCGGCAACTTCCTTTTTGCATTCCCAAAGTTCCACGCTTGGCTCGGCGAGCGATATCCACGTCGGCGGGTGGAGGGGGAGCAACTGCTGGGCGTCAGAGCCGGGCGTCGCACAGGCATTTTTGGATCTGTCACCCTGCTGATGGTGACGATCGCATTTGGCTGGACACTTGGTCGAGGCGTGAGTCGCGGTTTGCCAGGCGTCTCTGACCCAATCGTGCTGGCGAGCCTTGTCTGGCTGGTTCTGTACGTGGCGACGATCTGGTACATGGACAACCTCGAGCAACCGGAGGCGTGGCTACTTGCGCTAGTGCCTTTTTGGTTGCTCTTTGCAAGGCTAGTCCACGTTGGGCCACGAATCGGAACCAGGATGCTATTCGTGTGTGTGCTTCCAGTCGCGTTGCTTCTGCACAACGGTATCGGTGGGATGGCGATGCTGAGGGACTCCGAGTCGGACCGCCATCGGCTAAAGGCAGGCTGGCTGCTTGAACATGCGAGCGAAGAAGACATGATTCTGACCTCTGAGAGCGCCGGGTTTTTTCGATACCTGCGATACTATTCGAGTGCGGATGTCGTGAGCCTCCACCTGCGCAACGCCGTTGAGGTAGTGGAGATCTACGACGAGGCGATCCGTCATCAAGGGCGCGTCTTTGTGACCGGGGAGGTAGTAGAGCCACCAGACTTCATGCAACGAGCACCTGAGGCGTGGATGAGCGATTCGGGGGGGGTAGTCGAGCAGTTTCAAGGCTCAACCAGGCAGGTCCATCGGGACGACTGGGGTGGCGTCTACTTGCTCGAGGCTCTTGATGCCCCAGCTGCGGTGGGGAAGGAATGACGCGGTTGCTCCGCCGGTACGCTGCGGAATTGATCGTTCTGGTGGTCGGCGCTGGCCTCCGCTTGTTTTTGTTCGCGCCATCCTACGTGCCAACAGAGATCGACGAGCTGCCATACGCGGCGGATGGACTGCTCCTGCTGGAGGGTGTAACGCCGGGCTTCAAGTTTGCTCCGGGAGCGATCACGATTTGGTTGGGGTTCGTCTACGGCACCGCGACCTGGTTTTTCAACACGGTGGGTGCAATAGGGTCGGTGATCGAGCTCGAAGCATTAGTCGTACCTCTTGTTACTCTAGACCAGACACTGTTCGACATCTATGCTGATATGGCGGGCTTACGTGCCGTGATCATCGGGACAATCGTCTTGATATCTCTGCTTGGGATCCACAGCGCCGCGCGCATCGGCCGCTATTTTGCCGATTGGCCGGGTGCACTGTTCGCCGGTGGACTGGCTGCGGTCGTGCCGCTTTTCTGCTCGTTTGCGGTTCAGTCGCGGCCATACTCGCCAGCGTGGTCGCTGACGATCCTCTCCATGTCCATCATGCTTACATGTAGAGGATCGAGACGATGGGTGTGGGCCGGAATAGTCTACGGTCTGGCTGTCGCCACTCGGGTTGAGATGTTGTTCATCATTCCGTTGGTTCTGTGGCTGATGTGGGTTGTGTCGGACGATCAAAGCTCCGTTCGCTCCGGAGTCCAGATGGCGGCCGTTGCGATCGTGACGTTTCTCGTTTCTGCGCCATGGTTTTTCGGGCACCTGGTTGGCAATGTTCGGAAAATAATGACCGTGGTTGTCGTCAGGCCGCAGATTTCCGGCAGCGGTGCAGTCGTTGACTTCTTGACCAATGAGGGGTTGGCGATCGTGGGAGTCGTAACGCTCGTGGGGATTCTGCTTCGTTGCCGCACGGACGGTTGGAAGGCATGGGTTGCGCTGGCGTATTTGTTGCTCCTCGGCGTCGAGTTGTTCACGCTCAAGACCTCTGGTGGGCTTCGGCATGTAGGTCATGCTTTTGTGGTCATGGTGGTGGTGGGTGGGTACGCGTTGGGAGGTGTGCAGCAAGCAGTGGGGAAACGACGGGCAGTTCAAGTCTCTGCGGTTGTCGCCCTCGTTGCTCTGGCGCTGCCTCTTGCGCGCACCGTATCAATGGCTCGGGAGATTCGATCAGGCTGGGTCGAGCACCATGCCGTCGATTGGATCGAGGCGAACATTACCGCGGGGTCACGAGTCTTCTTGACAAGACGGAACGTCAGGGTTCCATTGCCTACCGAGGCTTCAGCGGATCGGTTGTGGGGTGCGGCGGCCCATGAGACCGCGTGGAGCGAGAAGCTGGAGCAACGACTGGCGGATATCGATGTCGAGTTGGATTACTTGCCGCGTGGATTGTCGATGGAGCACATGTACCAGGAGTTATCGGGATTGCGACGTTATTTCATACTTGGGAGCTCTCGCGATAGATCCCGACCGCGGTACGAATTGCGACTCGTCCAAGTGGGTGAAGAAACCCAAGGTTTTCGAGATGCACTGAATGAATTCCGACAGGATGGGGGCGTGTTCTGGCACTGGGGTCAACCGCTCGATCGCGAGCTCGGCCCACCCGAGCAAGCGTGGATCGCCGCCAACGGAACTGGTGTTTTCCTTTATGTGCGACCTAAGAATCGAGGGGGTTTTTGATGAGGGTCGGCGTCTACTACGCCCATCTCGACGGTTCGGGTGGGTACCCAGGCGATATCGGAGCACTGGTCGATGGCGTCGAAGAGCTCGGGCACGACGTTGTCCGGTATCCTGGAGAGTCGCGTTCAGCACGGCGCTCCTCGATCGAGCGACTTCGCTCCAACCGAGACGCTATTGAAGTGCTCGGCGTCTTCGGTCTTTTCGTGCCGTCGAATCTCGTCATCGCGCGAGCTGCGCGCAGGGGCCGAATCCCCTACGTGTGCAGCCTTCTGTCGCAACAATCACCCGCATTGCTCGCAAGCGGCCGCCGACTGGCAAAGTCCGCGTACACTCAGCTGTATCGGTCTGCTGTATTGCGGTCGGCGGCTGGCATTCACTTCTACTCCGAATACGAGCGATCGCTGTGGCAATCGACGAAACGCCCGGCGTCCTTCGAGGCTTCGCTTGGCGTCCCTCCCCCTCATCCCGAGCTGTCTATAGGATCAAGGGAGAACACCGACCGAGGTTTTACGTTCTTCGGACGTCTCGACGTGCATCAGAAGGGGCTCGACATTCTTCTCGAGGCCTTTGCGTTGAGCGACCCCGAACTTGGTGATCACCGCAAGCTGTCCATCGCAGGCCGGGACTATCAAGGTGGCTTCGCTCGACTCGAAGCGTTAGCGGAACGGCTGGGTATCTCGGACCACGTTACCTTCGTCGGCGAAACTGAAGATTTCAGCCCAATTCAACGGGCACGTTTCTTGGTGTACCCGTCACGCTACGACGGACCCCCCAGACCGCCCCGCTTGGCTTTGTCCATCGGCGTGCCCATCATCGTCACAGACGCAACCAACATGGGAGAAGGCGTGCTTGAGTTCGGGGCAGGCTTCTCATCCGAAGCCACACCCGAATCCCTCGCCCGGTCTCTTGCAGCCGCGGCTCGCGTAACGGACGACGGGCTCGTTGAAATGCAGCGGAATGCGTTGCGGCTGGCCGAACGCTGGTCGTGGTCCCGTGTTGCGGAGGACTACGCACGAGGTCTCGAACTCGTGGTTAGCTCAGCCATCAGTGAATGAGATCGGCCGGTATGGCCGGCCAGGGGATTGCTCCGCGGTTAGTTGAACGTCCCGTTAGGATCCCTACCGCGGGCCTGCCAGGCGCTCCAGGAACCGTCTGACTGCGTCCCCCAGAACGGGTGGGTCGGCACGGAGTTGTAGGTGTTGCGGTCGAAGCGGTTGTTGTAGCTCGTATAGGCTAGAGTACCGCCGCTGTCGTCCAAGAGGCCGGTCACACCACCCTGCGGCAGACCGACCGTGTTGTCGTGGACCCAGAGGTCCTTAAGAAGGAACAGGCCGTAGTCACTGCTGCCACGGTCGTTGTGTATGCCGAGAATGCCGTGATCATTATCGGTGACGGTGTTGTGGTGGACCTCGACATCGGAGGATGTACTCACGACGATGCCCCACCCAGAGTTGCGGCGGACGGTGTTGTTGCGAATAGTGCCACCGTAGCTGATCTCGTACATGATGCCGCCGTGACCGTTGTCCTCTACCACATTACCCTCGATCAAACAGTTGGTGAGGTTGAAGTCGAGCCAGATCCCAATCGACCCGTGGTTGTGATGGACGTGATTGTTACGGATCACCAGCCCGTCACTGTAGAAGAGCTTCATCCCGCCGGCTTCCCAGTTGGGATCGTAACCGCCGGTGTTGTTGTACGACACCTCGTTGTCCTCGACGAGTCCATTGTCGGGCCACCCGGTGATCCCCATCTGTCCGTTGTGGTGGATGTGGCACCGACGCACGATCCCCTGGTCGGCGAGGACGATGCCAGCGCCGTTGCTGTAGGAGATCTCGCAATCTTCAACCAACCACCCGATGCCTTCCTGACGGCCCGGCTCGATGGCGCCATGATGCACACCAGGGGTGTATCGAGTCAGGGTGAGGTTGCGGATGGTGATGTTGTCGGACGTTCCCACGAACGCCTGGCTGGTGGCGTTCTCGCCGTCGAGCACCGTGCCCGGCTCACCGAGGAACGTGTTCCCGCTCTTGGGCACCACCCGCTGTCGGCGGTGGGTGCCGGCCTTGAGGACGAAGGTCGTGCTGCCAGGGTTGGCGTCTACCGCCGCTTGGATGCTCTCGCCCGGGAATACCTCGATACCGGCTGTAACCGCCGGATTAGACGAAGCTAGCGGGCCTGGTTGACCACAGGCGACTAGAAGGAGCGCCAACGCTACCGTTATCAGTGAGTAAGAGCTGGCCCGCATCGATACGATCAGAATGTCCGTCACGCCGCTCTTAGCCTTAGACCATGGCCTGTGATTTAGGAGATGCTTTGAAACCTTAGTAGTCGTCGCCTCAGCCAGCCACACTTACCCCTTCCGCGGATCCGGCCTGTGTTCCACAACTAGTTGAAAGTTCCGTTTAGATCCCAACCGGCGGCCTGCCAGGCGCTCCAGGAACCGTCACCGTCTGACTGCGTCCCCCAGAACGGGTGGGTCGGCACGGAGTTGTAGGTGTTGCGGTCGAAGCGGTTGTTGTAGCTCGTATAGGCTTGAGTGCCGCCGCTGTCGTCCAAGAGACCGGTCACACCACCCTGCGGCAGACCGACCGTGTTGTCGTGGACCCAGAGGTTCTTGAGAATAAACAGACCGTAGTCGCTACTGCCACGATCGTTGTGTATGCCGAGGATGCCGTGATCATTATCGGTGACGGTGTTGTGGTGAACCTCGACATCGGAGGATGTACTCACGACGATGCCCCACCCAGAGTTGCGGCGGACGGTG
>JBDHFX010000003.1:0-36349 GCA_039590215.1 Gemmatimonadota bacterium | reverse complement strand
TGCCGCAAGGGGCTCGAGTTAGATCCCGATTACGCCCTTCTTCACTTCTACTTGGCGGTGCTCTATCAGCTGAAGGGTCGGTACGAGGAGGCTCTGGCGGAGTGGGAGACTCTAGGTCGGCTCGATCCGGCCTGGATGTTGCCGCCAGATAGCGTCGCAGCCATACGGGCGGCGTACGCGGAAGGCGGTGAGCGTGGGTACTGGGAGACGGCCCTGGAGTCGATGCGGTCGCAAGAGTGGTCGCCTGTGCGGGTCTACATTATGACTGCAGCCTGTGCTGGATGGACGAAGCGTTCACGCACCTCGATCGGTTCGTGGACTCGGGTCATCCGATGGTTCCTGGGATCGGCGGAGACCCCCACTTTGACCCACTGCGGTCGGATCCGCGATTCGCGGCGATTCTCGATAAGATGGGGCTGGGGTAGTTGGGCTCGGCCCGGGCAGTACTCTCTCAACACGTTGTCCTTAGGAGTGTGCTACAAAGTGTGCGAGTTCAGTTCCGGCATTTTGCCGTATCAGGGGGCGGAGCGTTCGACAGATACGCGGAGTCAGGTAATGCTTGTACCAGAACGCTATACTAGAATGAGCGCGCCGCGCAGTTCTCCGACGTGTCCATCTACCATTGCCCCCAGAAGGGGCTGCCCATTGGTCTCGCCCACGCCATCGCGTGACGACCCGTTTTGGGCTCTTGCTCCGTCCGGAGTGGTCCTGGGAGAAGTGAGTAACTTGGGCGGTGCAGCCGAATAGAGTTTGAGAACCGAGAAGGTCACGAGGTGCCGAAGGCAGTCAAAGGCCCAACACGGCCAGAGGAGACAGCAATGAGCGTCGTTGTTATCACAGGTTGTAGTTCGGGGTTTGGACTGTTGGCGGCGAAGCAGCTCGCTGAGCGCGGTGACCATGTTTTTGCCACCATGCGTGCCCCGGACGGAAAGAACCAGCCGGCCGCCAAAGACCTGCGAGGTTTTGCCGCCTCTACGGGTTCGAACCTCACGGTTCTTGATCTCGACGTTACATCCGACGCGTCGGTCGACGCTGCCGCGGCTGAGGTCCTTGCCAGCGCTGGTGCCCCCGACGCCGTCATCAACAACGCGGGCCAGATGTATGTGGGGCTTTCCGAGGCGTTTACGGCAGAGGAACTGACCTGGCAGCTGGATGTGAACGTGGTCGGCATTCATCGGGTTTGCCGCGCCTTTCTTCCATCTATGCGAGACAGCGAGGCAGGGCTGATCATCAATGTCAGTTCCATCGCGGGCCGCATGGCGGTGCCCTTCTTTGGCGTTTACCACGCGAGCAAGTGGGCTGTGGAGGGATATTCGCTTGCTATGCGAGCTGAGCTGGCTAGCTCCGGCGTAGATGTGGTGGTGGTGGAGCCTGGACCGTTCACCACGGAGCTGTTTCCGCAGAGTCCGCAGCCGAAGGACCAGGACAACCGTGCCGGTACCTATCCGGCAGAAGCGGAGCAGGCCTTCGGGGAGATGGGCGCCGCCTTCGATGAGCTATTCAATGACCCTGAAGTGCCTACTGACCCTGCCGCTGTCGTGGACCGATTCGTGGAGTTGATCGACATGACTCCGGGAACCCGCCCGTTTCGCAGCGTCGTCGGCGTCGATTTCGGCGTCGCTGAACGGAATTCGATAATCGAACCACATGACAAGCAAATTCTCCAGGCAATGGCCCTGGAAGAGTTCGCTCAGCTTCGGACGACCTAGCGCGGGGTGCCACCTTGACATGCAGGAGGTTCACTGGTTCGAATCCAGTGCCGCCCACCATACTATGATGTAGCGACTGATGAACAACATCGATTTCGGAAGACACAGCGAGGACTACGCGGAGTATCGCCCTGGATTTCCCGCGTCTTTCTATCAGCGAATCGATGCTATTACCCGTATTAGAGAGTCTCGGTCGCTCGATCTTGCCACTGGCCCAGGAAAGATCGCATTAGAACTCGCTGCGCTTGGGAGTTCTGTCGTGGGCATCGATATATCTGCGGAACAAGTAGCTACCGCAAAACGCGTTTCGAAGGAACGGAACCTAGAGGACCAAGTGCACTTCAGGGTTGCCAACGCGGAGAATACCGGCCTGGGTGCGAGCTCATTTGATCTGGTAACCGCCGGCCAGTGTTGGCATTGGTTCGATAGTGTCGCGGCGATGGCGGAAGCACACCGTGTTCTTCGGCCGGGTGGTGTACTGGCTATCGCTCATTATTCTTACTTGGCAGAGCATGCTCCTGTGGCACGCGAAACCGAGGAACTGATTCTGGAGTTCAATCCTTCATGGTCCATGGCTGGCTCGGCAGGAATCTTTCCCGAGCTAATTGACGAAGTGATCCACGGCGGATTCAGATTAGTCGAGCAGTTTTGTTACCAGCATGATGAAGAGTTCTCGCATGCTCGTTGGAGGGGGAGAATGCGGACCTGCAACGGTGTGGGGTCTGGCGGCCTTTCTCCATCTGAGGTGCTGCGCTTCGATGATGCTCTGAGTCGTCTCCTGAGTAGAGAATACCCCGATCCCATGCTGGTGGAGCATCGAGTGTGGTGTGTAGTTGCAAGGAAGCCATCGCACGATGACTAACCCGCACCCCGCCATTCACGACAGATGCACCCGATTGTCGGTCGTCAGCCGCTGCCGGGCCATGAGCAGGGCCACGACGAGCAACAGGGGCGCCGTCGCAGTGCCGGGCACGTAGGCACCGGCGATCAGCGACCAGAGCGGGTGACCGATGCCATTGCCGATCTCGACCACCATCCAGAGCGTGATCCAGACGCCCGCTGACGGCGCGCGCGGCTTGACCCGCGCCAGATAGCACCAGGCGCCGAAGGCGACGAAGGCGGTGTTGATAGCCACGAAGGCGACCACCGCCATTCCTGGGGCGGCGGACTCCAGCCACTGGAAATAGGGCAGCCAGCGATACAGGCCGAAGGTGACCTCCTCGAGGAAGTGTAGGGCCTGACAGACGACGAGGGTGAGAAACAGGCGTTCGGTAGTCATGGCATCGGCTTCCCGTGAGGCATGATCATTCGTTGTCGCTCATCCAGTAGCGGCCAGATTACAGCCTGTCGTCTATTCTACATGTAACCAACGAGGTGTGGACCTGAACGTATTCTAGGGAGAACCCATGGCTGCCAGTGATACCTGCTGTACGCTTGTGCCCTACTTTGACGTGCGCGACATGGAGGCTTTCAAGGCTCTGTGTGAGCAGTTTGTTGAGAAAACGAGCACCGAGCCAAAGTGCGTGCACTATGGATTCACCTTCAAGGGCAATCAGGCGCATTGCCGTGAGGGGTATGAGGACGCGGCCGGCATTTTGGCGCATCTCGACAACGTCGGCGAGCTGTTTCAGGAAGCGTTGAAAGTCGCCGATCTCACCCGGCTGGAAGTGCACGGCCCGGAGCACGAAATCTCAATGCTGCAGGAGCCCTTGGCTGAGCTCAACCCGGAGTACTTTGTTCTGGAGTACGGGTTTCGTCGCTAGCAGAGCCTAATTGGACCCAGCGGAAGGACGGCTAGCCGGTGTTGAGCGCAACCGGGCTTGGACGCCGTATCGACGATGGGTGGATCTGGCGTAGCGTCGAAGTAAAACTGGCCGCCGGTGAAAACCTGGCGATCGTCGGACCGACCGGCGCCGGCAAGTCTCTCCTGCTGCGATGTCTAGCCGGGCTCGATGCGGCGGACGAAGGTCGCATCGCCATCGACGACAAACCACTCGACGAGTGGCAAATGCCTGCCTACCGCGCCCGCGTCGTCTATCTGCATCAGCGCCCGGCACTCCGAGAGGGAACCGTTGAGGAGAACCTCCGCGCTGTGTTCCGCCTGGCCGCTCATCGTTCCAAGGGCTACGACCGCTCGGCGGTGATCCGCCGGCTCGGGGCGTTCCATCGTGACGCCTCGTTCTTAAAGAAGGACGCGGCGGACCTCTCCGGCGGCGAGGCCCAGATCGTAGCCCTGATACGGGCGCTCAGCGTGGAGCCGTCGGTGCTGCTGCTCGACGAGCCCAGCGCATCGATGGACGCTGCTGCCACGGATCAGGCCGAAGATCTGGTCGCGCGCTGGGTCGGCGAGGGCCCTGGCCGGGCGAGCGTTTGGACGAGTCACGACGGCGCGCAGGTGCAACGCGTCACCGATCGGACGGTGACGCTGAACGGCGCAGTTTCATGAACGGTTATCTGCAGATCGGATACGCGCAGACGGCCCTCGCCGGACTGTTGATCCTCGCCAACCTCGTTTTGTCCGCAACGTTGCGCCTTGGCCTCGGGCGCCGCCTGGCGATCGCGGCGCTGCGCATGAGCGTCCAGCTGCTTCTAATCGGCCTCGTACTTGAATGGGTTTTTGCGCTCGAGAACCCGCTCCCGGTGCTGGCGATGGCAGCGGCGATGACCGCAATAGCAGGTGTGGCGGCGGTGAACCGCACCCAGCGCCGCTTCGCCGGAGTCTACTGGGGCAGCCTGGTTTCGGTGACAGGCTCCGCTTTCTTTGTCACCGGGCTCGCCCTGTTGGGCATCGTGCGGGTCGAGCCGTGGTTCGATCCGCAGTATCTCATCCCACTGCTCGGCATGGTGTTGGGCAATACGCTCAACGGTATCTCGCTATCGCTAGACCGGTTCGTGGAATCGCTGGTGCAGCGTCGCGACTCAGTCGAGGCGACGCTGGCGCTCGGTGGCACGCGCTGGGAGGCGGCGCACGATCACATCCGCGACGCGATGCGGGTCGGCCTCATCCCAATGATCAACTCAATGATGGTGATAGGCATCGTCAGCCTGCCCGGTATGATGACCGGCCAGATCCTCGCCGGCGCCGAACCCACCGACGCCGTCCGGTACCAAATCGTCATCATGTTCATGATCGCTTCGGCCGCCGCGCTCGGTGCCTTTGGCATCGTGTTCTTCACGTATCACCGGTTATTCGACGATCGCCACCGGCTGCGGCTCGATCGCGTACGCAAGGTCGCTGCGTAATGTCCGCACTCGACATCGGTCTCATCGGCTGCGGCCGCGTGGCGCAGCGCGTGCACCTGCCTATCCTGGCGGGATTACCAGAGGTACGTCTCGTCGCGGTGGCGGAACCCGATCCCCAGCTGCGGGAACAACAGGCTGGCGGTCATGCCGGGGCTGAAATCGTCGCCGAGTATGAGGCCCTGTTGGACATGCCGGAGGTCGAGGCGGTTGTCGTTTGTGTGCCAAGCGGTCTGCACGCCGACGTCACGGTGGCTGCGTTGGACCGTGGTAAGCACGTCTACCTCGAAAAACCGCTGGCGACGTCTCGAGACGGAGCTCACGCTGTGCTATCGGCCGTGGAGCGCGCGGACACAATTGGAATGATCGGTTTCAACTATCGCTTCAATCGAGCTTACCAGGAGTTGAAACGTTGTCTCCAATCGGGGCAGTACGGTGAGCGGATTGCGGCGCGCACGGTGCTGACGGCACCCGAGGAGACCCTGCCCGATTGGAAACGACGCCGTGAAAGCGGTGGAGGCGCGCTTCTCGACCAGGCTTCGCACCATTTCGATCTCATGCGGTTTCTGTTTGAAGACGAGATTGAAGAGGTGTCAGCCCAGGTCCGGTCCCAGCGCAGCGAAGGTGATACCGCGACGGTCCAGGTCCAACTCGCGGGCGGTCTCGCGGTTCAGTCGTTCCTGTCGATCAACACCGTGAACGAAGATCGCTTTGAGGTCTACACGGAGAGAGCGCGGCTATCAGTCGACCGTTACCGCTCGCCAGGCGTCGAGATCGTGACCGACTCGAGATCGATCCCCGGGCTCCGGGGTTTGCGATCCGGGCTCAATCCCCTCAAGCGCAGTGGTTACATCTGGGAGAAGTACCGGGCGCCGGGTCGTGAGCCTTCGTTCCGCGAGGCGCTGGCGCATTTTGTCGAGGCGATAAGAGAAGGACGGCCACCGTCGCCCAGCTTTCGGGACGGGTACCTCAGCCTAGTGGCGGTGCTCGCGGCCGAGGAATCGGCCCACTCGGGCCATGTCGTTCGCTTGGACGACGAGACGCGGCCCGTTTGACTGCTCACGCTTCGCCACCCCCGCTCGTCATCCTCGGACTCGATGTCGGCGACCCGGAGTGGCTCGAACGTTGGGCTTCCGAGGGATACTTGCCGACGCTCGCCTCGATCATGAAACGAGGGGTGATGGCACGAACCACGGGGCCCGACCTGATTACCGAGCACAGCGTGTGGGTCTCCCTGATCAGCGGACTCTCGGTTGGGCAGCACGGATTCTACGAGTACAAGCGGCTGAAGCCGGGCACCTATGAGCTCGAGACGATCACCGGGCGCGACCTCGATGTGCGTCCGTTCTGGTCTCATGTGCCAGCTAAGCGAGCGGTCGCGATCGACGTGCCGCACTGCTACCCGGAGGCACAAATCAACGGGGTTCATCTTACGGAATGGGGCTCGCACCATCCGTACTTTTCGCCTTCGGCATCATCGGAGGAGTTGCTGGAAGAGATCCAGCGTTCGTTCGGCGGTCAGATCCACATCCCGGAAGAGCTAGACAGCAAGTTGCGAGCAGATCGGGAGATCTACGCGCGCGCTCTAGATCGGATCGAGAAGAAAGGTGCGTTGTGCCGCCACCTGCTATCGCAAGAGAGTTTTGACGTCGCGGTCGCGGTCTTTGGCGACAGCCACCTCGCGAGTCACCAGTTTTGGGAATACCGGCCGGAGCACCGTGGAGAGCGCAAGGTCGACGCGCGTGACGAGCTGACTCACGCAATGCGAGATGTTTTCCAGCGAATCGATCACGAGATGGGCGCGATCATCGAGCAACTGCCGGCCGATGCCAACATCTGTGTCGTTTCATCGACGGGACTGCTCGATCACTACCCGACCACCGGGCTGATCGATGCCTTTTGCCGCGAGCTGGGATACCAAGCCTCGCCCACCGGTTCCGGCCGCGTGAGCCCGATGAGTGTCGTGCGGCGTATGGTGCCTCATACGTGGCGCTACGCTCTGAGCCGCTGGTTGCCTCAGGAGACGCAGCAGCGACTGATAAACGAGAAGTTTCAGAGCAACACGGATTGGAGCCGGACCACGGCGTTCGCGATCCCGTCCTTTTTTACGAGCTTCCTGCGCGTCAACCTCGCGGGACGGGAGCCGTGTGGCATCGTGGAGCCCGGTGCCGAGTACGAAGCCCTCCTCGACCGTCTGGAGATGGATCTGAAACAACTGACCAACCCGGAAACGGGCGAATCAGTCGTCGAAGACGTTGTTCGAACCGGGGTCGTGTTCGGAGGTGCATCGACTGCTGTGCTCCCGGATCTGTTCGTCGTGTGGCGACCCCATCAGAGCTACATGGAACGTGTCGTGCACCCGAATGGCGAGCTGGTGGCGTTTCCGCCGGAGATCTTCCGGGGGAGCGATCACTCACGATCCGGGTTTGTGGCGCTGGCCGGCCCTTCGATCCAAACGCCACCCGTGGGCGATGTTTCACTTCTCGATCTAGCCCCCACGTTTTTGGCCCTGATGGGTGAATCGCCGCCGCGCGAGTTGATCGGGAAGCCGCTTCCGATCCTGGCGCGTGGGTAAACGATGAGGATCGGCATCGATGGTCGTGAGCTCGCCTCCGAGCGCAGAGGCATCGGACGCTACGTCTTCGAGCTATCGCGCGAGCTGGACCGTCATCTGCCAGATGCCGAGTTCTTGGTGTACAATCGGGCGCCGGTGTCGTTGCCGGTCGAGTCCGATCGATGGATCATGCGCGTCGATCCATCTCGCCTTGGCCGACGCCTGTCACCTCTGCTGTGGCTCAAAGCGCGCGCGGGTCTGATCTGCCGACGGGACGAGCTAGACGTTTTTTGGGGGACCAGCGCGTTTCTTCCCGCTCTTGCCACCAATGTGAGAACCGTCCTGACGGTGCACGATCTGTGTCATGTGTTTACGCCCGAGACGTTCCACCCACTGCATCTGATGGGTGTGCGACTCTTTTTTGCGCGTGACGTTCGAAGAGCTGACACAGTCTTGGCGGTTTCGGAAGGCACCTCCAACCGACTCTACGAGCACTTGGGACGGAGGGCGGACGCCATTGTCTCTCCGGCGGTTCGAGAGGGATTCGCGCCGCGGTCAGACCAGGCGTCAGAGGTGTGCCGAAACCACTATCACCTAGTCGGCCCGTACGTTCTGACGGTCGCGGCGTGGGAGCCGCGGAAAAACTTGGAACGGTTGGTGCACGCTTTTGTGAAAATGAAGGAACGCGGTCTCCTGACCGATCACAAGTTGGTCCTGGTCGGGAAGAAAGGCTCTCGGTTCAAGGGGTTGGTTGAGCTGCTGGAGCGCGACGCTGGACGCCACACCCAGCCGCTTGGCTACGTCGCCGACGAGTACCTTCCAGCCCTCTACGCGGGTGCTGATTGTTTCGTATTGCCTTCCGCGTACGAAGGCTTTGGTGTCCCACTTCTAGAGGCGCGCGCCTGCGGCATTCCCGTGGTGACGTCGGACACACCTGAGCTGCGTGAAGCGGGTGGGCCGGACGCGATCTACATCGAACCGACGGAGGAAGGCATCCAGGCGGGCATCCTGACCGCGATCTCTGAAACACCATCCCTGCCGACGCGGTCCGTACTACCGACTTGGGAAGAGGGGGGACGGGTTTTGTCGAGGATCCTATGTCCGTAGTCTGGCGCGTTCTTGCTGCTGCTCTTCTCGCCTACACGGCGTACGCGGTCATCTTCTTTTTCTTTCAGCGCCACCTCATGTACCCGGGTGCTTCCATGCTACCTGCGCGGGGCGCTTCGGGGCGGGATCTGCCTTTTGTCGAGGAGGTGCAGCTCGTCACGTCCGTGGGGGGCGTCGAGGCCTTGTTCATGTCCGCGGCGGAGAGTGGGGACACGGCCCCACATCCAGTCGTCATTTTCACGCATGGCAACGGCGAGCTCATCGATAGTTGGCCCGCGCCCCTGAGCTCGTTTCGCGATCTCGGACTCAGTGTTCTGATCGTTGAGTACCCGGGATATGGGCGGTCAGCGGGCGCTCCTTCGCAAGGCACGATCATGGAGACGATGATCGCCGCCCACGACTGGTTGATCGCCCGTACGGACATTGACGAGACGCGGATCGTTGCGATGGGACGCTCGTTGGGCAGCGGGCCGGCGGTTGGGCTCGCCGGCGACCGTCCCGTGGCCGCGCTCGTTCTGCAATCGCCGTTCAAGAGCGTCTCCGCGATGGCCACGGAGCGATTCTACCTACCGAGTTTCTTGGTCCGCGACCGCTTCGACAACGAAGCGATCTTGCGGTCGTACGATGGTCCCGTACTCGTATTGCACGGAACCCGCGATCGAGTCGTTCCGTACACGCACGGAGCCGCGCTCGCGTCTCGGGGCCAACTCATCTCGCAGGATTGTGCCCACAACGATTGCCCTCCATCCTGGCCGGAATTCGTCACCCAAGTGGAGAGTTTTCTCTTGAATGGAGGGATCCTGCCGAAGCGAGAAAACTGATCGCTCGCGGTGGACGAGAACGGGCACGCGGCTAGCTTCGATCCAAGACATTAGAACAAAAGGCAACTTCTTTCCGGAGGTTCGCCCATGTCACACTCCGCCGAGCTATCGCACCTGTTCAGTTTGACTTCCATCCTCGCTGTGATGGTCACGTTTGCATCATGCGGCACATCCGCCCCCGCTGCTCAGGGAGGTAGCTACACCGACCTGGTCGAGTTCTTCGAGGAGTGGCGCGAGTTCGAGCGGCCCGAGTTCGAGGATGGCGTCCCGGACTACAGCGCGACCGCCATGGCTAGACAGCACGCGGAGCTCGCCGATTGGCAAGCTCGCCTGGAGGCGCTGAAACCGGAGAGCTGGTCGGTGGCTGAGCAGGTCGACTGGCATCTGGTGCGAGCCGAGATGAACGGGCTCGACTTCGACCACCGGGTGCGCCAACCCTGGGTAAGAGACCCGGCCTTCTACATCATGCTCTTCCCGGCCGAGAGCGACGTGCCGGCCCACGAAGGCGCGACAATTCACGGCTGGATCGACCTCTGGACTTACGAATACCCGCTCTCTGCCGCCGACGCGGACGAGCTGACCCGGCGCATCGGAGCGATCCCCGAGCTGCTGGAGCGGGCGAAGAGCAACCTGACCGGCAACGCCCGGGACCTCTGGCAGGCCGGCTTCCGACCCTTCGAGGAGCAAAGCGCTGACTTAGAGACGTTGGGGGAGCGGGTCGCGGGGACCAGCGCGGAACTCGACGCCGTCATCGTCGTCGCGCGTGAAGCCAATGACGCCTTTCTCGACTGGTTGCGCCAGGAGGCGCCCTCGAAGACCGGTCCTTCCGGTGTCGGTAGGGAGAACTACACGTGGTACATGCAGAACGTCCACCTGGTGCCCTACTCGTGGGAAGAGCAGGTCACCCTGATGCGACGGGAGCTCGCCCGGGCTCACACATCGCTTCGGTTGGAGGAAAACCGGAACCGCGACCTCCCCGAGCTCGAGCGAATCGACAGTCCGGAGGAGTACGACGCGCGACTGAACGCCGCCGTCTCCGAGTTCATGCGGTTCCTGGAGGGAGAGGAGATTCACGCCGTCGAGGACTGGATGGACCCGGCGCTCCGCGCGGTGAGCGGTCGTTACATCCCGGTGGAGCCGGGGGAGCTCCGCCACTTCTTCAACGAGGTCAACTACCGCGATCCGCTCGTCTTGCGCACCCATATGCACCACTGGATCGAGCTGGCGCGGATGAGAGAGGATCCACACCCCAGCCCGATCCGACGTGTGCCATCGCTGTACAACATCTTCGACGCCCGATCGGAGGGGTTGGCCACTGGTGTGGAGGAGATGCTGATGCACGCGGGGCTGTACGATGAGGCACCCCGCTCCCGCGAGCTCGTCTGGATCATGCTAGCCCAGCGGGCCGCCCGCGCCCTCAGCGGGCTATACCTGCACGCAAACGAGTACACCATGCAGGAGGCCGTGGACCACGCCACGAAGTGGACTCCTCGCGGCTGGCTCCCCGACGGCAATCTGGTTCGGTTCGAGCAGCATCTGTATCTACGGCAGCCCGGCTACGGGACCAGCTACGTCACCGGCAAGATCCAGATCGAGGAGCTGCTTGCCGAGGAGGCGCTTGAGCGCGGGGACGACTTCACCCTGAAGGGGTTCTTCGACGATTTCTTCGACGCCGGCGTAATACCGACCGTACTGATACGCTGGGAGATGACCGGGAGCCAGGACGAGATTCTGGGTCGTCTGTCGAACTAGGCTGTCGAGTATGTGCCACCCGGGTCTCCACGGACCGGCCACAAAACCAGGCCATGGATCGTTCCCAGCGTAGAGGCCGCAGTTTTCCCCAAGCCCAGCGAGAGGAGTGGGTCATAGACTGGAAACACTATGTCTTGGCGCTTCCCATAGCGCTTTTTCTGCTGTTCCTGGCGTTCAGCTTCGCCGGAGACACCTCAGAGATCATGGCTGAGGACGAAACGGTTGCTGCTCAGGGTCTGATCGAGCCGACCGAGGTCGACGGCTACAGAAATGACGCCGACTGCGACGAAGACAGCAGCGACGAAAACGGCGACGAGGACGGAGAGAGCTCTGAAGACGAGGGTGACGAGGATAGCGAGAGCGAGGACGGTGACGAGGATAGCTGCGACGAAGGGGACGAGGGGGAAGACGGGGACGAAGACTAGGCTTTCTTGCGGAGCAGTCCGTCCAGGCTGAAGCGGCCGCCTCCCCGGGCAGCCAGATAGAGAAACGCGAACGCGAAAAAGGTCGATGCCTCCCCGCGGTTCATGATCTGCCAGGGGCCCTGGGGGAAGTGGACCTTGAAGTAGGCGACCGCCATCTCGCCGGCCAGAATGAACGCGACCGGCCGGGTGAATAGACCGACGGCGATCAGGATGCCGCCGAAAAACTCGAGGATCCCGGCCACCCCCATCAACGAGGCGAGCTCGGCCGTCTGGCCGGGCTCCCGGAACCCGCCGAACCACCCAAAGAGCTTTACCGCTCCGTGCTGCCAGAAGAGAAACCCGACTACGATTCGAAACAGGTTCAGAAGAATCTGCTCGGCACGACCGCCACTTGCGGAGCTCATGTTTGGGCTCTCCCGGAGGGATGGACTTCGATCGGCTTGCCTTCCAGATGATCCTTGACCCTGTGCAACAGGTTGCCCCAGCTGGCGTTGCACTCGGGGTACTCCTTCTCGGTCGTGGCCCATCCCCGGTGCGCGAAGTTCAACACCGTTCCGCCGTCGTCGGTCGGCTCGAGATCCCAGCTCAGCGTCGTGCCATTCCACTCGTCGTAGTCGCCAACGCACGTCCAGGCGACCCGCCGTCCAGGCTCGAACTCATCGATCCGCATGCGAAAAACGACGTCGCCCCCGACGAATCGGAAGACCGCCTCGCTCCCTGCGCGCGGCTCGCAGGTGCACTCTTCGGTCCACCAGACGGCTACGCCCTCGGGGGTTGTAATGAGGTCGAACACCTTCTGCGGCGAGGCGGCGATCTTGACGCGGTGTAGGATGTCGGCCACGGCCCAAACATGCGCGGGACCCGACGCCGAGTCCAGCCCGATGGCGTCTCCTCACCATAACGTTTCGTTCCGTCCATTTCGTACCACACACCTGGGGTCCGGGCTCAGATTGCAAAACCTGGGTCTCAATCTGATAGGTAATCGATCTCCGCAACCACGGAAACCGGCTACCGCCCATCGCCCTATCCGACAGGGGTACAACACGTTACGTATACCATCCCGAAAGCCGAAAGTCACGAGGCGCGACGGTTGCACTCTCCAACGCCGAATGAAACAAGAACCCTGGAGGAGGGTGCAGTTCTTGAAACGATCGATGGAGGCATTGAGGAATCAACGCGGCGCGGCGATGCCGTTCGTGGCGCTCACCACGGTGGCGATCCTGGGCATGACCGCGCTCGCGGTCGACGCGGGGATGCTGTTTACCGCACGTGGTGAGGCCCAGCGAGCGGCCGACGCGGCCGCCTTGGCGGGCGCAGGTGCGCTGATCATGCAGCCCCAGAACGCCACTAGAGCGCACGCCATAGCGACGACGTATGGTGAGCAGAACCTTGTACGCGATGAACTGGTGCAAATGGAGGCCGAGGATATAACGATCGATTTGGCGCAAGGCCGAGTAACCGCGGTCGTCCGCCGTGAAGCATCGCGGGGTAACGCCGTGACGACGTGGTTCGCCCGCGTGCTTGGTACGAACGAGGTCGATGTCGATGCGCGTGCGGTGGCCGAAGTTCAGGACGCCGGTCGGGCGCGATGCGTCAAGCCGTTCGCGATCCCCGATCGCTTTGACGACATCGACGGCGATGGCGTTTTCGACCCTGAGGACAACTACGAACCTCACGTGCACGGGTATGGCTCGGATTGGCGCAACCCGGGTAGCACGGGTTCCGACGGGTTGGGTTACACGAACGACGTCGGTCGGGCGGTGAGCCTCAAAGAGGGTGGTGCCGGGAGCCACCAGCCGAGCTGGTACTACCCTTGGGACATGCCGCAGGGGGGCGGCCCGACGACCGGCGCGGATCGTTACCGCTGGAACATCGGATTCTGCAACACAAACATCATCTCACTCGGCGAAGAGTACATGGTTGAGCCCGGCAACATGCAAGGTCCCACTGAAGAAGGCTCGAATGATCTAATCGGCCTCGACGGTGGTGCGTACTGGGACGGTTTCAATAACGAAGTCGGTGGAACCAATCAAGGCAACAACTGGGAGGGGAGCCCTCGCATTGGCATCGTCCCCGTCTTTGATCCGTCGCGCGAGTTCGATCCGGGCAATAAGCCGATCAAGTTCACGAATTTCATCGCCGTCTTTGTTCAAGACGTAACCGGCAACGGCAATAACCAACGCGTCAACGGGTTTATCTTGCCCGCAAATGGTTTGGCTGGCGGCGCTGGGACCGGCCCCGGAATCAAGGCCGTTCGACTGATCGAGTAACGAGATTAGGGCCGCTGGAGCGGCCCACCTAGGTTCCCCCTCCTCCTGAGCGCGGTCGCTTGCGCAAAGCGGCCGCGCCCCTCTTTTTTAGACCAATCCTGGTCTAGGGTGCACAGCGATACACCGAGATCGCCTCGCTCACGCCACGAATACGTGTCTTCGGCAGAAGCTCGACTCCAGTCCAGGCTCCGATCAGCTGGTGGGTGGATTCGCTGAGAAGGATCGGGCCGTCGACTTCCCGGGCGAGCTCCTCGAGATGAGCGGCCACGTTGACAGTGCTGCCGATCGCGGTGTATTCGCGACGCTGATCTGTGCCTACGGTCCCGAGCATCGCAGGACCGGTGTGGATCCCGATGCCGATCTCGAGGCGCGGCTCTGCTCGTTTTGCTCGGGACTCGTTCAGCCCGTCCAAGGCCGTGCACATCGAAAGCGCACAACGCAAGGCTCGAGGTGCGTGATCGGGTTGATGCTGCGGCGCGTTGAAGTACGCTAGGATGCCATCGCCGATGAACTTGTCGAGCGTTCCACCGTTGTCAAAGATCTCGTCGACCATCGCACCCTGATACTCCTTTAGCAGGTCGACGACTCGGCTTGGGGACATGTCCTGGGTCAACTCGGTGAAGCCGCGGATGTCACAGAACAGGACCGTGATGACGCGGGTGTCCGCGGGGTCATCGTCGCCCCGCTCCTCGACCCATCCAGCGACGTCCGGGCTGAAATAGCGCCGTAACCGCTCGCGCCGGGTCTGCTGTAACGCGGCGACTCGCACGAGATCGCGCAGCCGACCGATCGCGTACATCGCGACCAGCCCGAACGCGAAGATGTCGAGCGTGAGAAAGATCCGGAAGTCCGCTCTCGTCGCCGACAAACTGGCAAATGCGATGGTCAGAGTGAGGCCAACCACAGTCGTCAACGCCACGAGCCATCGCTGGAGGGTGAGCACAGCGAACAGAATCATCAGCAGGTACACGATGGCCAACCCGGGAGCGGATACGATGATGTTCTCCGGGTCGCGAACGGGGAGGGTGCGCACGAACACCAAAAACATCGCCGGCATGTCGAGAATTGGGATCGCCATGCTCGCGGCCAGCGTGAGGCGGTCCGAGTTGCGCGCCAAAAGCCAAATCAGAACGCTTGCCGCGCAGTAGCCTCCCAGGACGGTCGTGCCCGGATGCCATTCGTAGAGTCGAAGACCGTAGACCATAAACATCTCGGTGCCGAAGAAGCCGCTTACGATGGCAGCCCGTAGCATCGTTCCGCGGTGTGCGTTCCTCAGCCGCTCGGCGTACAGGACATCGCGATATGTGGGGTCGGAGTGGGGCTCGGGCGATGATTCTGCCTGCTTCCGCATGGGATTCAGTGTCGCTCATCATCGGCGGCTCCGCCACAAGATCGGGCCGTCGTTCGTTCCTCAGGTAGAACCAACTGCCAAGGAGGCCACCGTTTGCGACTTCGACCAGAGAAACGACATCTTCAAGAGTGGCGGTGTCTCACCCCTGAGCATGACATCGTCATCCTTGATGAGGAGCTCGAGTGGGTCGAGCGGGTAGATCCCTGAAGTTCAACCCAGTGCGTCCGACGGTGGGTCGGGTCGCTCTGGTGTTTGGATTGGCCGCAGCGATGGCTTACCCAGTCAGTGCTCAAGAGAGCGAGGCGCCATCCCCGGAAACCGGCGCTCCACTGGCGCCCAATGCAACCGACACACCGATCCTCTCTGAGGTCGACATCCTGGCCCGTTTCGACTCGTTTCAACGCGACTTCGCCAAGGACTTTGGGGTCAAGCTGCGAAAGGACCGCCGGAGTAGCGGTGACGACGCCGTCATCAAGGCCAAGAAGGATTTCGCGAAACGGTTCGAGGGGAGCGGTTTGTATCGCTGGTACCAGCGGGCGGAGGGCGTCTACGATCGGTTCGAAGGCCTCTACAATCGGATCGAGAACTCAACCAGCTGGGCGACCGCGGGTCTCGATGTCGACACGGATATGGAAGCAGCGTTGGATGGTAGACTCGGGTTGCGTGTCCAGCGTGAGGTGAAGGGCTTCAACGTAGGGGTTGACGTCGATGACGCGCTGGCCGGCAGGCTCGGCCTTAGTGTGGGTGGAACGGTGAAAGGTTACAGGATCAGTTTTGATGTCAGCGATCTTGTCGAAGTCGGCAAGGTCGGCTTCCGGCTCAAGCGAATGGTGAACTGATCGCCCCCGCTTCAGTCGCGGGGGAGGCGTTCCCCTGGCCCCGGACCTAAAACCGCATCAAGTCACGTCCAACAACGATCTTTCCCGTGAAGTGCTTCGAAGCGCGGGCGATGAAGGTCTCTTCAGCGCCAGCCGGGATGAGATGCGTGAGTACCAGGAGAGTGACGCCAGCAGCGGCGGCGACCCCACCGGCTTCGGTCGCGCTGGTGTGATAGCGCTTCAGGTTCTCAGCCACTTCCTTTGAGTCCACGCGATCGAAGTGCTCTGGCAGATATGCTTCGTGAACGAGGATGTCCGCCCCACGAGCATGCACGATCAAGTTGTTGCTGGGGCGGGTGGCGCCTTCGGCGGTGTGGAACTCGGTCAAATCGCGTCGGATCGGGGTGTCGACCTCGAATATTCTCACGATCGCATCGGCCACGTTCTCCGTTCCTGGTGGGCCGTAGAGCTCGAGCGGCGTATGCCGGCTAAAGATTCAGGATGTGGTGAAGAGGTCGGGCAACCCGGCGATGTGATCTGAGTGCAGGTGGGTTAAAAGGACAGCTTGGATGTCCTTGAGCGGGTAGCCGGTGGCGGGGCCGGCCGTTGCCGGGTCCGGACGTGGGTAGCCGGTTCCCAGCAGGATGAGTTCGGCTTCGGTTTGTGACGGGGGTGCAACCTGCGCAGAGCTGGTGAGCGCAGAGGCGGCGAGACACGCAAGGGCCAACAGGGCGACGGTTGTAAACCGACACAGGGGGTCACGCGGGATGAGCGGTGACCCCCTCTTGTTTCTGGGCGTTGTGTTCCGAAACAGCTCCTACCTGGAGTGAACCGTCTTGACGATGTCGACGACGAGCACCAGCAAGGCTGCCGCCCCCAGCACCGCTGGAACGTAGTAGACGGTGCCATTGGTCGGTCCCCACTGGCCGAACATCGCCCCGAACCACGACGCGCCAATATAGCCGAAGATGACCTTCGAAACGAAGGAAGTCAGCCCCGCTCGGACGTAGAACTTGAGCCCGTAGTGCAGGATCGCCGCCACGACGATGCTGATCACGAGCAGTGCGAAAAAGCTTCCGGAGTCCATGTCGATCCTCCTCCCGATCGGGAATCCGGGGCGTCACCCGAAACGCCCCGATCAATAATCAATACTATAAAGGGCGTAGGGAGTCAATTTGCCGCTGAACCTGCGGCCGCGATTGGGAGTTTGCTCAAGGTGGGGCACTGTACGGGTTCGTCAACGAGAGGATGGGTTCGATGGTGAAATCTGGTATTCAGGCCATGCTCCCCCTGCTCGGAATAGCTGCGCTTACGATCGCCTGTGGCGTCGATCCCACCGGCGCTGGCCTGGACGATGTCGAATTCAGCGCCCGGGTCGATGTCATGGAGTCGTTCCCAGTTCAACTCGTCGGCAGGCTGACGATTGAGAACACCGGCGACGAGCGAGTCACGGTCGTCTTCCCTGATGGATGCGTTGCGCTCCTCAGCGCGTTTGAGACGAACGGTAACAACCGTCTAGTCTGGACCCAAAGCGTCGCCTGCATAACGGTTTTGATTCCGGTCGAACTGGGTCCCGGTGAGCAACGTTCGTTCAGCACGCCGATCGCCAGCGCGCGGGACATCCTCGGTGCGGATCTTCCAGACGGCGAGTACTTGATCGTCGTCGACCTGCGGCCTGATGGGGAGGCGGTCGCGCTCGAGGTCGGTACGGTGGTGTTGGCCATCCCCCGATAGTATCGGCTAGTCTGTCGGCCACCTGAACGAGAGAGGTTGCCATGGCCGACTCAAAACCGATGCTCGTTCCGCTCCCGAACGGTCCCTGCTACCTGATCCCCGACCAGACGCTGCATGAAACCCCGTATCTGCAGAGCTCAAAGGGGGAGCCACGCGCGAACGTGCGCGGCGTGGCGCTGTGCCGGTGTGGCGGATCGGCGAACAAGCCGTTTTGCGACGGGACGCATGGCACCAACGACTTCTCGGACGCCAAGCTGACAGATGGGAGCCTCGACAAGCGCGAGGATTACGCCGGAAAGAAGGTCACGATCCACGACAACCGCGGAGTCTGTGCGCATGCGGGTCGCTGCACGGACGGTCTGGCGGCGGTCTTCAAGCTGAAGACGGAGCCCTGGATCGATCCTGATGCGGCCGACGTCGAGGAGATCATTGCGACGATCAAGAAGTGCCCGTCCGGTGCACTGAGCTACTCAATCGAAGACGCGGAGCATCGCGATCAGGACCGCGAACCAATGGTCACGGTCACCCAGAACGGTCCCTATGCCGTCACCGGTGGGATCGAGCTGGCTGGGCCAGAGCAGGGAGAGGGGGCGTCAAAGGAGCACTACACGTTGTGCCGGTGCGGTCAGTCGAAAAACAAACCCTTCTGTGACGGATCTCACTGGTACGCGAAGTTTCGCGACGACAAGAACTAACTAGCTGGCACTCTCGACGTGTTGCTTGAGACCCGCGAGCAGCGCGTTCATGCCCTTGACGTAGCTCCGGCGAACGAACACGGCGTCCATCATCGTTCCGAGCACGGCGAACTTGAGCTCGTACTCGGGTGACACCGAGACGATTGTCTGGGTGCCATCCGTTCGCAGGTGAAAGCGAATGTCGGCGTGCTTGAGCGGCAGGTTAGTACCGATCACTCGCATCGTCAGCCGCTCCCCTGGATGCCATTCCACGACTTTCTCGTCCAGATAGTTCTTCCCGCCGAGGTCGCAGTGGCGACCGGCTCCGACGCCGCCAGACACATCCGTCGTCACGTGCGATGCTTTGACGCCCGGGTTCCAGGTGCTGATCGCGCCGATGTCCGAGAGCGCTTCCCACACCGCGTCCCGGGACGACTCGATCGTGATCTCTGTTTCGAACGTTTGCACCTCTTACCTCCGTGCTATCCCTCGAAGCCCTCGTGCTCGAGCTGCTTCGGCGTCACGTGCCAGGCGAGCCGGCCTGATTCGAACTCGATGTCGGCCCAATGATCGACGTCAAACTCGATGCAAGCGACGGCGGCGGTCGGGAAGTGTGATATCGAGCGACCCGCCAACGTGCTTACCACGCTCGACCATGTTGGCTCGTGACCGGCGATCAAAAGCGTATGACTGGCATCGAGTTCGCTCCGGATTTCGTCGATAACGGAATCAACGGATGCTCCGTAGAACTGTTCGGCAACTCGAATTGAGCATTCCCATTCGCCGGCCTCGGCGGCGAGCTCGACGGTTTGGCGCGCGCGAGTCGCTGACGACGTGAGCACTTGGTCGGGTATCAAGTCGATCGAGGCGAGGTACTTGCCCATGAGCTTTGACGCTCGCCGACCACGCTTGGCGATGGGGCGGTTATGGTCGCGATCGTAATCCGCCCCCCAGTCCGATTTTCCGTGCCGAAATACGAGCAAAGTCCGCATAAGCTTGAGCCAGAGTTTGTGCTATCATGTTATTCGTGGCCACTCGTCCATCAGGGAGACGAGTCCGGTCCGACGAGGGAGGTGTGCGATGGCCGAGCTACCGTTTCGTTGTCCGAAGTGCGAGCACTCCGAATACGAAACCGGACAGATGCGTGCTACCGGTGGTTTCTGGAGCAAGATCTTCGATGTTCAGGGTAGACACTTCACGACGCTAACCTGTGCCCGGTGTCGCTACACCGAAATGTACCAGGCCGAGAGCAGCACGCTCGGAAGCGTATTCGACTTCTTTACGAACTAGGCGCCAAAGACGAGTTGTTCCTGGTGGATTAGGCTCGGGAATTGCATCGTGGCGTCGTGCGTGGTAGGATAGCGGCCCCGTGGGTGCCCAGGACCCTGCGATCATCGAGGAAGAAGTATGGTTGAACGAACCGCCCGCGATTCAGAGCTGACCAATAAGATCGTAGACGGTCGCGTCTCGGCGACTAAACCTCGAACGCGACGATCCGACAGAAAACCGATAAAACAGCACACCGCAGAAAAAGCGTTGCGCACGCGGTCGGACTCGGTACCGGTGCCGGCTGTCGGTCCCGGAGTCGATCACGATCTCGATCTCCCGGAGTACTACCTGAATCGCGAGCTGACGTGGCTCAATTTCAATTTTCGTGTTCTCGCGGAGGCTGAGTTGCCGCACACGCCACTGCTAGAGAAGCTCAAGTTCATCTCGATTGCTAGCTCGAACTTAGATGAGTTCTTCATGAAACGGATCGGTGGCCTCAAGCAGCAGGTTGGTGCCGGTGTGCATTTCGCTACGGTCGACGGCCGAACGCCGCTGCAACAGATCGACGAGTGCTATGAGCTGGTTCGTGCGCTGGAGAAACGGCGCCGTCGCGTGATGAAGTCGGCTCTCGCAGCTCTCGAGGATCGGGGCATCACGCTCACCACGTTTGACAAGCTATCGGAGGAGGAGCGAGAGCAGCTCCGTCTTTACTACTTGGAGAATGTTTTCCCTCTGGTAACACCGCAGGCGACCGACCCGGCCCATCCATTTCCGTTCATCTCGAATCTCTCGCTCAACCTGCTTGTCAGCCTACGGTATCCGAAGGACCAGGATACGCTGCTGGCGAGGGTCAAGGTCCCCGTTGGTACGGGCATCCCGCGGTTTTTGCAGGTCAACGGGGGCAACACTTTTGTCACCATGGAGAGCATCGTCTCCAATAATCTCGATTTGCTGTTTCCAGGGATGGAGATCGAAGACCGTACGATGTTCCGGGTGACTCGAAACGCCAACACGACGATCGACGAGGAGAACGCCGACGACCTCTTGGCGGTGATCGAGTCTGGGATGCGACAACGACGGTTCGCCCCGATCGTTCGACTCGAAGTAGCAGCCGATATGAGGTCAGACTACCGAGGTATGTTGGCTGCGGAGCTCGGTCTCGACGAACAGTCCGACGTGTTCGACGTCCACGGCCTGATGGCGGTGCGCGACCTAACCGAGCTCATGAAGGTGGAAGGAGTACTCGAGCTGAAGGACGCCGAGCTCTTCTATCCACCGTTCCAGCCCCTCGAGCACCCCGAGATGACGAGCGAGCGGAATATCTTCCACGTCATTCGTGATGAGAAGTCGATTCTGATCCATCATCCGTACCAGTCGTACGCGACATCAGTGGAGCGGTTCCTGCGCGAAGCGAGTCGGGATCCAAAAGTCCGCGCGATGAAGATGACGCTCTACCGGACCTCGGCGGATTCGAAGGCGATTCGCTATTTGATCGAGGCGGCCCGGAACGGCAAGGAGGTCGCGGTCGTGGTCGAGTTGAGAGCGCGGTTTGACGAGGAAGCGAACATTCGTTGGGCCAACCGGTTGGAAGAGGCTGGGATCCACGTCACCTACGGCGTTGTAGGCTTGAAAACGCATGCAAAGGCGATCTTGGTCGTGCGCCAGGACTACGACGGTCTTCGCCGGTACGCGCATATGGGCACCGGCAACTATCACGCGGAAACGGCCCGCCTTTACGCGGACTTCGGCCTTATCACGTGTGACGATACGATCGGCCAGGATCTGACCGAGCTCTTCAACTACTTGACCACCGGTTACCGACCCAAGCGGAAGTATCGCAAGATCTTGCCGGCGCCCAAAACCATAAAGTCTTCGCTCCTCAGTAAGATCGACCGGGAGATCTCCATGCACTCGGATGAATCGCCAGGTCACATCCAATTCAAGCTCAACGCGCTCGAGGATCCGGACATGACCCGGGCTCTTTATCGAGCGTCGCAGACTGGCGTCAAGGTCGACCTGATCGTCCGCGACACTTGTCGTCTGCGGCCCGACATTCCGGGCCTATCGGAAAACGTCCGTGTGATCAGCATCGTGGGTCGCTTTCTCGAGCACACCCGAGTCTTCTACTTTTCGAACGGTGGTGACGAGGAGTATTACATCGGTTCGGCGGACCTGATGAAACGCAATCTAGAGAATCGCGTGGAGATCCTGTTCCCCGTTGAAAACTTGTCGCAACAGGCCCATCTGCGGTTCTTGCTTGACGCTCAGCTCGATGATCAGGAAAACGGTTGGGAGATGCAGCCCGATGGGAGCTACGTTCACCGAGCGACGAGCGGGGAAAAGAGCGCTGGATCCCAGGAGCGCATGATTGCGTGGGCGGAGAAGTGTTTGCGCGAAGCGACGCGGCTGCGCCGGCGCCGGCCGGAAGGGTTCAGACGAAGAAACGTTCGTTGAGTCGCCAGCAGCTCGACCCTGAGTTACCCCCGGGCGCGGCGGTCAAGCACGTCCTCCTCCCGTTGTTCGACATCATGCGAAACAACGAGCACGCCGTTCGATCGGGTGATTCGGACGGCTTGCACGACTTTCGGGTGGCGAGTCGTCGATCGCGGGTCGTGCTGTCCCGGGCGAAAAACATCCTTTCAGACACTACGTACAGGCGCTGTCGGAAGGACCTCCGGTGGCTTGCCAAAACGACCAATCAAAGCCGTGACCTCGACGTCGGCCTAGTGGCGTTGGTGGTCTATCGTTCGACCCTTCCGCCGAAAGACGCGAACGAGCTGCGGTCGTTCGAGCACGATCTCCACGAACGGCAATGCAAAGCGTACGACCAGGTACGAGCCGCCCTCGATAGCGATCGCTACCGGCGCTTTACGACCGACTATCGGGCGCTTCTCACCACGTCGACGATCGAGCGCGCCGAACGCACGGGCTCGGGCACGATAACCGACGTCGCCTCGGGTTGGGTCTGGGCCGCCTACCAGCGGGTCTTGAAGCGCGGCCGAGCATGTGGGCCTACCCCGTCAGTCAGGGAGCTTCACAAGCTGCGATTAGCATGCAAGCGACTTCGTTACTTGATGGAGGTCTACGAGAGCCTGTTCTCGAAGCAGAAGATCGCCGAGTTGATCGACACCTTGGAGGAGTTCCAAACGTTGCTCGGCGATTTACTTGACTTCGACCTTCAGCGACACGGCATCGAGGAGTTTATCCGCAAGACGACGGCGTCCGACGCGGTGTCAGCCGAAGCGATTGCTGTCATGAATCAGTTTGCCGAAGAGCTCGAGAACCGCGTCATCACGACTCGCTTAGAGTTTTGTCAACGGTTCGATGCGTTTGCTCGGCCGTCGAACGAGTGGGGTTTTCGGGAGTTGTTTCAGACGAGCCGGTAATCGCGCGTCAACACCTCAGAAGATCTCGGGCACGAACGTTTGGTCCGACATCGGAGGGCGGATGTAACCGCTTCGCTGTCGGTCCGCTAACTCGATCGGTTCGGGGGTCAAATCTTCGTAGTCGAACATGCTCAGTAGGTGATTCATGCAGTTTAACCTGGCCCGCATTTTGTTGTCCGAGTTTACTACGTACCAAGGCGCTTGCTTGATATCGGTGTAGGCGAACATCGCGTCCTTGGCCTTCGAGAACTCGACCCACTTCAAGCGCGCCTGTAGGTCCATTGGGCTGAGCTTCCAGCGTCGCGTAGGGTCGTCGATGCGTTGTTGGAAACGCTTCTCCTGTTTCTCGTCACTGACCGAGAACCAGTACTTGATCAGCGTGATATGAGATCGGATGAGGGCGCGTTCAAACTCTGGGACGGTCCGAAAGAATTCCTGGTACTCCTCGTCCGTGCAGAAGCCCATGACGTGCTCTACCCCGGCGCGGTTGTACCAGCTACGATCGAACAGGACCATTTCCCCGGCGGCCGGAAGCTCCTTGACGTAACGCTGAAAGTACCACTGTGTTTTCTCGCGTTCGGTCGGAGTACCGAGCGCCACGACGCGGACGACACGTGGGTTCAAGCGTTGCGTGATGCGCTTGATCACGCCGCCTTTTCCGGCTGCATCGCGACCCTCGAAGATCACGACCGCTTTCTCGCCGGTGTGCTTGATCCACTCCTGCAGCTTGACGAGCTCAGTCTGCAGCCGCGCGAGCTCGTGATTGTAGGTCTTCTTATCTAGCGTTGGCTTCTTATTGCTCACGGTGACCGTCTCACTTTGAAGCCATACCCTTGGCGGCCAACTCTTCTAGAGCGGATGCCGACTTCTTCAGGTGTTGCAAGCCCATCCCCCTCAGTACGGGTTCGGTTTTCGTGAACTGGATCTCGGTGTAATCGACGACCTGAATGTGGTTGCCCCACGGGTCAAGGAAATCGCGGCCCGAAGCTGACAGGATCTCAGCGCCTGCCTCTCGGGCCGCCCGCACGACCTTACTGATGTCGTCTACGACCAGACCGAAATGTCGGCCGGTATCGGGAGCTTGAGATCGGCCCTCGCTCAGGGCTATGAACTGATCACCCAGGTCGATGAACGCCATGGTCTCACCGCGACTGCGAAGACGTAGGTCGAACAACCGGCCGTAGAACTCCAGGGCTGCGTTGATGTCCCCAACTTCCAGGGCTAGGTGATTCACGCCAACGGCACGGGCCGGGTTGTCGGTGTGATCGGACAAATTGGCCATTGACGCATACGATAGCAGCCAGTTGGATAGAGCACCACGGGGCTAAGACACAAACCGGCGCGCTCCGCTTGATGTTTACGCTAAGGAATAGGGACCGATATGAGAGCCTGCCAACGCCAGCGCTACACACTGATTGGGCTCCTGCTTGGAGTCGCCGCGCTCGTGTATCCGGCCGGCCTGGTTTCTCAAATCCTCGCCCGCACCGATGTCGGGCCCACTGCGATTCCGTTGTTGGGGGTGGATTCACCGCCTGCTGCGTCCGCGGAACTCGATAGCTTGCTTCAGATCCTCGAGCGATTCGACTCAGGTCGCGTCGACGAACTGGCGGCGCGTTACGATCAACGCGGCAACGTCGAGAAGCGACGCCTCGAAAAACGCTTTGGTGTGATCGAACACCGGTTCCGGGTTAACGCCGACCCACGAGGGATCTTTCAACGCTGGGTGGCCGCCGGTTATGGGGAAGCCGTTCTCGTTGACACCCTCAAAGAGATCACGCAGGGCCGCTATGCCGCCTACTACTTCTTCGATGGCGTCATTCGTCCCAACGTGTTCGCGTCCGATCGCTACCTGGCGCGTCAGGAGAGCGCCATCCATGAAAAGGTCCACCTCATCCAGCCCGCGGTTTATCGGCAGCTAGGCCTTCGGTGCCGGTGGGCAAATGCCCTCGACCCTTGTGTCCGGAGCCTCGAACCGGTGGCCGTCTACCTGACCGAATACGCGGCGTTGAATCGACGCTCCCCGTACCTGTCCGACGGCAGCATCAACCGCGCGATCGAGAACTACCTGGTGCTGGAGGCCGAGCGCTGTCGGAACGCCGGCGGTACGCCACGTTGCCCCGCTCCACATCGAGTTCACGAGTACATCGAGTTGCCGCTCGAAGTCGCACGTCTCGTGGAGCGACACGGGTTGGAGGGTGGCATCGCGAGGTTCGTGGACCATCTGTAAGACCTAACCTGTTACGCAGTCTGCCACTCGTTCAAGATGCTCCCGAGGTCGATGTTGGGGGCGATCAGGCAGATGTGGCCGTGGCCGGGGAGTACCCGAGAAGTCGCACGCGGCAACCGTTTTGCCATATACTGAGCTTGTTCGACTGACGGGACGAGGTGGTCCTCCTCTGCCGCGAGCAAAAGGGTCGGCGCGGTGATCTGATGCAGCTGGTCGCGTACATCGAAGCGCTTCAAGATTCGAAGCCGGTTCAGGTATCCCCGTCGGGTGGTTTCGGTGGTGAGTTCGAGGAAGCGCCGAATCTCGTGACGGTGGGTGTATCGAGAGTGGAGGCGCGTGGCGGTGAATTGTCGGACCAACGTCATCGCCTTCCACGGAAAGATTCGCAGGGTGGGAATCACCACGCCTAGTCGTGCCTGCGGCAAGAAGCGTGGGAATGAGTTGATGATTACAAGCGCCCGCACCAGCTCCGGTCGTTCCAGCGCAAGGCTGAGCGCAAGTGTGCCACCGAACGATTCGCCCAGGATGGTGGCTGGCTCGTTCGTTGGCGAGATCGATCGGATCAAAGCGGCGAGATCGTCGATCAACGTCTTCATCTCGGACGCGCTATCTCGCAATGCGTATGTGGCGACCCGATAGTCTCGTGCCAGGAGCGGTGTCTGCCGGTAAAAGAGCTTGCCCGTTCCGTCCATGCCGGGGACGCAAACCAGCGGCGGGCCGGCTCCCTCAACTGATACGCCCGGATCGTATATGTCGTGGACAGACATTTCCGCATAAATGATGAACGATAAGGAAAGCGCTGTCGACCGAGGAAGCCGATTCGACCGCTACTGGCGGGTCGCGTGGGCATTTGTGACGCTGTTTGTTGTCGAGAGCACGGTGTTCGGGCTGTCGGTCCTGCCTGCGGCGCTGTTCTGGGAATGGCATTTCAGCTGGACACTGTCATCCCAGTGGTTGCGTGTAGTGGTTCTCGCGATGTCGTTTGTCCCGGCCTACATGCTCTTCGCGATATCGCTCATGGTCCTGTCGGGGTTGGCGACCCGGATCACGGGATGGCGCACCCCACCCAACATCGAGCTGTCGGTATCGGAGCTCGATTGGGCGCTCCTCGATTGGGCCCGGTACATGGTGTCAACGCACATGGTGCGGATCTTCGCAGGCGTCCTGTTCCGATCGACCCCGCCGTGGACGATGTATCATCGGTTGAACGGCGCGCGCATCGGTCGCGGCGTTTATATCAACAGCATCTCACTCACCGACCACAATCTGCTCGAGTTCGGAGACCATGTCGTGATCGGCTCCGATGTTCATCTCTCGGGTCATACGGTCGAGGCGGGCGTTCTCAAGACCGCACCGGTAAAGCTCTGCCCCAACGTGACGATCGGTACCGGTAGTGTCATCGGTATCGGGGTCGAGGTCGGAGCCGACGCGCAGGTTGGCGCCCTTAGCGTGGTACCCAAGTTTCGGAAGCTGGAACCCGGCTCCGTCTACGGTGGGGTCTCGATCAAACGCCTAGACGGGTCGGGCGGGTCCTCGGAACCGTCAGAGTAGACCGTCAGTACCGCAAGGAGCCGCTGACCTTGCCGATCGCCCACCGCGGATTCGTGATGTTCACTTGGACCTTGGTGAGCAGTTGCAGCCAACATCTAAGCACCGTGCTCATCGGCGGCTGGGCCGCTATCGACCGCGCCTCGGTTTCGATCGCCTGATGGTCCTTGCTCAAGTTGGATTCGTGAAGGCGAAAGTGCGACAGCGGCCGCGATATGTACAAAGGCCGCTCTGCGTTTAGCGCTCGAACGGCGAAATCATAATCCGCAGCAAGTCGGTACGTGGCGTTGTATCCGCCGAGTTCACGGGCAAACTCGGTGCGGTAGAATGTCGATGGCTGGGGAAAACAGTTCCAACCGAGTGCCCTGAATCGGGTCGGAGAGAGCCAGCGCGGCGGTCGCAACACCGCGAGTTCCTTTCCGCTCGCATCCATCAGGATCACTGCGCCAACCACCCAGCGATGATCACTGTCCTTCCCGAGAGCCGACGTGACTTCGGTGAGCGCGGTCGAGGTTAGTTGATCGTCGGAGTTGATGTAACCAAAGATCTCTCCCGTTGCAGCCTCGAGTCCCTTGTTGATAGCCTCGTACATGCCGCCATCCCGGCCCACAATGATCTTGCTCGGGTAGCGGGAAACGATCTCCAAGGTGCCATCAGTCGACTCGCCATCGACGACAATGTGTTCCAATGTTTCGCCGGGTATCGCGTCGTCCGTCCAGATCGATCGCAGCGTTTCCTCTATGTACCGCTCCGAGTTGAGGCTCGGCGTGACGATCGTGACAAGCATTGGCTAACGCGCCTGGTTCTCCCACCAGGTGATCGTCTGACGGAGGCCCTCCTCGAGCGACACCCTGGCCTCGAAATCGAACAGCTCGCGGGCCCGGCTCGTATCGAGAGAGCGTCGCGGCTGGCCGTCGGGCTTTGACGAATCCCAGTGAACGTCACCCTTGAAGTCAGTCAGGTTCGCGATGAGAGCGACCAGGTCGCGAATGGTAATCTCCTGGCCGGTACCCAGATTGATTGGATCGGGTCCGTCGTAGTGCTTGGTAGCCAGGATGATCGCCCGGGCCGCGTCTTCAACGTACAGAAACTCGCGACTGGCCTCGCCGGTACCCCACACCTCGATGCTCGCCGATCCTGCCTCGCGGGCATCAACGAACTTCCGGATCAGCGCCGGAATGACGTGACTCGTCTCCAGATCGAAATCATCCCTGGGACCGTAGAGGTTCGCGGGCAGCAGATAGATGCCGTTCATGCCGTACTGCTGTCGGTAGCCCTGAAGCATCACCAAAAGGGCCTTCTTGGCTACGCCGTAAGGGGCGTTCGTTTCCTCCGGGTAACCGTTCCACAGGTCTTCCTCACGGAAAGGGACCGGAGTGTGTTTGGGGTATGCGCACACGGTGCCTATCTGGACGGTTTTCTCGACGCCACGACGACGACTCTCTTCAATCACATTGAGACCCATCGCCATGTTCCCGTAGAAATACCGGCCAGGGTTGACCCGATTGGCGCCGATACCGCCAACGTCGGCGGCGAGGTGGATCACGATTTCTGGTGCTGCTTCGGCAAACAGCCGGCGTGTATCGCCTTGTTCGGTGAGATCGTAATCACAACTGCGGGCGACGGTCGTCTCCGCGCCCTCGTCATCAAGCAACGTGGTCAAGTGCGAGCCCAGAAACCCCCCGCCCCCCGTCACCAAAAGCCGCTTCCCGCCGAGCTCCACTAGTCGCTTCGACCCTCCTCCCACTCGACCTGCTTTAGGCCGGCATCGACCAGCGTTCGCTCTTGAGCGGCCAGCGTCATGTCCGCCTTTACCATCATTTCGACCAGCTGTTTGAACGTCACCGTGGGTTCCCAGCCAAGCACCCGTCGCGCCTTCGCGGCATCTCCCTCCAACAGATCGACCTCGGATGGTCGCATGTAGCGCTGGTCGATCTGGACATAGTCCTCCCAGTTGAGGTCGACCAGAGCGAAGGCTGCCTCGCAAAACTCGCGCACCGAGTGTCGATCACCGGTCGCGATCACGTAGTCGTCGGGCTCGTCCTGCTGCAGCATCATCCACATCGCTCGCACGAAGTCCCCCGCGAAGCCCCAATCACGTTCGGCATCGAGATTGCCCAGGTACAGTTGCTTCTGCAGACCGTACTTAATCCGTGCCACCGCCCGGGTGATCTTTCGCGTTACGAACGTCTCGCCTCGGCGAGGCGACTCGTGATTGAACAGGATGCCGTTGCAGTTGAACATCCCGTAGGCCTCACGGTGGTTGAGCGTCTGCCAGAAGCTGTAAACCTTTGCTACCGCATAGGGGCTCCGCGGGTGGAACGGGGTCTCCTCGTTCTGGGGCACCTCGGCCACCTTGCCGTACATCTCCGAAGAAGATGCCTGGTAGAAACGCACCGGTGCGTCAAGTTGGCGTATCGACTCGAGCAATCGCAGCGTCCCGAGCGCGTCGACATCCACGGTGTAGATCGGGTTCAGAAACGAGACGGCCACGTGGGACTGGGCTGCGAGGTTGTAGATCTCGGTCGGTTGAATCTCGTCAAGCAGTCGGGTGAGCGTGGTGCTATCGCTTAGGTCTCCATAGTGGAGAAACAGCCGCGCGGACTCGATGTGGGGATCGAGGTACATGTGATCGATACGCTCGGTGCCAAAAGTGGACGAGCGCCGAATGAGCCCATGCACGTCGTATCCCTTGCCCAAGAGGAACTCGGACAGGTACGATCCGTCCTGCCCGGTGATGCCGGTGATAAAGGCGCGCTGTGACATTTCGAATGACTCCTAGAACAGGTTTTTGAGCACGAACAGCACGTTGGCTGGCCGCTCGGCCAATCTGCGCATGTACCACGGGTACCAGTCAGGGCCGTAGCTGATCAGGACGCGAACATGATGATCCTTCTCGGCCAGTTGGCGCTGGTCCCGGATACCGATTCCGTACAACATCTGAATCTCGTACGCATCCGAGGCGATAGCCGCGGATCGGGCCCGTTGGACGACTCGCTCCAGGAGCGGCATGTCGTGGGTGCCAAAAGCAGCACGCAGCCCGTTACGGATGTGCGGCAACATGATCTCAGCGCACTTCATGAAGTTGTCGTCGACGTCTTGTTTTCTAGGGAACGCGACGCTCTTGGGCTCCATGTAGGCTCCCTTTACCAACCGAATCGCGGGGTTCAGCGGGATTAAGTCGTTGAGATCGTCAACCGTGCGGTAGAGATAGGACTGCAGACAGATCCCAACGTTTGAGAACCGTTGGCGCGCGCGTCGATAGAACTCGAGAGTTACGTCCACGTAGTCGCTCATTTCCATGTCGATCCACACCCAATTGTCCTTCTCACCGGCGTGCTCGATGAGTGATTCGAGCTTCTGATACGCGTAGCCGTGATCGAGATCGAGACCGAGCTGGGTTAACTTAATCGACACCTCGGTCTTGAGTCCTCGCTCGTTGATGCGATCGATCGCCCGCAAATAATGAGCCGTGATTCCATCGGCTTCGGTCAGCTCGCTCAGGTTCTCACCGAGCCTGGTGATGATCGTGGTCATCCCCAACCCCGAGAGTTCTTGGCTGACCGCCAGGGCCGCCTCGACGTCCTCCCCGGGCATGAAGCGGCGGACCGCCCTGCGAACGGGGGGGAGGCGAGGTATGGTGCGTTTGAGCCGAGGGCTCTGCGAGGCCCATAAGAGTGTGCTCTTGCCAGGATTCATGAACCTGCCTTCTGTCGCGTGGACCCCATGAGCGCGGAGGTTAAACTAGATAACCTCGATCGAAAAGCCGCGAGGGTTCATCAGGGAGACAGAATCGATGAAAATGCGTGCCGCCGTCCTTGAGAAGTTCGGCCAGCCGTTGGTTGTCCAGGATGTCGACCTGGCGTCGCCCAAGAAAGGCGAGGTGCTGGTCAAGGTCCACGCTTGCGGTGTTTGCCATACCGATTTGTATACCGCCAGCGGCGCTGATCCGAGCGGGTACACCCCATGTGTGCTCGGTCACGAAGGCGCCGGCGTGGTAACGGAGGTGGGAGAGGGGGTAACGCTCGTTCAGCCCGGCGACCACGTGATCACGCTCTTTTCGCCCGAGTGTGGCGAATGCATCCATTGCAAGAGCGGCAAGACGAACATCTGTCTAGCGATTCGCGAGCAGCAGGGAAAAGGGTACCTCCCCGATGGTACGCCGCGGTTGTCGCGCGACGGTGAGCCGATGCGTCACTTCATGGGCACCAGCACGTTCGCCGAGTACACCGTGATGCCGGCGATCGCGCTCGCCAAGATCGATCCGGCGGCAAATCTCGAGACCGTGTGCATGTTGGCCTGCGGTGCCACCACAGGGTTGGCGGCGGCGCTGTGGAAGACCGAGGTCGAAACCGGGGCGACCTGCGCCGTTTTTGGCTGTGGAATGGTCGGGCTAGGAGCGGTGCTCGGGTGTGCGATGCAGGGCGCCGAGCGGATCATCGCGGTCGATCTGTCGGAGAAACGTCTCGATCTGGCCAAAGCGGCCGGTGCCACCGATACGATTGGCGCCAACCGGGACCCGGTGGATCGCATTCTTGAGATGACCGATGGCTTTGGTGCCGACTACACGTTCGAGGCGACCGGGCTGGTCAAGGTAATGGGCCAAGCGGTCGAGGCGGCGCGTATGGGATGGGGGACCTGCACCATCCTCGGTGTCGCCGGTAGGGGCGAAGCGCTCGAAATCATTCCTCGCTTCCTGATCACTGGGCGCAAGGTACAAGGCGGCAGCTTCGGCGGTGCTCGCGGCCGGACACACGTGCCCCAGCTGGTCGATCTCTATCTCCAAGGCAAGCTCGATCTGGATCCGTTCGTCTCGCATCGACTGACCCTTGACCAGGTGAACGAGGGTTTTGACCTGATGGAGGCTCAGGACGGGATCCGGTCGGTGATCGTGTTCGACGCCGCGTGAGCGGCGACCAGTCCTCGGTCCCTCTTGATCGAAGGAGAGCACCATGACCAACGGCGACTACCCCGTGCGCTTCGACGTCGACTACCCCGAAAAGCTCGACCAGCTAACGACCGCATTCCGGATCGTGATGATCATCCCGATCGCGATCATCCTAGTCATGGTTTCCGGTGCCGCTCTGAACTCCGAGGCTGGAGAGGGGGCGAAGGGTGTGGGTGGCGGTCTGCTGATCGCCGGGCCGCTGCTGATGATCCTCTTCCGGCAGAAGTATCCGCGCTGGTGGTTCGACTGGAACCTCGAGCTCATGCGCTTCACGGCCCGCGTCGAAGCGTATTTCTTCCTGCTGACCGATCACTACCCGTCAACCGACGAGGAGCAAGCGGTGCACCTCGGCGTCGACTACCCCAACGTCGAACGTGATCTCAACCGTTGGCTCCCGCTGGTCAAATGGCTGCTCGCGATCCCGCATGTCATCGTGTTGATCTTCCTGTGGGTAGCAGCCCTGGTGGTGGCGGTCGTCGCGTGGTTTGTGATCTTGTTTACCGGTCGGTATCCGAGGGGGTTGTTCGACTTTGTCGTCGGCGTCATGCGTTGGACCTGGCGTATCGTCGCTTACGCGGTGGTGCTGACGACCGATCGCTATCCGCCGTTCCGTCTGGCTTGAAGGTGCGGTGGTGGCGACGGCAGAAGGGAAAGCGGGCCCGGTACGAAGGCCTCGAGTTCACGAAGGTCGGTAAAACGACCGCGCCCCGCGCGTGGGTGGCCCGAGGACGCTCAGGCCCGCTTTCATGGGAGGCTCGAATCGAGCGCGAGTCGGACCGAGTTGGCTGGGATTTGAGTGTGCGGGGCACCCTGACCGGGACCCAAGCCGCGTCGGGGACCGCCGCTGACGCGTACTCGGCCCAAGACCACTGCCGAGCGGCGCTTCGAAAGATCATCGACGAGCACAACGAATTCGCGGATATCGCCTAGCGGCCAGCCCGGGCGATAGCGCGGCGTTGACATCGAAAAAGAATTAGCATATACTTATATAAGTAATGGCTTATCAACGCGTCCTGAGCGCCCTTTCTGATCCCACTCGCCAGATGCTGCTCGAACGCTTGCGAGAGCAGCCCCAATCGGTCGGTGAGCTGGCGCACCGCCTGCCGGTCAGCCAGCCAGCGGTATCGCAACATTTGCGGGTGCTCAGGGAAGCCCGACTCGTCACGCTGCGCAAGGAAGGCACCCGCCGGATCTACAGCTTGGATCGGGCCGGATTGGATGAACTGCGTGCGTACGTTGAGTCATTCTGGAGCGGCGTGCTGGGTGCTTACGCGGCCCACGCCGAAGAGCCCCGCCAGGACGCAATCAACAAGGAGAAAGAGAGGTCCAACGATGAATGAAGTCCGATCACAGATCGAGATCCCGCCGGTCGTGAGCACGGTGACGGTCGCTTGGGTTCCGGAGCTCGCATTCCGGCGGTTCACCGAGGAGATCGCCCGCTGGTGGCCCCTGGAGACCCATTCTGTGGGTCAGGAGAAGGCCGAGACGGTGGTGTTCGAGACGTGGCAGGGAGGCCGGGTATACGAGCGGTCGACCGACGGAGCCGAGACCCCCTGGGGGACGGTGCTGGCCTGGGACCCTCCGCATCGCTTTGTCATGAGCTGGCACCCCGGGCGCGAGCCATCCACGGCGCAGGAGTTGGAGGTCGCGTTCCAGCCCTCCGAAGCGGGCACTCGGGTGGGGGTGACCCATACCGGGTGGGACAAGCTCGGCGAGGAGGGAGCCGCCCAACAGGCCAACTACAGTCAGGGTTGGGTAGCCGTGCTCGATTGTTATAGCGGGGGTACTGAAACAGGATCGGGCGACCTCACGTAGGGATACCTAACGCTGGTAGACGAGAATAAATTGAACCCCTTCTGGCCCGAGTGTCTCTCTATTCTTGCGTACCCAACTAGTCCCAGACCGATAGACCATGCGACTTCCTGAGCTCTGCATCCAGCGACCTGTACTCGCGAGCATGATGAGCGCCACTTTGGTGCTCTTCGGCGTGATCGGGTTCACCCGATTGCCGGTGCGCGAGTTCCCCGACGTCGACTCGCCGATCGTGAACGTGACGACGGTGCTTCGCGGGGCCAATCCCCGCGTCATCGAGTCGACGGTCACCGACGTGCTCGAAGAGGAGTTGAGCACGATCCCGGGCGTTCGGACAATGACCAGCGCGAGCTCGGAGCAGTTCAGCTCGATCACGATCGAGTTCACGCTCGACCGCGACCTTGAAGCCGCCGCGCAAGACGTTCGTGACAAAGTGTCGCGGGTGCGGGACCGGCTCCCGCAAGAGGTCGAGGTGCCGGTGGTGGAGAAGCAGGACGCCGACGCACAGCCCTTCTTCTGGTTGGCGCTGTCAGGCGAGAACTATGACCTGCTCCAGCTCTCGGATATCGGTGATCGCATTGTCAAGAACCGGTTGCAGTCGGTTCCCGGCGTAGGCCGGGCGCAAATCTTCGGCGAACGCCGTTACTCGATGCGGGTTTGGCTTTCGCCGACCGAGATGGCTTCCCGCGGGGTTACCGTCCAGGACGTCGAAGCCGCCATCCAGAGTCGCAACGTCGAGGTACCGGCCGGGCGGATTGAGTCCGATCGCCGCGAGTTCACCGTGCGCTCGCTCGGTGAGCTCAAGACGCCCGAGGAATTCGCGGATCTGACGGTCGCCAGCCAGAATGGGCAACTCATAAAGCTCCGCGACATCTCACGAGTCGAGCTGGGGCCGGAGGACGACCGAGCGATTCTGCGGTTCAAGAGTGTTTCGGCGGTTGCGATCGGCGTCGTTCGGCAGTCGAAGTCGAACCTGGTCGAGGTGTCGGACCGGATTCACGACGAGCTACCGGCGATCCAAGCCGCGCTGCCGCCGGGCGTCAACCTCGATACCGCATTTGACACGGCGGTCTTCGTGCGGCGCTCGATCCGCGAGGCGGAGGAGACGCTTATCCTGGCTGGGATACTGGTTGTCCTGATCATCTTTGTTTTCTTGCGGAACTTCCGAGCGACAATAATCCCGGGTTTGGCGATCCCGACGTCGATCATCGCTGCATTTGCGGTCATGTTTTTCTTCGGGTTCACGATCAACAACTTCACGCTGTTGGCCTTAATACTGTCGATTGGAATTGTCGTCGATGACGCCATCATTGTGATGGAGAATGCTTACCGGCATCAAGAGGAGCTCAAGGAATCGCCGACCCTGGCGGCGATCCGTGGCACCAACGAGATCAAGTTCGCGGTGATCGCGACGACCGTCGCGCTGGTGGCGGTCTTCGCACCGCTGCTCTTCCTTCGCGGGACGATCGGCCGATTGTTCAACGAGTTTGGGGCGGCGATGATCGGCGCGGTCGTCGTGTCGAGCTTCGTCGCGCTCTCGCTGACGCCGATGTTGAGTGCCAAGATCCTGCGCGTACCCAAGAGTCATGGCAAGCTGTTCAACGCTTTCGAGCGCGGCTTCGAGCGTACAGCAACTCTCTACGCGACCAGCTTGGGTTGGGCGATGCGACACCGCCGCGGCGTCGTGGCGGCCGCGCTGGCGACCGTGCTCGTAGCAGTGGGCGCCTTCAAGATGCTGAAGCGTGAGTTCGTGCCGCCCGAGGATCGCGGCTGGTTCATGTCGATCGTGGTCGCGCCGGAAGGCTCGTCAAAGGAGTACACCGACGGCTATCAACAAAGGGTCGAAGAGATTCTCGGCAACACCGAGGACATCGCGGCGTACTTCAGCATCATCGGTTGGAACGGCCGGGTGAACAGCGGAATCGTTTTTAGCCGACTGACCGATTGGGACGAACGCGACCGCGACGTGCAGGAGATCATCGGCGAGATCCAGCCTCAGTACTTCATGATTCCGGGGGTGTTTGCGTTTGCCAACAACCCGCCCGCATTTGGATGGCAGAGCCCGGTGCAGTTCGTCGTTCGGAATCCCGACTTCGACGCCTTGGCGACCGGGCTTGAGACGTTCCCCGCAGCGGCCCGGCAGATTCAGGGTCTCGTAAACGTCGACACCAATCTGCGGGTCAACAAGCCCGAGCTGGTGGTGCGCTACGATCGCGACCGCGCCGAGGATCTAGGCGTCCCGATCCGCGATGTGTCAGGGACTCTGCAGACGATGCTGGGTGGTCGCGAGGTCAGCACGTTCACCCGCGACAACAAGCTGTACGACGTGATCATGCAGCTCGAGCCCGACGACCGCGCATCGCCGAGCGACATGCGTGGGCTCCGCGTGCGTGGCAAGGACAACCAGCTGGTAAGCATCGACGCGGTGGCGAGCGTCGAGGAGGGGCTCGGTCCCAGGCAGCTCAACCACTACGACCGGGTGCGCTCGTTCACGTTGACCGGTAACATGGCGCCCGGCTTTACCTTGGGCGAGGCGATCGACCAGCTGCGAGCGGTCGGTGACTCGGTCCTACCAGCCGGATCGACGATTGCCTTGAGCGGGGAATCAAGGGAGCTCGAGGAGAGCGGTCGGACGCTCTACTTCGTGTTCTTGCTCGCGCTCGTGATCGTGTTCATGGTGCTGGCCGCGCAGTTCGAATCTCTG
>JBDHFX010000002.1:0-51562 GCA_039590215.1 Gemmatimonadota bacterium | reverse complement strand
AGCAGCCGGACCGTCTTGGCCAGCTCCGAGACGCTCACGGCACGTCGAGGTGCTCCAGCAACCGATCCAGGACGGAGTCGGGGTCGACTTCCTCCGCCTCCGCCTCGTAGGTCAACAGGAGCCGGTGCCGCAAGACGTCGCGAGCTACGGCCTTTACGTCGTCGGGGACGACGTAGCCGCGACCGTTCAGGAACGCACGTGCCTTGGCAGACTTGGTGAGGAATATCCCGGCTCGAGGCGAGCCGCCATATGCGATCCAGGGCTCGAGGTCCTCGAGCCCGAAGCGGGCTGGATAGCGGGTCGCCTCGACCAAGTCGAGGATGTAGCCGAGAACTTTGTCATCGATGTACACACCCGCGACCACCTCGCGCGCGTGAAGGATCTCTTGAGGTCCGATCACCGGGCGCACGTCCGGTGTTTCAATGGCTGTCATCCGCTCGATGATCTTGCGCTCGTCCTCACGTGGCGGATACCCAACTCTGAGCTTGAGCATAAACCGATCGACCTGTGCTTCCGGCAATGGGTACGTGCCCTCGTGTTCGATCGGGTTCTGAGTAGCCAGAACCAGGAACGGCGTCTCGAGTCGATAGGTGGTCTCACCGAGCGTCACCTGCTTTTCTTGCATCGCCTCGAGCAACGCCGACTGCACCTTCGCCGGTGCGCGGTTGATCTCATCAGCCAGCAGAAGATTGGTGAACACGGGTCCGCGGTGGACATCAAACTCGCCACGTTGGGGATGATAGATCGTGGTACCAACGAGGTCGGCCGGTAGCAGATCGGGGGTGAACTGGATGCGCTGAAAATCGCAGTCGATGGCGCCGGCCAACGATCGTACGGCGAGCGTCTTGGCCAGCCCGGGGACACCTTCGAGAAGCACGTGGCCATCCGCCAGCAAACCGATCAACAGCCCGTCCAGCAATCCTCGCTGGCCAACGACGACCCGCGAGATCTCTTCTAGCAGGGTCGACGTGAACGCATTCTCACGAGCGATCCTAGCGTTCGCCTCAGCCAGCGTGGCGGTGGTCTCGTATGCGGGCTCGGTCTGCGTCATACGTCCTCTCAATACCGGAGTGGTGACGACAAAGTTCCTGGTCGGCCGCGTATCCTGCCGTGATCAACGAAGATAGAAAGTCGTCGATTCCAAACGCCACTCGCCCAAAATACACCTCGCGGTGACCGTTCCGAGCCGATCGGTGCGATAGACGTTGGCATCGACGCGCTCGAGACGCTCTAGAACCTCAACGTGCGGGTGACCATGGCGGTTGAGTCCACCCACCGAGACGACTGCGGCGGCCGGCCGCACGCGATCGAGCCAACGCATCGTCGTCGAGTGCCGGCTGCCGTGGTGACCAACGTGCAAGAGATCGGCTCTCAGCGAGTCGCCCAGGGCCGTCACCAGCGCCTCTTCAGCTCGCTCACCGATGTCTCCGGTCAGCAACACACGACACCCACCATAGCTCATGAGCAACACGATCGATGCATCGTTGGCGGATGTCGCCGACCCGTAGGGATCACCCGGCACCCAGTCGCCCTTGGGATGAAGTACATCAACGCTAACCAGTCCCTGTTGCAACCGACTCGGAGCTCTCAGTTGGACCGCCGCAGTCGTCGGGTGGCTTCCCACCGCAGCGAGCAGACGTATATAGGCCGGGTTGTCGCCGACTGCCGCGGCGCTTCCCCACCGCTCGACTTGAACACCATCGACCACGCTGGCCGCGCCACCTACGTGATCGAGATCGGGGTGTGTCGAGATCAACCACTGCAGGCGATCGATTCCGCGGGTCCGCAGGTATGGCAACACCACGCTGCGCCCCGCATCACCGTGCGGGTACGCCGGCCCAGCATCGACGAGCCACGTTGCTCCGTCCGGAAAGTGGATCGCGATGGCGTCGCCCTGCCCGACATCGAGCCATTTCACCACCCAGCTAGAGGGTACTTGCCGATGACCGGTTAGAGACAGCAGCAGGACCAACACACACACGCTCCACCCTGCTAGCGGGCGGCATCGGAGGAGCAGCACGGCGGTAGCAATCAGCCCAGCGAGCAGGGTGATCGCCCACGCCATGGAACCTGGCACCCAAACCGAGAAGCGCGACGCCACTGCAACTACCGCTGCCTCTAACAGCCCCAGCGCTATCGAAGCCGTCGCCGCGAGTGGGCCAGCTGCGCCTCCCAAGCCGACCGCGTCGGCCAGCAGCGCTAACCAAGCCAGTGGCAATCCGGCGGCGGCAAGCGGGACCACCACCGGGTTGACGAGAAACCCAGCCGGCGCCAGCCAACCGAATGCGGTCGATTGAACCGGCAGCGTGCCCAACCCCGCAGCGCCGGTCGCGACAACCGACGCGATGACCCCACGTCCAACGGCGGCCAGCGCGCCTGACGAACGTTGGGATCGAAGCGCGCGTGCCGCCCCCGTGCCCCATATCAACAGGCCAGCCACCGCACCAAACGACAGCGCGAATCCGAGATCGAAGAGATCGAGCGGGCGCCAGGCGAGCATCGCCACCGCGGCCAATCCCCACACCTGCCAAACTGAGACCCTTCGCTCAACCGCCCGCGCCCACAAGAGCGCCGTCGTCATCACCGCTGCTCGAACGACCGACGGCCGGCCACCCACCAGCCCCGCGTATGCAATCAACACCAGCGTGGCCGACCCGGCGCGGCGAACAGGACCGCAACCGACGAGACCGAGCCCCGACGCCAGAAGCCAGGCCAGAAAACCGACGTGCAGACCCGACACGGCCAGCAGATGCAACGCGCCCGAGGCGGCGAACGCGTCAACCAACTCGGGCGCCAGCCCGGTACGATCCCCGAGCAACAGCGCCGTCACGAGGGGCGCCAACTGCGCGCCGAAACGGGCGGTAATACGCCCCCGAAGGTGCCGTTCGGTGGTCACCAGGAGCGGGACTCTTTCCGACCGTCGTTGGATCAGCTCGACGTCGGTCAAAGTCCCACCGCGCAGCCGGCGAACGAGACCCGGTGGCGGGTAACCGCCGCGCCGATTGACGCGCAACGGCTCGGCTCTCAACCGACCGACGACACTCCACCGCTCACCGACCATGGGTGACGGCTCGCCACTCCACCACCAACGGAGACTCGCGCCTCGACACGGACGCAGGCTGCAACCAAGCGCCTCTCCGCGGACGTGCCATCGCGCGTCACCGCTTGGTCTGACCGATGTCACGCGTAGGGTGGTATCGATCTGCGCCTCTCGACCGACAGCCGCCATCTCGACCCACGTCGCAGCGTCGACGCGAGCACGATCGGTCGCGATCACCAACCGAGAACCGATCACCAGGGCGATCAACGCCCAGCCCCCGACACCTGACGAAACACGACCGCTCGTCATTGCTTGCCACGTCGCCACCATCGCCAAGGCGACGAGGACCGCCGCTCCGAGGAGCACGTGCGCATAGGCAGTTGCAAACCCTGCCAAACCCAGGGTGATCGCCGCCCACGCGGCGGGAGCTACCGCTATGCGGTCGTGTTTATGCGGTCGCTCCGATGTGCGTTGCTGAACTCCTCTGGTGATTGCATCGGTGGGAAGCGGCGCGGGATCGTCGGCCCGCCGTCATAACTTCCACGGTTCGCGACGATAGTAAGCGTCTACAGACAGGGCGTTAGAACATCACGACGGCTTTCGCCTTGGTAACTGCAAGCTGCGGACCTGGGCTGCCTGCCTCGTTTCAATCCACGATGGTGAACGTTCGCGATTCGTGCACCGACCGATCGCTGGCGTATCGATCGGTCAGCGTGACATCGAGTGTGTACGTACCGGGCGCTAGCTCCTGTGTGTCGAACGACAGGTACTCGGCGGCGACGCGGCCAGCCGAGCCTCGGCGCTCGAACGACAGGGTAATCGCTTCCGACTCCTCACGGACGCCAACCAATCCCTTGACCGCTCCGAAGAGCCGCCTCACGGCGCCGCGATCGAGGGTCCTCGAGCGGACTGTGTAATCGACCCGAAACTCCGCGCTTCCCGTTCCGTCGGCGTCCAGGTTGTAGACCTCGTAGTAGAGAAACAGCGGTTGGCCGCGGAAGAACGTGCGCGACGGGAGCGGCAAAACGACGTGCCCGTTCCGATTGAATCGTGGGTTATGGTCGCCAGTCGTTACTTGTGCCGCTAGCACCACGTCCGACAACCCGAGCGCACCATAGGCGAAAGGTCGCACGTCCACCTGACTCTTCCAGATACCGACCGCGCCCGACTCTCGATCATCGATCTGTAACGCCAGGTGATACCGCCCAGGCGCGATTCGAACCCGAAAGAGGTCGAGGATGAAGGACTCGGCCGAGTCTGCAGCGTCCGAGCGAACTTCGGTCACGTACTCCATCTCCTCAGTGCGACGCGTGATCTCCCGCCACTGTTCGTCGTAGACCGCCAACCCTTTCCGGTACCGAGCACCCTCGGCCTTCATCGGGGTCGCAAAGTAGACCACCAGCTCTGTCTCGCCGCCAGACAGCGCGAAGTTGGCCGGTGCCAGATCCAATCGTAGCCGACTCGCGGGTTCAAACGGGTAGGAGTCGGACGAAAGAGCCACCCCCAGGTCCCCATCGATACGGTCGATCACCCGGTCGATGTCCCACGGTCGCAGACCGCCGGGAGCGAAATGCGCATGACCCATCGGTGTCGTCGGCAGGTCGCTATAGATGCAGTCGTTGCCCAGGAACTCGGCCCGTTCGCCAAAGCTGCGGGGTCGCCGGAAGTTCACAGCGAACGACTTCTTCTCACTCGCCCCCGGACGGCGGTAATACCAAAACCCGCACTCGTCGCGCCCCACTCCACCCTGGGCATCGGGTTTTCCGTGGCGTAAATACAGCTCGGCTCGATCGTCCATCGGTCGACCTTGGAAGCGAATAGCGAGCGTTGGCCGGCCGAATCCGGTTGCGTTGATCACGAGCAACTTCTCCAGACCCCACGCCTTCTTGAGCCGGAAAGTGAAGCGAGCAAAGCCGGCTCGCACTTGCTGCTCGACCCACCGCTCGTTGACTGGGCTGAACGGCAGCGGGTCTCGTTCGTTCCACCACCCTTCGAGGACATCTCGTTTGTTGTCCGTCGACCAGCTCTTCCAATCCGATCGGATCGACTCCGATAGCAGCGGTTCGAGATCACGGTAGAACGGCTCGATGTCGTCATCCCGACGAGCCTCCGCCAACCCCTGACGGTACGCCTCCCAGCCCGCCTCGACCTCCCCAAGCGCTCCGTGGATCACGCCTTCATAGTACTTAATACGAGACATATACGAGGATGTGCTCACGTTGTTCTTGAGATGGCCGACGCCAGCCAGCGCGGCCGCGTAATCCCCCGCCTCGTAGAGGACATCGATGCGTCTGAGGGCGAGCTCCGGATCGTACGCTCGATCTAGATGCCGGTCGAAGATCTCAGCTACCAGGCGGGAGTCCTTCGGGTCGAGGTAGAACCGATGCCAGCGCTCGAAAGCGTCGCGGTAAAACGGATCGCGCTCGAAGATCTCGTGAAACGCTCGCCGAGCTCGGTTCTCGGCATCCATGCCATCGATCTGGATGTTCAGTTCGGCGAGGTCGTACCAGACGTCGATCGGACGTGGGTCCGCCGCCAACGACCGCTCAAGTGCACGGCGTGCATCGAACAACCGGTTGTCGAGCGCCAGATACGACCGTGCCAGGGCCCGATAGCCCGTTGCCCGCGGGTACCCCTCCCTCAGCGCTTGCTCGAACACGCCAGAGGCCTTCCAGGCATCGCCGGCGGCCAGTAGCTGTTCGGCCTTCCCGAATGTCACTTCGCCGGCGAATTCTCTTTGCATGCTGGCATGAGCGGTGGATATCGACCCGATCAGCGCCCAGAGGATCAAGCCCGGCCTCGTGATCCTGGGCTGGATCGATCTTATCAATCGACGATCGAGAATGTCGCGGTGCGTTGGGTGGTACGGTCGAAGAATGCGTGGTCGGTGATCTCGACCTCGAGCGTGTAGGTGCCAACTGGCAAGGCGCTAGCATCAAACGATAGGTATTCGGGCCAGACGCGCCCGCCAATGCGCGGAGCACGACGCTCAAAAGACAGCGTGATCGCCTCCGGCTCCTCGCGGATGCCAACCAACCCGCGCAGACTGCCAAAAAACCGCTCGATGGCATTGCGATCGATCTTTTTGGCACGAATCGTATAGTCGACGCGGTACTCAACCTCGCGCTCGTCGTTGGCCTGCAGGTTATACACCTCGAAGTACAGATAGAGTGGCTGATCATGAAGGAATCGATGCGATGGCAGGGGCACGATCATGCGCCCGTAGCGCTCAAACCGAGCGACGCGTCCCCCTTCAACGATCTCGGCAGACAACACAAGATCGGAAACATCGAGCCCCGTCGGCGAAAAGTGATGAACCCGAACGGTGCCTTTCCGGATGCCCACCGCATCGCCCTGAAGGTCATCGATCTGAAGGGCGTAGTGATATGTGCCCGGAGCCATCCGAACACGGAACAGATCGACGAGATACCACTCGCCACGCTTTTCCTCGCCTTCTATGGCTCGCGTGACTACCGCCCGCATATCCTCCGACTGCCGGGTGATCTCGCGCCAGTTCTCATCGTACAGTACGAGCCCCTTCCGATACCGGGAGCGCTCGCCGCGCACCTCGATCTCAGGCACCGGTACGGCGAAATAGAAGACCACATCGGTCTCGGTGCGGAAGTAGGAGAAACTGGCGGGCGCCAAATCGACCGGCATCCTCTGTTCGACCCGATGGTCGTAAGTGTCGATCGCCAAGCCAATATCCATGTCACGAAGCGCTTCCTCTTGCGCTCGCGCCAGATCGTTTCCGGTCAACCCACCCGCCGCGAAATACTCCAGCGCGAGCGGTGTCGTGGGTACCGTAGTGAAGTTGCAGTCGTTGCCAAAGAAGACCGCGCGCGCGCCAACCATCAGCTCATTGCCGTCGGTGAAATTGATCCCCATCTCCCCGTTCGGAAGGCCATCCCGGTTGTAGTACCAGAAACCACACTCATCGCGGCCAACGCCAGCCGTCTCGTCCGGTTCTCCGTGGCGCAGGAAGAACGCACCGCGATCGTCGAGCGAGCGACCATCGAGGCGGATCGCGACCACCGGCATTCCGCTGTCGCGACCGCCAACATCGACGAGCCTCTCTTTGCTTATCGGCTTCTTCCACTGATACGATTCGCGTGCCACACGGATTCGGTTCTGCTGCTCGACCCATCGTTCGTTGACGTCGCTAAACGGCAACGGGTTGCGCGCGTTCCAGAAGCCCTCGACAAACGATCGCCGACGTTCAACCGACCAATCCGCCCAACCCACTCGCTCGTTGTCCGAGAGCAGTGGTTGAATGTCGCGGTAGTAGGCCTCCAAGTCGGGCTCGGTCGCGGCGAACGCGAGGCCGTTGAAGTAGTAGCCAGCCCCTTGCTCCGACTCACCAAGCGCCGCCAGCACAACCCCTGACAGGTGTGACAACCGGGCTAGGTATCGCTCCTGAGGGACGCGGCGGCGGAACTCTTCGATCGCCTCCCAGGCTGACCGATGCTCGCCGGCATCGTTAAGCACGTCGATCCGCCTGAGCGCCAAGTCAGGGTCGAAATCTCGCGTTAGATGACGTGCGAAGATCTCGGCTACGTCGCGGGAGTCGCTTTGATCGAGATACATCCGTTCCCATCGCGCGTAAGCGTCGCGATAGTGTGAGTCAAGCCGAAAGACCTCGTGTAATGCCTCGCGCGCGCGTGGATCGGAGTCGCCACCCTCCAGACGCAGGTTTACGTCGGCGAGTCGGTACCACGTTTCGGTGTCATCGGGTTCCGCTTTTAGCGATCGTTCAAGCGCTTCGCGGGCAAAGAAGAGACGGTTGTCGAGTGCCAGATAAGCATCCGCAACGGCCCGATAGCCGGGTCCAGCTGGGTAGCCCTCGCGCACCGCACGTTCGAAGTGCTCGCGGGCATCCCACGCCTCACCCGAAGCCAGCGCCTCTTCGCCCGCCGAGAAGCTGATCTGACCGTGACTCTGAGCGTGCGCGGTCGCCCCGGAGGCCAGCGCCAGGATCGAGGCAATCGCAGCAATTGCGAAAACACGGACGCCTGGTGGACTGGTTGGGAATACCATCCTTATAGACTATAAAGCCATCACAGGCTCGGTCGTTCAATCACCACCGCGCTCTCGCTCCAGCTGGCGGACTCGCCGGGCCAGCCGTGCGTTTTCCGCCCGGGCTGCCAGGTCGCCCGGCAAGCCGAACAAAAACATCGCCAAGAGACCCAGGCCGACCCCCGTGTAAACCGCGATGACTGCATCAACCTGCCACCGCCATAATCCGAACGTGAAGGCGATCGGCTGTCCACGATTGTAGAGCGCGAATAGAAACAGGGCTGCAAACGCCATCAGCGCGAGCCCCAGTGCAGCTCGCCGTTGAGTCATTGACCGTCCGCCGCTCTCAACCGGCAACGACGTTGAGCTCGCCCCGGTACCGGTCAACCGAGCGTGACTCGTGCGTCGATTCTCCATGCAGCGTGAACCCAGACAAACCGCCGATCGCGACCGGGACGATCTCACCGACCACCTCTTTGCTGTCCGGGAAAACGACCGTCTCACGGTGTTCAGTCCAGCCCGACAACAGGCCCCGGCCGCGGCGGGCCGGTCGCTGGACGAGCACTGGCTGGGTCGTGCCCACCTTTTCGAGCAGGTAAGTGGCGCCAATCGAGCGCTGCAGATCGTTCAGTCGCTCGAGCCGCTGTTGAGCGACGGCCCGCGGCACAACGTCATCGGCAAGCTCTATCGCTGGTGTGTGTGGTCGAGGCGAGTAAATAAAGATGTACGCGGAATTGTAACGGGTACTCGCCATCAAATCGTAGGTCGCTTCGAAGTCGGCCTCCGTCTCACCCGGGAACCCGACGATGATGTCGGTCGACAGTGCGCACTCGGGGATCCGCTCGCGCAGCATGTCGATCTGACGGCGATAGTCCTCGCGCGTGTACTCACGCTTCATTGCGTTCAATATCCGGTTCGAGCCGGACTGAACTGGCAGGTGGACATGATTCATGATGTTCTCGTGCCCACCGATCGTGTCAACGAGCTTCTGGGTGAAGTCCCACGGATGGCTGGTCGTAAACCGTACCCGGGCGAGATCAAGCACCGCAGCTACGGCCGCCAGAAGGTCAGGAAAATCGCGTCCCCGGTCACAGTAGGAATTGACGTTCTGACCGAGCAACGTCACTTCCTTAGCGCCATCCGCGACTGACATCGCGACCTCCTCGACGACGCTCTCGAGGGTACGGCACTTCTCTCGACCGCGCGTAAACGGCACGATGCAGTATGAACAGAACTTGTCGCAGCCACGCATGATCGTGATCCAGGCCGCGAACTTCTCCAGCCGATACGGTTCGAGATCTTCGTAATGCTCGCTTCGGTTGAATCGATCGTACACCACTCGCTCACCGTGTTCGACGCGAGCCAGGATTTCGGGTAGTTGTCGATACGAGTCGGGGCCAACGACGAAATCGACATGCGCTGCCCTATCGAGTAGCTCGCGACCCAACTCCTTGGCCACGCAACCGGCAACCCCTAGCCGCACCTCTGGCCGGCTCCGCTTGTAACGGTTGAGTTGACCGATGCGACCTATCACGCGCTGCTCAGCGTGCTCTCGGATCGCGCAGGTGTTCACGATCAGGACGTCGGCCTGCTCAGGGTCCGTCACCCGACGGTGGCCATCGCGCTTGAGAACACCACCCATGAGCTCGGTGTCGGCCACGTTCATCTGGCACCCGTACGTTTCGATGTAGTAGTTGATCTGCATGGCCATCCGGCTAGTTGTCGGTGGCGCCGAGCTCGGTCGGATAACCGGCCGCCTTCCATCCCTGAAGACCAGCCCGCATGTCGTATACCTCCGAGAAGCCGAGGCTCCCTAACGATTCGTAGGCGTACTGTGAAATCGGACAGTCGGTGTCAGAGCAGTAGACGACGATCCTCGCAGCGCGCGGTGGTAGCTTGGCTCCGGGCCGGATATCGACGTACGGAATGTTGACGGCCCCCGGGAGGTGCTCCTGTCCGAACTGAACCGCGTCGCGGGTGTCGACGAGAACGAGCGGCGCGTCCTCCTCTTGCCATCCGCGGACTGTCTCGGGGGTCACGATGAGGATTCCGGCTTCGACATCGGGAGCTGGGACCGACGCGGGTAGTGTCTCAACGAGGTCTTCCGAGTTGAGATCCCCGGTTTCGTCGGCGCCACAAGCAAACACCAAGACAAGCGCAGCGAACGCCACATGGCGACTCACAACGGTACTCCTGTCTCCGCTCGCACGATGTCGGCCGCAGCGACCATGTTCTCCAGCGCCGGAACCACTTCGTCGTATTTTCGAGTCTTCAACCCACAGTCGGGGTTGACCCACAGTCGGTCGATCGGCAGAACCCGCATCGACGCCCGAATCATGTCCGCCAGCTCATCAACCGGCGGCACCCGCGGCGAATGAATGTCATAGACACCGGGGCCGATGTCGCGCCCGTAGTCGACGTCACGAAAAACCTCGAGCAGCTCTTCATCTGATCGAGCGTTCTCGATCAACAACACGTCGGCGTCCATGCGAGCGATGTGCTCGATGAAGTCGTTGAACTCCGAGTAGCACATGTGGGTGTGGATTTGTGTCTCGGGTCGCACACCACCGGTTGTCACGCGGAACGCGGCAACTGCCCAGCGCAGGTACTCTTCCCAACCATCGCTCCGAAGCGGCAGACCCTCGCGCAATGCGGGCTCATCTACCTGGATCACCTTAGCTCCAGCCGCCTCTAGATCCTGCACCTCGTCAGCAATCGCGAGTGCAAGCTGGAAACATGTCTCCGAACGCGGCTGATCGTCGCGCACAAATGACCACTGGAGCATCGTCACCGGCCCGGTCAACATCCCCTTGATCGGTCGATCGGTGCACGACTGAGCGAACTCCCACCACCGAATCGTCATCGGCTCCGGACGATGAACATCTCCGAAAAGGAGCGGCGGCTTGACGTAGCGTGAGCCAAATGACTGCACCCACCCAAAGCGGGTGAAGGCATAGCCTTCCATCCGTTCGCCGAAATACTCAACCATGTCGTTGCGCTCAAACTCACCGTGCACCGGAACATCGATACGCATCTTCTCCTGAAGCTCAATCGCGCGGCGAACCTCGCCCTCGAGAAAGGCCTCATAGTCCGGTTCTGAGACTTCGCTGCGCAGAAACTTGCGACGCTGCACACGAACCTCGGGGTGCTGCGGAAAAGAGCCGATAACGGTCGTTGGCAGCGCGGACAGCCCCAGCCGTTCGCGCTGTATCTCACGCCTCTGGGCGAAGTCGACCCCACGGCCCGCAGCGCCGGCGTCGAGCACGTCCATCCGTTCCCGTACACGACGGCTCCGAGCGCGATCGGACGTTTGGCGCGTTTCGAGTGCCGCCTGATTCGCCGCCAACGTATCAGCAACCGCTGCGCGGCCGTCGTTGACGGCCCGCGTCAACGTGACAATCTCGCCCACCTTCTCGCTCGCGAACGCCAACCAGCTCTTCAGCTCCTGGTCGAGATCGGTCTCGCGGGCAGCCTCGATTGGAACGTGGAGCAGCGAGCAGGACGCACCAACCATGAGTCGGTCCGCGGGCACCATCGTCTGGAGCTCGTCCAGTAGATCGAGACTCGCCGACAGGTCGTTGATCCACACATTGCGACCGTCCACGACCCCCGCCACCAAATGCTTGTCGCTTGGGAACCCGTGCTCGCTCATGAGTGCTACGTTCTTTGGGCCACGAACGAAATCCAGCCCGATCCCGGCGACCGGTAACCGAGTCAGCGCCGAATAGGCCTCGCCAACATGATCGAAGTACGTCTGCACGATCAACCGCGTGTTGCCAGCGACTTCGGCCAACCGGCCGTATGCCCGCTCGAGTGCGGCGATCTCCTTGGCGGACCGGTCCTCCACGAAGCACGGCTCGTCGAGTTGAATCCACTCCGCACCCATCGCACCCAACCGCCCGATGACCTCCGCGTACACCTCGATCAGCGAGTCCAGGTGGGTCTCCAGTGGCTCTGAATCGGTTTCTCGTGGCTTGCCGAGAATCAGATAGCTCACCGGGCCGATCAACACGGGTCGGGTCGTTATCCCGAGCTCGCGAGCCTCGGCGAACTCGTCGAAAGGCTTGGTCGAGGCCAGCCGAAACTCTTGGTCCGGGACGAACTCCGGGACGATGAAGTGGTAGTTGGTGTCAAACCACTTCGTCATCTCCATCGCATGAACGTCGAGTCCCTCACGCTGCGCGCCCCTGGCCATCGCGAAGTACGTATCGAGATCAACCTGCTCGGATTGCCAGTGGTAGCGCTCTGGCACGGCGCCCACCATCGCCGTCGTATCGAGGACCTGGTCGTACAATGAAAAACTGTTCGAGGGAATCAGCTCTATCCCGGCTTTGCGTTGTTCTTCCCACTGCTCACGGCGCAGCTGGGCGCAGACCGACGCCAGCTCGTCAGGGCTTACCTTGCCGGCCCAATACCCTTCGGTCGCTCGCTTGAGTTCGCGATCGCGCCCGATACGAGGAAACCCGAGATTGATAGACAGAGCCATCGATACCACCTGGATTGAGATGTCGAATGTGCTGAGCGAACCAATTTGTAAACTTATTTCCCAGCTGATTCCCGAGCAACGGTTGTGGTCGTTTCGAGCAATGCTCTCGTGCGCTTCCAACCCATCAGGATCACCACAGCGGCGATGATTGCCAGCCCCAGCAGAAGGGACTGCGCTATCATCGTCTCAACGGTCGGGTAGATCCCCAGTGGGGAGCTCGTGCACGCCGCGACCGACGAAGACAAACGCCAAGTAATAGAGCAGAAGACCGGTTCCAGCGAACAGGGGTCGGATCGGCAAGCGGGCTCCGTACCACAGAACCGCCGTACCGATCACCACCATCACGACCGTGCCCGCCGCGATGCCGGCCCAAAACGGGAACCCGGTACCCATACCGGCCAGGGCTCGGTAGAACAACACCGTCTCAGCGCCCTCGCGGTACACCGCGAGAAACGCGACTCCCCCCATCGCCCAACGGCTATCCGCGCCAACCATCCGGTCCCGCAGATACCCCATCCAACGCGCGACCTCGAGTTTGGACAGCAGCCAGTACGAAACGTAGAAGAGAACCACCGCGGCCAAGAGCATCGTAACGCCCTCGATCGCTTCTTGGTCAGCTTCGGTGAGGGTCAGGACCCGGTCGATCGCGAAGGCGGTCGCGATGCTCACGACGATCGCTGCGGCAGCGCCCTGCCAGATTGCCCGAACACCGTCCCGAGAACCGGCTTTGGAAACTGCCGCCGCCAAAGCGGTACAGATCAACAGCGCTTCGAGCCCCTCGCGTACGAGGATGCCGAAGGAATTGAGAAAAATCGATTCGGCCAACCGATTCTTACTCTGATTGGGTGGGTCTGAACTCTCCCTGCCCGCTCAACCACTGCTGTACGATGTCCGTATCCTGGGAGCCCTCGGGGGCGAGCTCAAGAAACCGTGTCCAAGCCGCCCGGGCGCGCACCGTATCCGCCAGCCCATCGCGCGCCATCACGCCCTCGACGAAGTAGAGCTCGGGGCGGTCGGGCCCGAGTCGCTGAGCCTCCGTCAACTCGCGATCCGCGTCCGCCCACCGTCCCTGCGCCATCAACGAAACCGCCAGGTCGCCGCGCGGACCCGGCGCCGACGGCACGAGCGCCACCGCCGACCGGAAATAGCGTTCCGCCGTGGCAGGGTCTCCCTGGTCGAGCGCCTGAACACCAAGCTGCACGTACTCCTCGACTCCAACCGCGTGGGGAGCGCCGCCGTTGGCGTCGGGCAATGCCTGACCCGATCCCCCACCGACCCGACTTCCCACGAGGAATCCCAACGTCAGCGTAGCGAACGAGATCGCTACCACGATCTTGAGATCGACGCGCCGGCTCAATAATCCCCCGACGACCATTCGATCGCTTCGGCCGGACGTCGAACCGGCTCCCGCGAAGGTTCCTCGGCAGGTGCAGGAGGCTGGTCCCACCGTTCCATCCGATCAAGAATACGCCGCTGGCGACGGCGAAGACCAGGCGTTGGTCGAGCCGGATTGGAGGAACGCGGGGCTGGCAGCGTGGCCGCCAGGAGTGCCGCCTGTGAGCGAGTCACCTGCGATGCCGGCTGACTGAAGTAGGTTTGCGATGCCGCTTCCACACCAAAGATACCAGGCCCCCATTCAGCGACGTTGAGGTACAGTTCAAGGATACGATCCTTCGGGAGTATAATCTCCATCCCGACAGTGATCACCGCCTCCCGCAGCTTCCGAAACGCGCTTCGCGACGGCGACAGGTACAGACTCCGGGCAGCTTGCTGGCTGATGGTCGATGCGCCACGCAACCGTCCGCCACGTCTCCATCTGTTCCAGGCGGACCGAATCTCTTCATAGTCAAAACCGGCGTGGTCATAGAATCGGCTGTCTTCCCCGATCAGCACGGCCCGCTGGAGATGCGGCGAGATCGCTTCGAGTGGCACCCATTCGTAACGCGGATTCCAATCGGCACTATCGGCCTCACCTGCGCGGTACATCATAATAGATGTTCGTTCGGGTGCGCGATACCGGTGCCAAGCCACAGTCGGGAGATGAACCAGGGCTGAGGCTATGATCAGAAACGGTATCGCGACCGCGACGACTGCGCCCCACACAACCCATTGACGAAGGTGCAGGGTTCGACTCGCTCGAATGCTCAACACCCTATCACAATCGGACTCCACACCCGCTCGCGCCACACCTCGACGCATACCGAACGATCGGATAGCTTCGGGGCTGCCGGTTAGCCTGGCCAGTACAAGTTGAACGCGATCGAGCCGAGGCCACTCTTTCTATCGGCACGACCGCTCCCGTCTAACCGACCGCCGCAATTGCAATCTTCTCCGAGGTGAAAGAGATGCTCCGTCAAACACTTATCGCCCTGATAGCGGTGACCGCCGGGTCGACAATCACGAGTCAATCCACGGCCCAAGATGCATCGACGATCCCCGCGGGGTACACCCCTTATCAGCTGGTCGGTGAGGGGATAAACGCACCACCGATGCCGTTCAAGATCGACGGCGACAAGATCGTGACGCCCGAAGGTCCGGGAACGTTCGTGCGGGTCACGGACAGCCAGGTGACTGACGATCGGGCGTGGATGGAGTTCGATACACCGTTCGGTCCCGGCCGTTTCGTCGGTGCCCGCGATGGTGCTGCGCTCGTCGGTCTCTGGTTCAGCCTCGGCGAAGATGCCCGGTTTGTGATACCGATAGCGCTTGTACCGGTTGGTCAAGACACACAACTTGAGCCGAGCTTCGACATGTTTCGTGCCGCACCCGGTATCTCCCGGGTCGAGGTCGTGCCAAACAACATCACCCTCGACTCGGAGCAAACACAGCGGTTTGTAGCTCGTGCCTACGACGAGGGGGGTGCTGAGATCGCGGATAGCGATGTCGAATGGTTCTCGTTGGGCGGGACAATCAACCAATCGGGAGACTTCGTCGGCACGAACGCCGGAGACAGGGTGGTCGTTGCAGTAGTCAACAACGCCATCGGCACGGCCTCCGTCGCGATCTCGAGTCCGAAGATCGAATCGATCAGCGTCTACACCAACATGCCGTCGCAACTCGCGACCGGCAGTCGGGTGCCACTCGAAATCGACGCGCTGAACTCGATCCATCGCTGGGTGCTAGATCCCGATGTCGAGATCACATCCAGCGCTTCTGACGTGATCGGCGTCGACTCGCACACGCTTGTCGCGCAATCGCCGGGCCAAGCAACCGTCACGATCAAAGCCGACGACGCGACGACCGAGTACACGATCTCTGTGGTGGCCCGTTCCGGGGGTCCGTTGTCGATCGAAGGCGTGCCCAACGGCTCGATCCGTACTGGCGACGTCGTCCAACTGGCGATGAACGAAGATCACGCCCGGCCGGTTTGGTCAGTAGCCCAGGCCGGCGCTCAGGCATACCCCGACGGTTCGTTCGTCGCCGAACGTCCAGGCCGGTACACGGTGGTGGCAGTATTGGGCGACCGGGTCGCGACTGCGTCGATCGAAGCGGTTGCCAGGGGGGTATCCGGCCGCATCCATATGAACGGGCACGGCAAGAACGTCGAGACGTACACCTCCGATCTGTGGCCACAGAACTCGTACGTGTACGTAGGCACGCATCAGGCGAATCGTCTACTCACGTTCGATGTCTCGGACCCGGCCAACCCCGTGCTGACGAACGAGCAGGACTTCGACGCGCGCGTCATAAACGACGTCAAGGTGTCCGAAGACGGCGGATGGCTGGTCGCCACGCGCGAGGGGGCAGCCAACCGACGCAACGGGATCCTAGTGTTCTCGCTCGACGATCCGGCTCAGCCAGAACTTGTGAGCGAGTACACCGAGACGCTGACGGCTGGTGTGCACAACGTGTTCTGGGTCGGGCATCTCGTCTATGCGGTCAACGACGGCACCAACGATCTGCACATCATCGATCTCTCCGATCCTACCCGTCCGCGCGAGGTCGGTAGGTGGGGCCTCCCGGTCGTCGGCCGCTCATTGCACGACATTTGGGTGCAGGATGGCATGGCGTACGTGTCATACATGAACGACGGGCTCGTGATCCTCGACGTCGGCGGTGGTGATCAGGGCGGGACTCCGGAGGCGCCGGTGCAGGTGAGTCGAATCTTCTATCCGGGCGGACCGACCCATTCGGCGATCCGGCATCGGAACTACGTATTCGTGGGCGACGAGGACTTCAGCCTCGAGGGCACGACCCCGGGCATCCCCGGGCTGGAAAACGATCCGCGTGGACCGGTTCACGTCGTGGACGTTAGCGACCCAGCCAGGCCGAAGTACGTCGCCAAGTACGAAGTCCCCGAAGCGGGCGCGCACAACTTCTGGGTCGACGATGACGTCCTCTACATCGGTTACTACCAGGGTGGAATCCGAGTCGTCGACGTCAGTGGCGAGCTGCGTGGCGATCTCTACGCTCAGGGCCGTGAGATCGCCTACTTCTTGCCGTCGGCCGGGCCCGAGGACGCCAGACTACCGTTCGCCCCTCAAGTCTGGGGCGTATTTCCCATGTTTGGAGATGGTTGGTCTCCGGTCGGCGACATGCTGTATGCGACCGACTACAACTCGGGACTGTGGACGTTTACGGTCGAGCTTCCCGAGAAGCCGATCTCGTAACCCACGGCTCGCAACCGACCCGACGTGGCGCTCGGTACTCGATCTCGAGCGTCGGACGCCACTTTGCCTATTGAGGATGCCCGACCAAGACAAAGTTTACCAGGACATCTATCTCAAAGGTCGCGTCGTCCGCCACGGTACGCGCAGCTCGGAAGAGCGTTACCAGGCGATCGCGAAAGTCCTCCAACGTTATCCGAGATCGTTCACGGTGCTCGACATCGGTGCCAACCAAGGTTACTTCAGCTTTCGCATCGCCCACGAATTCGACGCTGTCTGCGTAATGATCGAAAAGCAGCCGGCGCTGTTGGAGAACTGCAGGCAAAACGAGAGCGACCGGGTGGTGCTCCTCCAGCGTGTGGTAAGCGCCCGTGAGCTAAGACGCTTGGGTCAGGCCGAGCATTTTGACGTCGTCCTCGCCCTCAACGTGATCCATCACTTTCGGTGGCGTTGGCGTATGGCTGCGCGAGCGATCCTCGATCTGGGCGACACCGTGATCATCGAAAGTCCGCCCAACAACGATACCGGCTCACGTGGAAAGTGGATACGCAGGCCGATCAACCGGTTTCTCGAATCGATGCCTCACACGGTGATCGCCGAAACTGAACGCCGCCGCGACCGACCGATTATGAGCAAAACGCGGTTGTACGAGCGCGAAGGCGTCAAGGCGACGGAAGCCGCAACCTCGAAAAGAACTCATGGCGTCAGCCTGGACACCTTCGACGCGCTTGGCGGTGTCTACCCAGAGCGCAACGTTCTCGATCAACGGAATAGTCGCTGAAGGGACGCTGTGGTCTCAGACACGACGGTGCAGTTCAAGCGCAATGGCGCCACGTTCGAATGCCTGCCGGCCTACGTGGACCTGGTCGTGGAGTCGCTTCCATGGCTTGATTTGGACCGGCTCCACCAGGAAGCTGAAATTGTTCGCACCCACCCCAACCAGATTGTCGTTTGCGTCCCTTTCGAGGTCGATGGCCGACCGGAGCGGCTATACCTCAAGCGCTACCAGTTCAGTGACCTACGACGGCGGTTGAAGGACGCTTTCGGGCGGACCAGGGCCCGGGGCGAATGGCTTGCGATTCACGCGGTCGAAGACCTCGGAATTGGCGTTTCCCCACCGGTTTTGTTCGGTGTGCGGCAAATCGGGTTTTTGAGGCGGGAGAGTTTTCTCGCCACGCGAGAGGTCCAGGACACGAAGTCAGCCGACTCGATCATCCGCGACGCCAGTGGCTCAGACCGCAGACATGCGGTGCGGCTACTCGGACGACTGATTGGCACACTTCACGCGCGGCGCCTTTTTCATGACGATCTCAAGGCACCCCATATTCTAGCAACCCAGGGTCAGCTGCCCGAGAACGGGGTCCACGGCGTCGTCCTGCTGGACCTCTACCGCGCTGTGACTGGACGGCGGCCAACGATGCGCCAGCGCGGAGTGAACCTGGCCCAGGTGTGGATCAGCATTCCCGGCCTCACTCGTGCTGACCAGACACGTTTGCTCGAAGGCGCACTAGAAATGAGTGATCAGCCCGGCAAGGAACGGCGTCGATTGTGGCGGTCGATGCAACGAGCGCTGATCACCCGGCAGCGTCGCCGAGCACGCAGGGGTCCGAATCAAGCCTCTTCCTGAGAGCGGTCAGCCGCGCTCCTTTTCCAACAGCACCAACCACCGCTCGCTCATGAACGGCAGCAGCGGGTTGCCCCGAAAGATCTTGACGACGCGCAGGTTGGCCGTTGCGGCTTCTCGATTCAACTCGCGGCGTGACGCTTTTCTCGCCACTTTCTTGCTCTCCACTCGCCCGAATGCGGACCGGATTCGACGCAGAGCGTACTTGACGTTGTACCGGTGATTGTAGTTGACCAGCACGTACCGTCGGCTGACGCGGGCCATCTCGCTCAAGAACTGGGTCCGCTCTTCGGGACCGAAGTGAACCATGAACCGTACGTTGAGCACACAGTCGATCGCGCTGTCCTGTAGCGGGAGGCGTTCGAGGTCGGCGACCAACCCCAAGGCGTCCACTCTGGACAGAGCTTTGTGGACCATCGTGGGCGAGGCATCCGCGGCGATCGTCAGCGCGAAGGCGCCACGCACGACCTCGGTCAGATAGCCGGTACCACAGGGGATATCGATGATCGAGCGCGCGGGCGCGACATGTTTAAGCGCCTTCTCGACGACACGAATCCAGATCCGACTCTTGACCGCCTTGAACCCGCCTTGGTATCGCCTCGTGTCGTACTGGTCGACGATCTCGTCGTCCAGGTAGCGCTTGTCCAGCGGGGCTGGGTCGCCAGTGATGTGGGGCTTACCCGCCAGAGGCGTCGCTTGCCATCGGCAGATGACACATCGTGCAGCTACCGCTCGGCCTATCCTTGTGATCCGCCGGTGCTTGGGGGACCGACTCCATCCCGCTGGTGTGGCACATGGCGCAATCCTTACGGCCTTCTAGTTCGTGCGTTATTTGCGGTGCTGCTACGGTCTGCATCGCGGCGTCAGATCCGTGACACCAGAGACACGTCTCGTTGCCACGCTCGGCATGGTCCGCGGGCGCAGCCGGTACCCCCTCCATGGCCCCCGAATGGCACATCAGACACTCGGACCGCCCGTCGAGGTCGTGGCTTACCGCCGGGGGCTTGGCCTTGGCGGCTGGTGTCACAGTTTCCCCCGCGTCGGCTGGTTGGTCCTGCCCGTATGCCGTAGCTGCCCCGAATGCCAGCAGCAGCACGGTCGCCCACAGCAACTGTCGTCGGATTCCCATGTTTGATGACCCCCGCCTAGTCGGTTGAATAACCCTTCAGTGTGTTTCCGTTGCACTTTGTACCCAAAATCACAAGCGCCGTTCCTTGGCAGTATATCTCCATCGCGCAGACCGAGCGAGTGACGTACAACCGGCCCTGTCGGGAAATTACCTACATGTCATAAGGAGTTTAACACAACTACAACCCGTTGCGATCAACGCTAGCGCACGGTCAGGCGGGCAACCATGCCGGCGGCCTCGTGAAGCGTGCACAGATAGGTGTATTCACCTCGCGTCGTAAAGACCCGCTCAAAAGTCGCACCCGGAGACAGCTCACCCGAGTCCCAGGGTTCGGCATCAAACGGCAGGATGTTGTGTTCGTTTACCCCCGCCTTGCCCGGCACATCGGTGGTCGTATGTTCCATCTTTCCATCGTTGACCCAGACCACCGTGTCGCCGACGCTGATGGCAGGGATCTCCGGGGCAAAGCGCATGTTATCGGTCATCCGGATCACCAGCCTGTGCTCGCCTGACATGACCGGCTCACTTGCCGGTACGCTCTCACGTACCGGCTCCGAGCCGCACGCCCCGATGATGACTGTGAGAAGCAGCGCAGGAATGACGTGCACCGGCGTACCGTTGGAACTCTTGTCGAGCCTCATCTTTAACCTCCGAGAGCAATGAGAATTCTTCACCCGCTGTTTGTGCACCTCCACATCGCGTTCCTCGTTATGGCGTTTATCGCCATGTACGCGTGGCTCTTTCGCGGCCTGGCGACAAGCGTGTTCGAGGACCGGATCTATCGTTTCGCCCGAGCAAATACCAAAGCCGGGGTGGTCACCATCGTGCTCTCCATGATCGCCGGTCTACGCGACGCGTTCTTCGGGTCCATCGCTCGTTTCAGCGGTCCAGTCGGCGGTTGGCTGTTCTTTAAAGCCGTACTCGCGACGTCGCTCCTGATCGTCTACGGCCTATTCCTTTACTGGAGTGGCCGTAAGCGATCGTACCTCCAGGAGGACCGCCAGGCGATGGTCTGGTGCCTGTCGACCCAGCTTGTCGGCATCTTGATCGTCGGCGTCATCACTTTGATCGGTACGATGATCGTCTACTACCCGGACCTCCTGCCCAGTCGTTCGATGCCGTTCGGGCCATGACCCGAAAGACACCGCGAATCGTGATCTTAGGCGGCGGCTTTGGGGGCGTGTACGCCGCCACCTACTTGGGGCGCTCCGAGTTGGCGATCGACGGTGCCAAGATCACTCTCCTGGATCGCAAGAACTACTTCACTTTCTCACCGCTGTTGGCCGAAGTGGCCGCCGGCTCGCTCGATCATCGTCACGTGACCTACCCGCTTCGGGTACTCGGCCGGCGCTTCGGGTTCGACTTCATCCAAGCCGAAGTACGGGACATCGACTTGCGGCGCCAGATCGTCCACGCTGGCGATGTCGACGTTGGTTATGACTACCTCGTGATCGCCGTCGGTGCTGCGCCGCGCTACTTCGGCAATGACGATCTCAGGCGGCACTCTCTTCCGCTCACGACCGTCGACGACGCTCGCGCGATACGAAACCGTGTCATCGAAACGCTGGAGCGAGCCACCAAGATCGAAGATGTGAGCGAGCAGGCGCGGTGGCTGACGTTTGTCGTCGCCGGGGCAGGCCCGGCCGGCGTCGAGGTCGCCAGCGAGATCCAGACTCTGGCCAACGAGGTGCTCAAACCCTACTACGCGACCGTACCGCCGGTTCGGGTGCTGCTCGTCAACGGTGGGAATCGAATCTTGCCGGGCTGGGACGACGAGCTCGCCGCCGAAGGGTTGGCAAAGCTCCGCGAGCGCGGAATCGATGTCAGGCTGGAAACTCTTATTACGGGCGCCACGCCTGGTTCGATCACGACAAAAGACAAGAACTCAGATCGTGAAGCGATAATCGCCGCGGAGACGTTAGTCTGGACGGCCGGCACAGCGCCGTCCAGCTGGGTCGCCAAGATCGGGTTGCCGACTGAGCGCGGCGCGATTGTGATCGATCAGCTTCTTCGCGCGGAAGGGTTCAACAATATCTTCGCCATCGGCGACGTGGCGACGCTCGTCGACGAACGAAGCGACCGGCCGTACCCACCGGTCGCCCCGATCGCCATCAGCCAAGGCGTCCGGGCCGCTGGCAACATCGAGAACCACATCCTGGGACGGCCACTCGAGCCCTACCAGGCCCACCACGCCGGCAAGATTATCTCGCTCGGTGCAGGAGTTGCGTTGATCGACCTATTGGGGTTCAAGATCACCGGCAAACCAGCGTGGTTCATCTACCGAGCCGCTTACGTGGCCAAACTGGTGGGGTTGCAAAACAAGCTGCAGGTTCTGTTCACGCTGGCGATGAACCGGATCTTCGAGCCCGATATCGCCGGTGGGGCGACCCGGCAAACGTAGCCGACGTTACCAGCTCCGGCCGAACAACTTCGTCCCGACGAGCACGATCAGAATGGCGATAGTCCCCCCGTCAGCGCTCGAAGCTTCTTGCGGCCAAACTCGCGCATCTGCTCGAACTGCTGCTCGAACGCAGGGTCGTCGATCGCCTTTTTCCGCCGCAGAACCGTAAGACCGACTTCAGGCGACAACTAGCGACGATGTAACGACCCCAGACTCTCCCAAACCTCTGGCGGGCGTTGTCGTGGTCGCACGGTAGACGCCACTTGAGGTGCTGGCTCTAGTCCGTTGGACCTACGACACTTGGAGTGATAGCAGAAAAGCCAGTGAAGTTGTAGCGCGCATGGGAAGTGGTGAAGACTTGAAAACTCTGGAACTCCACCCGCTTGCCGACATCGACCAGGTCGTCCACGCCCCCGCCCGTCTGATGGTGTTGACCTACCTATACGTCGTCAACCGGGCGGACTAAGTGTTCTTGGTACACCTCACCGGTTTGACCTGGGGCAATCTGTCGACCCATCTGCGAAAGCTGGAAACAGCCGGCTACGTTCGAATCGAGAAAGAGTTCCGAGGCAAGAAGCCGCATAGCATGATTCGCCTTACGCATGAGGGCAGAAAGGCGTTTCGAAACTACAAACGCAGAATCCAACGAGTCTTGAATGATCTGCCAGACTGAACCAAAGGAGTCCGACCGAAGTAGGTGTCGCTAGATCAAGATTCGGTGGTCGATTCGGTGGTCGGAGGGAGAGGGTCCTCAAAGTCGCCCAAGCGTTCGACTTCCTTTCGAAGTCGGGGGTGCACCAGCCATAGGTAGCCTCCCATCATTAGCACGGCGGCAAGGCTCACCAACAAAGTGGTCCACATCGGGACAGCGCTGGTCACCGGTTCGACGAATGCGAGCAGCACCCCGATTGTGTGAAAGAAAATGAACAGGACTAAAAAGAGGACCAGATACCACAGTTGGGGATATTTCTCGAGCTTGAATACAATCCATGACGCGACTAGCCCGACCAACAGAAAGAGAACAAGGTGCAGGCCGTTGTAGACAAAAATCGGAGCGGCCTCGATGGTCACGGCGTTTCCGTCGTCCAGAGTTCCAAGCAGCCGGTGCCCTAGAACCGCTGCGGTGTGAAGTAGGTGCCGCCCGGCGATGAGATTCAGCACGCCGAAACAGATCGCTACCGTTGCGTACCCGATGGCTCCGGTGATCAGACCCTGGCTCAGTGCTCGATTACGTTCTGCATCCACGTTGAAACCAGCCTAGCTATTCGTTTGGCCGCCTGCACTTTGCTCGCAAGCGTGCCGAATGAGACCGCTTGCGGTCGCCCACACCCGTGGGTCGCGGTCCATCCGGGCATGTGCCACACGGAACGCCTTCTTCCACCACGGCAAATCCCCAATGTCGATCGCCGACCCTGGAGGCCGGTCATAGTCGAACTCCCAGTTTCCGATGACCTCGGTCTGGCTCGGATCTGACGCTCGGATGGGGTTCTCACCGGCGATTACCCATCCGTCGTCCTGATAGAAGTTGGCGGCCCGACGAACGTTGGCCGGCACTTCATCATCGTGGAATCCCACACTGTCTATCTGAAGAAGGAACTCGATCGGGATCACTCGAGCGGCGAGCATGCGCGCAAACTCAACGGCTGCCCAACCGCCGAGGCTCTGGCCGTAGACTACGAGACGCACGCGCCCCGCCTCGTCCGCGTCGATCTCACCATCGTGGTTCGCGTCCAGGGCGCGATCGACAAAGGCCAACGCCAGGGGGATGCGTCGGTTTTCAAACGTCTCGGCATACACGCCTCCATCACGGTCCCGCAACGCGAGCGCCAATCCCCGCGCGCCCTTGCTGGCATCGTTCCAAGCATCCACCCCACCCAAGAACCCGACCACAACGCAGGCACCGGGCGGAACCGCGGGAGCCGTCTCGAGATCTGTAAGCCGAATGCTCTTGCATGATGCCAACGCCCATAGCGCCAGCACCAGACCAAGAACACAGATTATAGACTTCACTTTCTCCATCACCAGGAAGGCCCTTGCGATTTTAACTTGTAAGTACGGGGGCAATCTAGTCTGAGGCTAGTTACCGTGCCGGCGCAGGTGGCAAGTCATGATGCCTTTGTCGCTGTGTCGGCCTCCGTGCCGTAGCTGGCAGGCATCGTACCGCCCGCTGCATCCGCACGATACCAGTCCAGAAACCGGCCAAGCCCTTCGGAAAGGTCGACCTGCGGTTGGTAGCCGAACAGGCCACGGGCTTTGTTGATATCGGCACAGGTACGGTCGACGTCGCCCCCAGGGACCGGGCGATACTCGACCTTCGGCTCGATCTTGGACAACCAGCCCAGCCTTGCGACGAGGTCGTTCAGAGTCACCGGCGGCATCCCCGATCCCACATTCACGACCTCGAATCCTTCATGCTTAGTAACAAAGTCGATCGCGGACGTGACGCCGCGGGTGATGTCATCGACGTACGTGTAGTCTCGCTCCATCGACCCGTCACCAAACAACGGTATGGGCTCGTTTTTGAGTAGTAGGCGAGTGAACTTGTGGATCGCCATCTCCGGTCGCTGACGCGGACCGTAGACGGTGAAAAAGCGCAAGCAGAGCACGCTGAAGTTCTGCGTGGCGTTGTAGACGCTGCACAGCTCCTCCCCGCTCTTTTTCGTCATTGCGTACACCGAGACCGGCGTCACTTGGTCCTCCTCGCACGAGGGTCGCCCCGGATTGTTTCCGTAGACCGACGAAGACGAACCGAAAACAAGCCGGCGACAACCGGTTCTGGTCATCGCTTCGAGGAGGTTCGCCGTTCCCCCGAGATTGGTCTCGATGTAGGCGCTCGGATTCCGCATCGACGCCCGAATTCCGGCTTTGGCCGCCAAATGGACGACGACGTCGAACGACCCACCGGCCAGGACTTCGATTAACGACTCGGAAACGTTGAGATCTCCTTCTACAAGATTGAAGCGGGCGTGATCGCGAAGCCGAACCACGTTCTGAAGCTTCCGTTCTCTCGGGTAGCATGGATCAAAGTTGTCGAGCGCCACGACCCGGTCACCCTGCTCGACCAACGCTTCGCACAAGTGCGAGCCAACAAAGCCTGCCCCACCGGTAACTAGGATGTTCATTCGAGATCTCCTGTGGGCCGTGCGGAGTCCGGCCTGGTTCCGGTGATCGCTGCTCGATCTACTACGCTTGGCGAGACCGACAGCCGAAAGAGCGCCAACCCTCGATCCTTGTGGGGAATCGGCTCACCAATCATCTCATACTCAATAGCTGGTGACAGTGCGGGTATATCCCTCGCCTGGGCGATGACGACCATCTCCCGCCGTCGGAAGCGGTCAAGCTCGGCCATGACTTCGCCGTCGGATCTTAACATCCTCACCGGAAGTCGGGCGTGGTAGACGTAGGCGTTACCGCGCACGTCCCACGTGAAGACCTCTGTACGGGGGAAAGTAAGCATCGCCGCCGACCGACCCAGTCGAGCGAACCCAGGTCTATTCTTGGTCCACAAATGGACCGATGTCCCCAGAATCCAGAAACCGACGAAGAAGAGGATCGCGATACTGTAGACACCTACCATCGCACCGGGCCTGCGACGAGTTGCCGCACCAGCCGCGACGCCAAGCACCACGACGACGACGAGCAGCGCGCGCGCCCGGAGAACGAGGCTTTCCGGGAGGTCCGGAACTTGTCCGGCCACCACCAGCAAGATCGCCAAACCGACAACGGCCAGCAGTCCATATGCCGGACCGAGCCAAGCGATCACTCGCCGTGCCCGGCTCCGCGCCGCCGGCATCGAGAAGACTCGCATCGTGCCCGCGGCGATCAGGAGCACCGCCGGTGCGATAACGGGAAGGAGGTAGAACACCCGCTGTTTTGGCCCTAAGCTGAGGATCGCGATCGTCACGACGATCACCACCGCCAACAATCGTGACGCCCAGCCTCTGTCGGAGTCCTTCCAATCGATGGCTAGCAAACACGGCAACAACACGAACCACGGGATCAGGAGTTGCGGGAGCCGATACGCGTAGTCCAAGGCGATCCCGTCGAACCGCAGCAGGCTGCCCGCGAGCTCCGTCCCGGCGAGCCCGTCTCCGTCCAATCGTTGGTGGACAGCCCACCACCACGGCACGGTCAGGGCCAAGTAGACGCCCAGACCCGTAAAGGGACGCACCCAGCGCATCGCGCTGGGTCTCGGGATCTTCTCTATCATGACCCACAACACGAATGCCAGCAGGAACATCGCTGGAATCTGCGGTCCCTTGGTGAGCGTCGCCAATGCGAAGCTCACCCACCCCACCAGTGGCGCGATTACTCCCCGCCCTCCTTTTTTGACGATCATCCAGCTATGAATAAAGGCGGCCAGACCGACACCACACCAGAAGGCGTACATCATGTCGGGACGCGCGTTGTGGGTGTAGGAGAAGAACGCGAGCGAGCTCACCAACATGCAGCCAGCCATGAGTGCGACGCGGCGATCGTACAATCGAGCGCCGAGCCAAAGGACGATTGCCACGAGGCCCAACCCGGCGAGCCCGGAGGGCAACCGGCCATGGCGCGGTTCGAGATAACCGACGTCGCCCCAAAGCCTGCCCGCCAACGCGGTCAGCCAGTAACTCAGCGGTGGCTTGCGCAGGCGCGGTTCCCCGTTGAAGTAAGGGACGACCCAATCCCCGCGCTGAGCCATCTCTTGGGCCGTTTGGACGACGTACGTCTCGTGCGTCTCCAGTGGTGCCAGGTTGATCTCGCGAGTGGCCAGCAGGAGCGCTCCCGCCAGCAGACCCGCCACTCCGAGCCGCCAGACTCGTGGACTCAGATCTGACATGGTAGACGTGCTAGGTGCCTGGGGAGTCAGTGGCTTTCATGCGACCCCGTTCTTCGCGTTCGATCAGCACCAGATTCCGGATGTAGATGAATAGCCCGGTCGATTGTCCGATGATGAACACCGGATCTTGCCGCCAGATCGCGTACGACAGAATCACCACGCTGCCTAGAATAGAGAAGTACCAAAACGCCCGTGGGATTACGCTCCTCCCCACCCTCTCGCTGGCGACCCATTGCACGGCGAAGCGGAGGAAGAAGCACGCTTGGCCAGCGATGCCGATCATGATCCACGTCTGAGAGGAGATCACAGCCAGGCACCCAAACGCGCGCGCTGTACAGGTGTCGCGGCTTCTTTCGTCTGGTACCGGATCCTGCGCCGAAGCAACCTGCGAACCATCAGCATGTCCGCAATTCCACGCCACAATCGGTTGTTGATCCCGTACTTGGACCGGCCGGCTATGCGGGGTCGATGATTCACCGGCAGCTCGTCAATCCTGTACCCGCCAGCCCGAACGAGCGTCGGAAGGAAACGATGCATCCCCTCGAACCGGGCGGCTCCCAGAATCGCCTGCTTCGGAAGGATCCGAGTCGAGCAACCGACGTCGGCGATCTCGTCGTCGAGCACCCGATTGCGGACATGGTTCGCGACCCGGGAAGCAACGCGCTTCACCCACCCATCTGCGCGGTGCACCCGCACACCGGTGACGCCATCGGTTTTCTGCCGCGAGATGACCGCCCACATGAGCGGGATGTCCTTGGGATCGTTCTGACCGTCCGCGTCGAGCGTCGCGATCCAGTCGCCTACCGCTGCCTCCACACCAGCGATCATGGCTGTCGATTGGCCGTAGTTGCGGTTGAACGTGATGACTTGAACGCGTGAATCGAGCTCCACGAGTTGCGCCAGGATGTGGGGACTGTTGTCGCGGGAACCATCGTCGACGTAAACCACCTCCCAACCGACGTCAAGGTCGGCCATGGCGTCAACGATCTCGGCGTGAAGCCGCGGCAGGTTTTCGGCCTCGTCAAGGAGGGGGACGACGACGGATACGATGACCGGGTCGTACACCACCGGGACCATGCTCCGTCGCGCCTCCCTCCAAGAAGTAATGATTGTAAAACCGACTAGAACGGGAGCCGGTAGAGTTCCCCGTCCACGTCGAAGTCGTTCTGCAAGATCCTCGAGCCCTGCTTAGCGAAAACGGTGCGTGGGCCGACCCGGATTACGGTTTGCGACAGGTTCCCAGGGAGCGTGATCCGATAACTGGCGGTCGCGTCTTGGTTCTCGACTCGGATCGAGCGATCCCCCACCGCGAAACCGACCGAGTCACCGCGAACCTCGATTCGGGCGACATCGATCTCGACCAACTGGACCTCGATCGAACCACTCGACTGAGCGGCATCAAACACGATCTCAATCGCTCCGTCGGGTGTTATCGCGATGCCAGCTTCCCACTGTTCCACCGGAACTGTGGGTTGGGACGATTCAGGCCCTAGGTCTTGGAGCAGATTCTGCACGATCGCACGAACCGGCGATCCCGGAATGGCGGCGGCGACGATCGTCGCGACGACCAAACCCGCCACCGAGGCCGCCCATGCGATTCCCCGAGGCGCTCTTCGGGCAGGAATGTGACGGCGTTGCGCGATCTCGATCAGCTGATCGGCAGACATCGTCGGTGGGGACTCGTCGAGCGCCGTCAATAACTGTTCGGTTTCGCGAAACGCAAACCTCATGGCCTCCATCCTTGCCGAGCACTGCTCACAACCCGCGACGTGCGCGCGGATGCTTTCGTTCTCGTTAACGCTGGGTTCCTCGTCAAACAGCCCCTGTAGTTCGCCGTCATGCAGATGCATCTACCAAGTCCTCGTACGCGCGCTGAAAAGCGCGTGTGGCGCGACTGATCAGCTTTCCGATCCCGGCTTCCCCGTAGTCCAGAGCCCGGGCGATCTCGCGATAGGTGTAACCTTCGTGACGAAGGAGCAAGGCCTGTTGATCGCGCAACGGCAACGTCTCGAGAGCCTGTCGGACCCGCTGTCTCCGCTCACTAGCCTCCAACTGCTCCGCCGGATCAGACGCTGACCCGTCGTCGTAGAGCCGATCTGCCTTGGCTTCCAGCAGCTCCTGCCGCCTACCTCTGCGTCGGTGCGCATCGCGAAACAGGTTATTGGACACCGTCACCAGCCACGCTCTCGGGTCATCGGGTAGTTCACCTCGCTGGTACAACCTCACAAAAGACTCCTGGGCGATGTCCGCAGCCGCCGCTGAATCCCCGCAAAGGCGATTCACATAGCGAAACAGCGACTGGAACCGCGCCTCAAAGACATCGCGAAAAGCGGCCTCGAATGGTTCGTTCGGATTCACGTCCCGGCGCTCACTCACTCTCCCACGAGACCCGGTTCACAGATGGAACGTCTGACGCGTCAGATATGTGGCACGATTGGGGAACTTTTGACGGGACTAAAGCCTCAGGTCAGGATCAGAAGCTCCACTCGAGACCGAAAGCGGTCGATGCTGGGAGGAGACGCAGGTCCCGGCGCTCCAATCCCGACGGGTTGACCCCGTAGCCGACCACGTTGTCATGTTCCAGCACGTTGGTTACGTCCAGATAGGTCATGACCGAACCCGAGAGACCGAGCAGCGAGGGATTCCATTCCTTGCGGATCCCGATGTCCCACCTGACGTAAGCCGGCAGTCGCTCATCGTTGACCGCGTCGGAGAGCCGCAGCGGTGTTCCGCTGAACTCCACCTCGCCGCTCAACCGATCAAACGACTCCCAGTCAAACCCTTCCTGGACCAGATTGGTGGAACGGCCGGCAACCGCCTGGAAAGCGGTCCGGACCTTGGTCTGAGGCGTGAGCCGGTAGGATGCAGCCGTGATCACCGATCGGCTACGCTCGAATCCGGGATGATAGGTGACGTCTCCATACTGTCTGCGAATGGTGCTCAATTCGACGATCGCCTCGGCTTCGACTCGATCCCCCCGATAGAACAGAGCCGCCCCGGTGCCTATCGCCCGTCCCTTTCCACGCTCAAACGCGGTAATCGCGAACGGCTGGGCGGTAGTGGGAGCCACGAGAACGAGGTCGTCGAGCCACCGCAGGTATCCGTCAACTGTCAATAGAAGACGATCCGACAACCGTGCTTCCAACGCCGCGGTCAGCTGGTCCGACCGGCCGACCGGCACTTCTCGGGCGTCCGCGGTGACCAACGGTTCGGCGCCGAAAGCAACGTTTAAAAGCGACTCTCCGTTGCGGAGCGATTGCACGTACTGATGAACTCGTGCGTACCCGCCTGAGAGCGTCACCCTTTCATCGGGTCGGTAGTGAACCGAGACACGCGGCTCGAGCCCGACGCTGTGACCATCGGCAAACACAGCTCGCAGCCCGTTGTTGACGATCCAGTGATCGCGCGCGATCCAACGGTGCTCGAAGTACGTGGAAACGATCTTCTGGCTCGATCGCAGATCCAGAACGGCTTCTGCGTCAGCTAAGCTCAGTGCCGTGTCGCTTGTCAACGGGTCGGCCACGTACTTGGAGGACAGGGCTTCTACCGTGAAACCAGCCCGTCCCACAGTCTCGGGTCGCACCCAAGACACATCACCCGACGCACCCCAGTGCTTCAGCGCGTTGACCGCCCGATAGCGCTCAGAACTCGCCCCCCAGTGGACGTCCGAATTCGTCGTAGCGCGCCACAGCTGAAACCGGATGTCGGACGCGGCGTCGGACCTTCGACTCCATGCAACGGCGTTCGTTGATGCCGACCACAGCACACTGTTCCTTAGCGCGCGCTGTTCCTCGGTCGCAACGCTGGCCTCATCTCCAATAACGTTCGAAAAGACCCAGTTGTCCGAAGTGAGCGAGACGACGTCGAACTGGCCTCCCAGAACGTCGATCGAGACCTTGCCCAGCAAATCGTCAAACCCACTGGTCGGGTTCTCGTCGGGGAACGGGCCGCGTCGGAATAGGTCGTACCTCGTTCGACGGCCACCGATCAGTACCCCCCCAGCGGCGCCGGGCATCGGCGCGTCGACCGTCATCCTCAAGTCGGCCAACCCCGCGCCGCCGCGGACGCGCAACCCGGCCTCGCCCGGTTCCGGTATGGATACGTCGATCACGCTCGACAGTCGGCCACCGTACCGGGCCGGGAACACACCTGTGTGAATCGCCACCTCCGACACCGCGTCGGGGCTGATCGCGGACATGATCCCACTCGTATGGTAGGCATTGTAAACTGGTGCGCCGTCCAACAGAACGAGGTTCTGGTCAGCCGACCCGCCACGCACGTGCAGCTGCGTCGGTGACTCCTCCGCCATGTCGATCCCGGGAATGATGGACAGGATCTCGAAGACATCCGGTTGGCGGGCCAGCGGATCGGACCAAAGCACATCGCCCGCCAAGACCCTCGAACCGATCTCCGGCAATCCGTTGGGCTCGAATACCTCGCCGGGATCGAGCGACGTGTATGCGAGAGCCGAGATCTCGGGGAAAACGATAAACCGGGTTCGCAACCGGACGTCCAGGCTCAGCGAGCCATCGTGCGGTACTGTGACCTGCAGCTCGAGCGGGTGATACCCGAACTGCGAGAACCGGATCTTGTACTCGCCCGGCTCGAGCCCCTCGATCTGGTAGGCTCCAGTCGAGTCTGACCACGCCACTACGCTCTCAGCCGGGATCTCGATCCGCACCCCGGCAACCGTTTCGTAACGATCGGACTGGATCGTTCCATGAACGGAACCGTCCCCCGGAGGGGGTCCGAGGGACATTACGGCGATGAGCGCTAGCCTGATCATAGTGTCCGCTCTCCGGAATACGGCAGGCGCTGCATCTCTTCAGTTTACCGGACCGCGCCCGACCTGTCTATCCGGAGCCCCTTATCGGTAGCTGCAGAAGTGGCCAATTCAGGGATTTCGCACCTCCCGAAACGACCTCGGCTTGTGCACCTCGGCCATGACTCACGGCTTCTACAGTGGGAACGTGTGACCGGCCCCAAATGTGGCGAGAAGCCCGCCCAAGCGGAGGTCTGACCAGGGTCGGCGGACAACTGGCCACGGGGTTCAGGAGAGATGGGCGCCTAGATGGGCCCGGTGCCAGGCACCGGAACCCACCCGTTTGGCGCCCTAGGTACCCTGAGTGAGCATCAGGGTCCTGACTTCTACTTGGGGAACGATCCGCTGCGGTGGCTTGTGGCGTTTTGACGAAGAGTGACGAAAAGCGATTGACCGAACGGGGTTCCACTTCATGGTGTGATTCATCTCGGTCTATCGTGTACCATGATGACCCACTTCAACTCTGGGCCCCAAGACGCGGGTACGCTGTGCTTGCTAGAACGCTTCTTTCGATCCTACTCGTAGCCTTATCCGCTTCGTCGGTGTGGGCGCAGTACCCGACCGAGGTCGATCCGAGCTACTACAAGGTGGTCTTCGAGAACGACGAGGTACGCGTCCTGCGGATCCAGTACGGGCCGGGTGAGAAGTCAGTGATGCATGAGCACCCGCCAGGCGTGGGCAGACGCGGTCGTCCACTTGCCGGAGAATCCATCTAATGAAGCGGGTGAAGTGATCCTCGTCGAGCTCAAGAAGCACTATGGCAAGAAACATCACAACGATCACGACGACGATTACTGAGCATCATCAGCAGGACAGCGCGTAGGGCCTAGGTAGGCGCGTCTCCGAACGCCTCGGCTACCGCCTCGTCAAGAGTCAACTCGCCCCCCTCCGCCCAGGCCGCTGCGAAGGCTTGTTCGCCAAGGGCCTCCCGGGTCACAGTGACGGATCGATCGTAGAGAAGGCGATCCGGGGGATCGAGCGTTCGGCCCTGGGTTTCCAATCCCGTCTTGCTGGCGCTTAGCAATCGCGCCGCCTGATCGTGTGCACCCCTGGTCGCGTAGACTTCCGCCATGCCGACGAGCGCCTGCAAACGGCCTGCCAGATGATGGAACTCGGTGGTGAGCCGCTCCACTTGTCGATAACGTCGGTCGGCTTCATCCGCGTCGCCCATCGCAAGCGCCGTCTGACCCAAGTTGAACAGCACGTCCACCTCTCGATAGCGATTCCCCGAGGTGAGGCAAAGTGCGCGCGCCTCTTCGTACATCTCCGCCGCTTGTTTCAGGTGTCCCCAGTATCGATCGGTTTCCCCCTGGTTCACGAGGAGGACCAACTCCGAATCCCGATCTTTAAGCTCCCGAGCCAACCGCAATCCCTCTTCGGCGGCGGCGCTTCCGGTCTGGTAGTCACTCTCACTCAGCGAGGCATTCCTCGCGACCGCTGAGAGCGCAAGCACTAGGCTCCGCTTGTCGCTCACCTCTCGCGCGATCGCCAGCGCTTCCTCGCCAGCTGAACGGGCGCGGTCGACATCACCGTGAAAGAACGCAAGGGCGCTGAGAACGCTCAGCGTCTGGCTCCTCGCCGCGCTCGACTCCAAGCCAGCGGCAAGCGCCCTTTCACACCACGCGATCCCCTCCGTCAATAGCCCCTCTGACTTCCAAAAGTGCTTCATCGAAGCGGCGATGCGAAGCGCCGGCTCGGATTCGCTTCGCGCCAGGCTCCACTCCAACGCCGCCCGCACGTTGTCGTTCTCGGTCTCCAGTGCCTCCAACCTCGGCGCAACCTCCAAACCTGGGAACCCAGCGACGACTGCCTCGACAAGCGCGAGCGCCCAGTCGCGATGTCGCCTCTCGGTCGCCTCGGCCTCCCCCGCTACCTCGAGCTGTTCGCGTGCGTAACGTCGAGTCGTCTCCAGTAGCCGGTAGCGCATACCTGTCGCGTCCGACGGCTCGGCTACGACAATGGACTTGTCGACGAGCCGCGACAGAACGTCGAGAGTTTCCGACTCGCCCCAGATCTCTTCGGCAGCGTCCAGCGTCCAGCCACCAACAAAGACCGAAAGCCGACGCAGCAACATCTGCTCCCGCGCTTCCAACAAGTCGTGGCTCCAATCGATGACCGCGCGTAGAGTCTGATGACGAGGCGACGCGGTGCGAGTGCCGACTCCTAGAAGCTGAAAACAGTCGTCCAGACGCTCCGCGATCTGATCCGGAGACAGAACCGCAACCCGCGCCGCGGCCAACTCGATCGCGTGGGGAATTCCATCCAACCGCGCGCAGACCTGACCCACCGATTGAGCGTTGTTCTCATCGATGGCAAAGCCTGGTTTTACGAGCCCAGCACGCTGAGCAAATAACTGGACCGCTTCATAGGTAGTCAGGTCGGACTGGGAGGTGTCCTTCGGATCGATTCCGATGGCTGGCGCGGCTAACGATGGAACCACGAATACCACTTCTCCGGGGATTCCCAGCATCTCCCGACTTGTGGCCAAGACTTTCAATCCTGGCGCCGTCTGCAGCGCGGTCTCGACCCATACAGCACTCGCGTCGATCAGATGCTCACAATTGTCGAGCACGATCAGAGCCGTTTGTGAACACAGGTGCTGCATCAGCATGTCGGCCACGTCACGCCCCGGCACCTCACGTACCCCGAGAGCGTTCGCGACAGCTTGTGGAACCCGCGCTGGATCGGTAAGCCTGGCGAGTTCGACAAACCAGACACCGTCCGGGAACATCTTCAACACTTGAGCCGCCAACTGCAGCGCGAGGCGACTCTTGCCTTGACCTCCGATTCCCGAAAGCGTCACGATACGATGAGTGGCCAACAGGGTCCGAACTTCCTCGATCTCCGCTTCCCGTCCCACGAAGCTTGTCAGTTGGAGGGGCAGGTTGTGGGGCATCGTGTCCAGCGATCTCAACGGCGGGAACTCCGACCGGAACCCAAGGTGGTCGAGCTGGTAGATCTGTTCCGGGGATTCGAGGTCGTGGAGGCGGTGATACCCGAGGTCGCGCAGTGTCACCTCGCCGGGAAGTGCGTTGCGCACCAGATCGCACGCGGTACGAGACAGGATCGTCTGGCCACCATGAGCTACGGGAATGAGACGGGTAGCTCGGTTCACCGTAGCCCCGGAGTAAACTCCCTCTCGTTGGTCTGCCTCTCCGGTGTGAATCGCCATCCGAACGCGTAACGAACCGCGGTCTGCTTCGGCTTCCCGATTGAGATCGTGCTGAATGGCCAGCGCCGCTTCCACCGCTTGCGGTGCCCGCTCGAACACCGTCCAGAACCCGTCACCGACCGTGTTGAAGACGTGGCCACCATGGGCATCAACAGCGTCGAGGATGATCTCGTCGTGGCGCTCGAGGTTGGCCTTCATGCGGGCAGCGTCCTCCTCCCACAAGCGAGTGCTGCCCTCGATGTCGGTAAAAAGGAACGTGACCGTCCCAGACGGAAGATCAGCGTCCGAACGAGGCTTCAAGAAACTCCTCGAGGATTGAGTTGAAACGCTCGGTTTCGTCGGCGAAAATTACGTGTCCGGCCTCGGGAAACCTCTCGACGCGCGCCGACGGAAGCTGCCTCTCCACCATCTGGCCTTGTTGTTCCATCTCCGGCGTGATGGTATAAAGCAAGGGCTTGTCCAGTTTCGCCAGGACCGGACGCCAGTCCCTTCCCTGGTACGCCGCGAGCAGAGCGACGGCCGTGTTCGATGGCATGCTCATCGTGGCTTCCCTGATTCTCTCCATGTACTCCTCGGGCTGTGGCTTCTTGAACGCGTACGGCAAGAAGTTCTCAAGCATCTGCGCGCGATCCGCGTTGAACACCCTGATCATCCCAAAAACTTGTTGCGCTCGTCGAGCATCGAAGTCCGAGCCGATGTGGTTGTCCACCAGAACGATGCCGCTGAGTGAGCCGGTACCAAACTGGTCGACGTAGCTAAGCACCTCCGGCCCGCCCATGGAAAAACCGACCAGGACCACCGACGAAACCTCGAGGTGTTTTATCAGCTCCTTTATGTCTCGCGAGCGCCGTTCCGGATAGTGACCCTCGGTGACCTGTTCCGACTCGCCCTGTGAGCGGGGGTCGAGCACGACCACGCGGTAATTCGCCGCGAAATATCGGACCTGCGGCTCCCAAATCGACGCGGGATTCATCCAGCCGGGGATGAACACGATGGCCGGCCCCTCACCCTCATCCAGATAGTGCAGTCGCACGCCATCGCTAGTCGTGAAGTAGTTGCCTTGTACATCGGAATCCGCCAAACCGGCAACGGCGACAATCAACAGGAAAGGAATCCACCCCAATGATTTGGGCATAGGTACCTACCTTTCGATTCGAGGTTCGACCCAACCTCATGCCCAGGGGTTCGGTTTCAAGGATTGAATCTACTCCCGAGGGGTCTGATTTGGCTCAATTTGATCGTCTTTACACCGGCGGCGGGGTCTCCGTTCTCGACTGGCATTGTGCGGGAACAGACGATGCCCCAGATGGCTCGGCGCCCGCGTACGGGTTCGCCTTCCCGCGCCACGGAGTTTTCCGCAAGCTCATGGGTAGCCGAAAGGTCACTGCGACACCTGGGGCGGTGCTTTTCTTTCAGCCTTCGGAGCTGTTCCAGACGAGTCATCCGATGCCGGGTGGGGATCGGGGCACCGTAGTCCGGGTCGACGAGCCGATACTCGAAGAGATCGTGACCACTCTCGGCGCGGAGGAGGTGCGCATCGATCTGCGCTCGTTGTGGAGTCGATTGGTGTTCCTGCGACCGAGGACCTTGCTGCGAGTCCGCGGCCTAGCCACCCTGGCTCGTCAGGATTCCGGTGATGCCCAGTTGGACATCGCGGAGATCGCTCTCGAGCTGGTCGCCGAGTCTCTGCGTGCTGATTCGACGACCCAGCCCGAGTGCTGCCGTTCAGCCCGAACTCGGTCGGCCCACGATCAAGTGGTCGAAGCGGTGAAGCTCCTCGTCAACGAGCGGTTCGGGGACACCCTCTCGCTAGAAGGGATCGCGCGATCCGTCGGCTATTCGCGATTCCACCTATCGAGCATCTTCAGACGCCACACAGGTCTTTCGATTCATCGCTATCTGAACAACCATCGGTTGCTCATCGCGCTCGAGTCGTTGAACTCCGGGCTCGACCTCACACCGCTCGCCTTCCGGGTTGGATTCTCGTCCCACGCTCACCTGACGACGGCGTTTGGGCAGCAGTTCGGCGTGCCGCCATCAGAAGCGCGGCGGTACCTGTCGCCAGATGGCCGTGATGAGCTCGCGCTCCTACTCCGAGGTTTTGGTCACCGCGCCTAGAACGTCCTTACCTGAACGTTCCCCCGCGTGATCTCGTCGAGAACGAGACCTGGCGGCGCATCGCCGGTATCACAGAACGCAGCCGCGCTGCCCGGCGGCGCGTTGCGAAACGCCCGGAGATTCGTCGTCGCGTCTCCCGATGCGTTGGCGCCCTCACCCCCATCGACGGCCACCCAAGCGATATCCGTTCCCTCCTGAAACAGCGTGAACTTGGCGTCGTCTGCCGTGCCCCCAACGCGGGCATCCGTCCCGTCGACCCACAGGCAAGTGATGCTGCCGTGCACAATCGCTGAGCCGGCCACCAGCTGCCATTGGCCATCTACGGTTCCGTCACCGTATTGATTTGCGGTAAAGGTCAATCGGCGGTTGAAACCATCCGGAGTCAGGAAGTGGGCTCCACCCTTAGCCTGGGCCGCGATGGCACGTGCCGGCGTGACGTCATGTTGGGTTGGGGACGTGGGCCCGAAATCGGCGGCTTCGCTACAAGCAGCCATAACAAGACATACGAGAACGACCAATCCACGATGCATGCTCGATACCTCCTTTTACCTGTGATAAACGGGCGCGGGATCATCCCGGCCCGCCCTCAAGATCTGGAGGTCAATCGAGTGGGGCTTTCAGAATCGTGCGAAACAGACCCCTCTTTTTAGGTCCCCCCCCGGAAGTAACACGACTCCTAGCGGGTCAACACGTTGGGTCCCTGTTCGAAGAGAAGGTCGACGGGCACCTCGAGTTCGGCGAGGCGGTCGAGGTCCGACTGTAGCTCGCTCTCGATCGTGCCCATCTCGTCGAGGATCTCGCCCGCCCGTACGTGGTCGCCGTCACCCTGCACGGTGAGGATCAGCTCGGTAAGATCGTTCATGGCTTCCTGCATTCGATCGATGTTCACGCGATACGTGCCCGAAGCCGGGTCCCGGGTGAACGCCCCACGCTTTTTGAAAAAGTTGAACCGCACCATGTTCGCTCGCCCATGCGCGCTGGACGCGCCGAACCGAATAGAGCGAAAGATGCTCGCCATGAACGTCACATAATGCTCCTCCAACGTGCCATCCATCGCTTCACCCTCATCATATAGCCGGGTCACGAAGTAGAGGCCGAGCACGTCGGCCTTGCCCTCTTCCAGGGACGAGTAGTGTTCTTGGAGCGCCTCTCTCACGGTGCCTTGTCCGGTAATCGTGTTCTTGATGCCGAGTCCGTGGGCGACTTCGTGAAACATGGTGTTGTCGAAGAACGCATCGAACGTCACCAACGACCGCTGCTCTTCGGCGATCAACACATCCGCGAGGGGGCGAAGGATGTGGTCGAACTTCGCCCGCATCACGTTCTTCATCTGTACTCGTCGGGTACCTTTCTGGAGTTGCACCTCCTCGTCGTTAGGAAGGGCAAAGGCGATCGTCTTCGCACCCTCAGCCGCCTGTCCCGTTACGTACACGACGTCGTACGCGCCCAGGTCCGCCTCCGATCCGGGGGTTTCCGTCTTGTAGGCGTCCGGAACCGGCATATTACGCTGCATGCCAGGGAGCATCGTGGCGTAGCGGGCTAGTCGTTCACTCCAGGCGAGGTCCTTGACCAGCACGTAGCCCTCGTGCGCCGCCTTAAGACCAAACAGCTGGTCCTCGTAAGTCTCGATCGGGCCCAGGACGACGTCGAGTGCGCCCGCCTTCATGTCCATCCACGCCAGGTCGCTGGCACGATAGTCATCGGTGAGAAGTGCCCCCGCGAGCGCCTCCAAGTATGCCTGCACGTCCGGCTCCGTTGCGAGTGCGGCTGCCGCGAGCAGCTTCTCGGCCGCCAGCGCGTGCTCGCTGGCGAACGCGACGTGGTACGGAATGGCCTCCAACGCTCCGGCGGCATCCCGTCGAACGAATGTGTACAAGCTGCGTAGGGCAGCGCCTCCGTCCGGCGCGGCTTCGGCGGCGGCTTCGAACTCCTCCCGGGTCATGTCAACCGGGTAAAAGTTCGCCCCCGCCGGCTTCTCTCCCACGCCGGGCAGAAAAGGCCTATCCCCGTCCAGGCGGTCCCAGGGCCCGAAGTTGGCCTCCAGCGCCAACTTTGTGTTGGCGTCTCCCGTGCCCCCGAGGAGATCGCCCGGGTCGCCATAGGCTTCCATCCAAAACGCCGAGTTCATCGGCGCGATGGCTTCGATGAGGAGGGGAATCATTGCCCGTTCGTGTTCGGGTAGGCTGCTCAGGTCTGCCGTGAGCGGGACCGTGATGTACCGATCGAGCACGCGTGCGACCGCCTCTGGTGTCGCCGACGTATCCACGGTCGAGTCGCCATCACGGGCAGGCTCCGCACAGGAGCCTACCACAACTGCTAGCAAGGCAATCGATGGAACCAATGAAATGCGAGCCATTCTTAACCTCCTGTTCCGGCGGGGTGCTTCGCGCGGAGCATTGCCAGGTTACTGCTGTTGCCGGGTCGGGACGTCTTCCTCAGCTTTATCACTCTGCCTCGCCCGCTCGGCTTCGGCTTGCAGTCGTTCGCCGGCCCCCGCCGTCCAGGCCTCCTGGGCCTTGCGGCTCTCCTCCGCGGCCGCCCTGCGGTAGTAATCCCCCCGGGCTTCGTGGAGCTTGGTCTCCTCCCGGGTTTCCCGAGACCGGCGTTCCGGTACGCGGATCCACGGTAGATTCGCTGCCCGGGCCCAATCTTCGTATTGATTCGAGTCGGCATTGGTTGCGGGTTCCGTCCCGGAGACGTCTCCGTCCGAGGTCGCAACTCCAGCTCCACCGGATCCGCTCTGGCAGGCAAGCACCGAAATCAACAATACGGAAGGAGCTAGAACGAGGAGCTTCATAGTGTGCCTCCTTGGGGTGGGGTTCCGCCCTTCGGGAGCTTGGCGATCTTTGGGTCCTTCGTGGCGTCGTAGGAAGGCGTCGCGGAGGAAGCGAGGACCCTTGACTCTGCTTTAAGCCTACTCGAGCCCAAGAATCTGGTCAAACAAGGGATTCATCGACGTCTGTGGTGCGCCCGAGAGGATTCGAACCTCTGACCTACGGCTCCGGAGGCCGTCGCTCTATCCAGCTGAGCTACGGGCGCAGTCGGTGGGAACCTGAGAATCGACCGGGCGGTGTGCCCGGGTTCTAGCCTAATAGACCGGCTTGCGCGAAGGGCCCTCGGATGCGGTTGCGCCACCCTGCATCACGAGCTCCTTCAACTCCTTCGAGGGTTTGAAGGTCGGCACCATCCGTCCGGGGACGTGAACCGCCTCACCGGTCCTGGGGTTGCGGGCTTTCCTGGCCTTGCGCTGCTTGACCTTGAACGACCCAAAACCACGGATTTCGATGTTCTGTTCGCGGGTCAAGGCCTGTTTGACCGCTTCGAGAAAGCCGTCAACGACGACGGCAGTGTCCTTCTTGGTGAGTCCGGTCGCCTCAGCAATCTGCTCGACGAGGTCGGCTTTGGTCATGGTCTCTCTCCTGTCCTCGCGCCGTCGTAGCTCCAAATCCGGTCATCGACGTGGAAGCGCCGACCAAGATAGGTCGCCGCAAGCGCTTGTCAACTCACCGCTTGGACCATCCATCCCTGGAGGCTGCGAACGTCGGGGTGGGGCTCGGCGGTCTCCAGCGCCTCGATCCCGAAACCAGCCGCCGCGATTGTGGTGACGCAGGGGACCCCTTGGGCGAGCGCCGCCCGGCGTAGCGCGAACTCGTCGTAGGGGGAATTCCGCCCCAACGGGGTGTTCACGATCAGCCCAAACTCCCCATCCCGAATGGCGCCTACAGCGTCGGGCTTTCCCTCCCCGACCTTGAGCACCAGCTCGGTCTGCACGCCCGCGGTGGCGAAATACTCTCGTGTCCCACGCGTGGCATGGATCGTCACTCCGCGGGCCGCCAATCGACGCGCGATTCCGGCGCCGGCTGGCTTGTCGCGGTCGTTGAGCGAGAACAGCACGCCCCGTTCGAGCGCCGCCTCGAGATCGACTCCGGCTCCGAGCAGCGCCTTCAAGTACGCGGTCGGCGCGTCGGCGGCCAAGCCAATGACCTCCCCGGTTGACAACATCTCCGGGCCGAGCACGGGATCCGCACCGGGAAAACGGTTGAACGGAAAGACCGGCGCCTTGACCGCTACCGCAGTTGGGGTCGGATCCTCGAACAACCCCAATTCGGCCAGCGACGAGCCAACCATGACTTTGGCGCCCAGCCGAGCGAGCGGCACGCCGACCGTCTTGCTGACGAACGGGATCGTACGTGACGCCCGTGGATTGACCTCGAGCACGTACACCTCACCATCGCGAACCGCGAACTGCACGTTCATCAGTCCTTTGACGCCAAGCTCTAGGCCCAAACGGCGCGTCTGCTCGCGCATCGCGTTATCGATATCGGGATCGAGGTCGTGCGGAGGCAGGATGCACTTTGAATCCCCAGAATGGACGCCGGCTTCCTCGATGTGTTGCATCACGCCGCCAATGACCACGCAGTCGCCATCCGCGATCGCATCGACATCGAACTCGGTAGCCGCTTCGAGAAACTCGTCGATCAGAAGCGGACCGTCGTTCACGATTAGTTTGGTCGCCAGGTATCGCTCGAGCGCCTCCGCGTCACGCACGACCACCATTCCTCGTCCGCCGAGCACGTACGAGGGTCGCAGTAGCACGGGAAATCCGACGCGTTCCGCTTCGGCGCGCACTTCCGCCGCCGAGCGAGCGACCCCCGATCGCGGTTGTTTGAGCCCCAGCGCTTCGAGGAGCCGGGCAAACCGATCGCGGTCCTCACAACGGTCGATCGAGTCGGGCGACGTTCCGATAATCGGCACGCCGTTGGCGTGAAGCTGGCCCGTCAACTTGAGCGGTGTTTGGCCGCCGTACTGGACGAGCACGCCATCCGGCCGCTCGCACTCGGCGATCGCGATCACGTCCTCGAACGTCAGCGGCTCAAAATACAATCGATCGCTGATGTCGTAGTCGGTCGACACCGTCTCGGGGTTGCAGTTGACCATGATCACCTTGTGGCCCGCCTCGCGCAGCGCGAACGCAGCCTGGACGCAGCAGTAGTCGAACTCAATCCCCTGACCGATCCGGTTTGGCCCGCCACCGAGGATCATCGTCTTGGGACCCTCCAACGGCCCGACTTCGCTCTCCGGGTCGTACGTCGAGTAGTAGTAGGGTGTCTGCGCTTCGAACTCACCGGCACAGGTATCCACGACCTTGTAAGCGGGCGTCACGCTGGCGTCCTGTCGAGCGGCGCGAACCTCCGACTCGGTCACCCCCCACCGCTCAGCCAATCGAGCGTCGGAAAAACCTGCCGTCTTGAGCTCCCGCCACCGATCCGGGTTGATATCATCCGGGCTAGACTCAATCCCCACATCGACTTCCGTTATGCGCTTCAACTGATACAGGAACCAGGGATCGATGCCGGTCAGGGTCCGCAGGCGCTCGACCGCCCAACCCCGGCGCAGCGCCTCGGCTAGCTGAAAGATCCGTTCAGCGTCCGGTGTCTCGAGCGATTCCGCCAGTTCAATGTCAGTGATCCCCGTCAGCCGATCATCGAACAACCCAGTGACGCCGATCTCCAACCCACGCAGTCCCTTCTGCAGTGCCTCGCCGAACGTGCGGCCAATCGCCATCGTCTCGCCGACCGACTTCATGGCCGTGGTGAGACGACTATCGGCGCTCGGGAACTTGGCGAAGTCGAAGCGTGGGATCTTGGCGACGATGTAATCGATCGATGGTTCAAACGAGGCCGGCGTTGTCCCGGTGATGTCGTTGATGATCTCGTCGAGCGTGTACCCCACTGCGAGCCGAGCGGCGATCTTGGCGATCGGAAAGCCGGTCGCTTTGGATGCCAAGGCGCTCGAGCGCGAGACCCGCGGGTTCATCTCGATCACGACCTGGCGCCCAGTGGCCGGGTCGACCGCAAACTGGATGTTCGATCCGCCAGTTTCGACGCCGACCGCGCGGATCACCTCGAACGCCGTATCGCGCATCGTTTGATACTCGCGGTCGGTAAGCGTCTGCTGGGGCGCGACGGTGATCGAGTCGCCGGTGTGCACGCCCATCGGATCCAGGTTCTCGATCGAGCAGACGACGACGCAGTTATCAGCACGGTCGCGCATCACCTCGAGCTCGAACTCCTTCCACCCGAGCACGCTCTCCTCGACCAGGATCTCACCGATCGGACTGGCGCGCAGGCCACGCTCGGCTAGCGTCGTGAACCCCTCTTCGCTCTTCGCAACGCCGCCGCCCGATCCACCCAGCGTGTACGCGGGACGCACGATCACCGGAAAACCCGTGATGCGCACGACCTTGATCGCTTCCTGCAGATTGCGCGCGATGCCACCCCGTGGAACGGCGATCTCGTGCTCAAGCATGAGTGTCTGGAACCGCTCGCGATCCTCGGCCCGCTCGATCGCCTCGAGCCGCGCGCCAATCAACTCGACGCCGTACTCCTCGAGCACGCCGCACAGCGCCAGCTCGCGGGCCAGGTTGAGCGCTGTCTGACCACCTAGGGTCGGCAGGAGCGCATCCGGCCGCTCGCGCTCGATCACCCGTTCGAGCGTCTCAACCGTCAACGGCTCCAGGTACACTTCGTCAGCCGAGGCCGGGTCGGTCATGATCGTCGCCGGGTTCGAGTTGACGAGCACGATCCGGTACCCTTCGTCGGCCAACGCCCGACACGCCTGGGTCCCCGAGTAGTCGAACTCGCATGCCTGACCGATCACGATCGGGCCTGACCCAATCAGCAGGATCGTCTCGAGGTCATCGCGACGTGGCATCGGCTAGACCCGCTTGGCCGCACGCATCGCGGCGATAAACTCGTCCAGATGATGAAAGGCGTCGTGTGGTCCGGGCGCCGCCTCGGGATGGTATTGCACGGCGAACAGCGGCCGGTCGACATGTCGAAAGCCCTCGACAGTGTCGTCGTACAAGTTGACGTGAGTGACCTCGAGCTGGGGCGCCCCAGCAACCACGCGCTTCCCTCCGTGACGCGTTTCCGCCACCGCGAACCCGTGGTTGTGCGACGTGATATCGATCCGCCCGGTCGACAGATCCTGAACCGGATGATTCCCACCGTGGTGACCAAACTTGAGCTTGTACGTCTCGCCGCCATGAGCCAACGCCAACAGCTGGTGTCCCAAGCAGATGCCAAACGTGGGCAGCTCGGGTGCTCGCAACGCCAGCGCTCTAAGCGTGGCGATCGTACGCCCGACCGCCGCCGGATCACCGGGCCCATTGGAGACGAAGAGACCGTCGGGCGCGAGCTCCAACGCCTCTTCCGGCGTCGCGTCGGCGGGCAACCGGACGATCCGGCAGTCTCCGTCCTTCAGCCGGCGCACGATGTTCTGCTTGAGGCCCAGGTCGAACGCGGCGACCAGCAACTCACCATCCCCCTCGACCGTAGCCGCCTGGCACGACACTGCCCCCGTCAGATCCTGCCCTTCCATCGGTGCAATCGACGTCGCTCGGGCGACCGCGGCCTCGGGCTCCAGGAGTTCAGTCGAGATGACGCCCCGCAGTGCGCCCCGCTGTCGCAGGTGGCGGGTCAGGGCGCGAGTGTCGATTCCCTCGATCGCCACGACATGGTTGCGCTTCAGATGCGACGGCAGGGTTTCGACCGCCCGCCAGCTGGATGGCTCCTGGACGCACTCACGCATCACGAAGCCCGCCACCTGAGGCGCATCCGACTCGCCGTCTTCGACGGTGATGCCATAGTTCCCGATCAGCGGATACGTCATGACGACCAACTGACCGGTGTAGGAAGGATCGGTCAACACCTCCTCGTAGCCCGAGAGGCAGGTGTTGAACACGCACTCACCGGTCGCGGTGCCGGTCGCGCCGACCGCCGTCCCGAGGGCCGTCCAAGCGTCCTCGAGCGTCAGCCGAGCGGGTTGCCGCACCGCGCTCATTCGCAAAAAAAAGTCTCCGCCTGGCGGAGACGCACGATGCACTGGATTCTATCGATCATGGCACTCCCTTTCCGCGCCTCACAGGACGTCGATTTAAAAGGAAGCTCGAGCGCAATTACGATCTCGAGTCAACTATAAACTTACTCCCCGCTGGTCGGCTGAGCAACGGGCTTAGCCATCATCGCCTCCATCGCGACGCGAACTTCCCGCATCAGAGCATCGCGCGCGTGGGAGCCACGACCGGCGGTCGGGATCGGCATGCCCAACCGCACCGTGATCGCACCGTGCCCGACGCGCATCGATCGAGCCCCCATGACGTCTTCGCTCCCCAGAACTACGACCGGTACAACCGGTACGCCGGCCTTGAGCGCCATCATGAAGCTGCCCTTCTTGAACGGCAACAACGGCTCGCCGGGACCGCGCGTGCCCTCCGGAAAGACGAGCACGCTGATCCCTTCGCGGATCTTGCGAGCCGCGTTCTCGAGGCTCTTGATCGCCTTCTCGCGATCGCTGCGATCGATCGGAATGAAGCGGCACATCCACATCGCCCACCCAAAGATGGGTATAAAGAACAGCACTCGCTTGGCGACCATCCTGAGCGAATGCTCAGTCGCCAGAAACAACGCGAAGATGTCGAAGATCGACCGGTGATTGGACATGAAGATGTACGGTTGATCCGGCTCCAGCGTCGCCCGCGACTCAACGCTGAACGAAATCCGAAGGGTGGCCAGGATCCATCGCGACCAAATGCGGGCGAGCGACAGGTACAGCTCGCCGCGAGGACTGAACGGCCAGGTGATGATTCCGACCAACGACCAGAAGAGCGTGTAGACGACCCCGATAGTCCAGGCGAAGACCGTGCGTCCCATCGTGTATTGCTGCTACGCCTACCGTTGACCGTGAAACACCTCGGCCACTGTCGCGTCGTCGCCGAAGATGATCATCGTGCGGGCAACGATCTGTCCCTGCGGATCATAGCTGTAATAGGTCCACCGCTCCTGACCGCCCTCCATCGTCACGCGGGTACGCGGTTCGCCGAGCAGGTTTCGCACCGAGTCCTGATCCATACCATTCTCGAGTAGCTCGGCAGTTGAGTCGGTGTAGGCCGCGGTATCGGCGACAGCGCCGCCATCGGCTTCCTCCCCACCGCCACCGCAGGCGACCGGTAGCACGCAGATCATCGCCACGGTGATTACAGAAAGCGCTCGCATTGGGTAACCCTATCGTTGAGTTGCGTGTCGTCTCGACTGATGAGATTGCTTCAAGCTACCGAGCCCGCCCGTAGCCGGGTAGCTGCTGCTCTTGCGAGCGGTCAGTTGCGGAACCGCCAGTTGATCCCGAAAAACCCCTCGCGGCCAGGGAGAAAGAACGCTTCTTCGGTCCGAAACACCTCGTTGGTCAGGTTCTTCAACGACAGAAAGATCGTGAAGTTGATGATCGTTCCCTGCACGAGCACATCGGTGGCGAGGTACGATGAGAGGTTCCCCCCGTCCAGCGTCGTGAAGTCGCCGTTGAACCTCCCGGTTATCCGGGCCTCCAACAACAGATCACGGCTCGGGAACAGTCGGCCGGCATATCGAGCCTGCCCCAAGAATTGAGATTTGGGCACGTACGGTACGCGGTCACCCGATCCATCTTCGGTCGCATCTAGGCGTCGCGCGACAAACCGCCCGCGCAAGCCCCATGGCAGCGGCCCGGCGACCTCACCCTCGAAACCGTTCACCGACAGGTCGACGACATCGAACGTGTTGAAACCGATCTCCGCTAGTCGCGAATTGTCGAAGTCGGCTCGGTCGAAGTACAACCACGCGGTCGGCGGCAGCCACAAGAACGCCTCATCGCCGTTGGCCGTGAACACCCGCCCGGTCGCTTTCCAGCCGGCGCGCGTCCATGCAACCTCGCCGCGCACACCGCTCCACGCCTCGAGCTGCTCGGGCATCGCCGTCTTGCCGGGATGGATTTCCAGACCCTCGCTTGCGAAAGCCGCGAGCAGCGCCTGACCAGCGAAGCTGGCCGGCCGTACGGCTCTGCCACCGGCTATCCGAACGGTGACCTCGGGATGCGGCCGACCAAGCGCTTCGAACTGCCACGTCATCCCGCTCTCGGCGGCATCGCCAAACGACAACCGGCGCACCGCCGCATTGGCCGCGTACCGGCTGTCGGGCTCGCCCCACCCAACACCTCCACCCCACTCGATCTGCCTCCGCGGGTTCTCGACCATTGGCGCTTCGGGATCATCCTCGACCGGCTCGAACACACTGCTCTGATCGACCCGCACGAACGCTGGATGCAGCGACTCCACGTCGAGCTCCTCCTGCGCACCAGCCGCCCACACGAGCAACGGACCACGCCGAAGATCGACCGTACCGCGGAACCCTTCTCGTTCTCCTTTACCTACCAATCCAAATGTGTCGCGGAAGTCAAAGTTCTCGCGGAACTCTTGACGCGATCGTGCATAATGAAAGCGGGTTCCCACGTCACCCCAGCTACCCCCATAAAACAAGTGCACCACGCTGCCGTCTTGATCCTGAAAACCCGACAGGTTGGCGCGGCTGGCGTCCCCCGAGAACCCGTCGCTCAACCGCGACACCTCGATCCGGTGTTTCGAGCCGATCCGCCAACCGAGCTTGGTAACGAACTGATTGCGGGTGAAGTCACCAATCCTCAAGAAGCCATCGGTGGCATCGAAGTTGGCGCCCAAGAACACGTCGCCGCGCCTGGTGATCGATCGACCGAAGTTCCCGCTGAACGTTTCGACCTTGAACGAACCGGTGGTGAACGCCAGCATCGACCGGGAGCTCGGCGTCAGGCTTCGGCGCGTAGTGATCGCCAGCACCCCACCGGTTCCACTGCTTCCCCACGCCGCGCTTTGCGGCCCCGGATACCAAGCCACTTTCGCGATCCCCTCGAGCGCGATCCGCCGCAAGTCCCAGCTCACCGACAACGGCTCACCGACCGGCACCCCATCGATCATGACCTCGATGTTCGTATGCGATCCAAACGACGAGCCGACGAACGTGCTGAGCCCACTGCCACCCATGTCTTGACCCAGGGTGAGTCCCTCGCTCTCGATCACGTCGAGCAGGCTGAACGCCCCGCGCCCGAGGAGCTGATCTCCGCTCAGGACCCACGCCGGCCAAGCTCCGGGTCGAGCCAGCGTGTAGGGATCGATCAGACTGTCGGGGTAGATCTCAGACAGCTCAGTGAAGCGGGGCTTTAGCGAGTCGGCTGGGCCTAGCGTGTCGCCGAGCAAGGTGATGCGCGGATCTGTGATCGGCTGTGGGTAGATCCAGCCGTCAGCGTCGAGCGAGTCAGCCAAGGCCACCGAGTCGGCGGGGGCTACGGTGTCCGCCAGGGTCGGTGCGGGTTGCTCCTGGGCCATGGCCCGACCGGTCGAAAGAAGAACCGCGGCGATCAAGACGACATGGACTGGTGGCCTGAACACGCGGACTACCCTGCGAGCATCGTAAACGCGATGTCGAACGGGCACGTCCCGACCTGAATGGTCCGCTGGAGAACGAAATCCTCCGACAACCGGAACACGTCCGCCGGCTCGGAACACTCGAGCTCGAGCGCGTACGGGGTATCGTTGCTGTCGAACCCAATCCCGGCCGATGCGCGGTTTCCGCCTGGAGTCACCGGATTGAACGGGTCACGTATGAACTCTCGCGCCTCGGGGTCCCAAACTGCGATGCCGTACTCCGTCGAGAGCACCAACACCTGGCCGCCGGGGCTGAACGCCACCCGCGACGGAAACTCGTCGAAACCGAGATGATGCTCGGTCTCCTCGAGAGTTGCGGTCGACACAACCGACAACGATCCGTCACGATCACCAAACCGACCGCGGTTGGCCACGAACAAGCGACCATCAGGTGCCAACGCCGCCCCACCAGGGTTCTCGCCGGAGAGCTCGATCGTCTCGATCACCTGCAACGACGGGATGTCGATCACCGAGACGGTCCCTGACCGGACGGGAACGAAATCATCGCCCAGCTCGGCGTTGATCACGTACGCCCGCTGGCCGTCGGCCACGATGAACTCGGGAAACAAACCCACCAGGATCTGCGCACCGACATCGCCGGTCCGCACGTTGACCGGCGACACCGAGTCGAGGCCCGGGTTTCCCACCAGCACCGTTTCGTCGTCGATGAACGCTACCCCGCTTGCACCCGAGTTCTCCGGAAGCTGCGCGCGTCGCTCGACGAACCGCCCGTCAAGGTCGACGATCACGACCTCGGGCAGCAATCCCATCGGGATGACGACGGTCGAACCTCGGACGGCAAACCCCACCGGAGACCCGTCAAACCCGATCCCGATCGTGAACGTGTTATCCGGGCGATCGACCTCGAACACCGTCAGCGTTCGATCGATGCTGTTCAACACCACACCGACCTCCGCGTCACCCGGAATGTCGGGCCCGAAGCTGCTGCTACCGTCGCAAGCGACGCCGACAGCAAGGATCAACGCCATCATCAAACTCTTCATTATTGTCTTCATCGTCCTCGATCGCTGTTTTGGGGCCTGATCCTGAGTTGCACCCGGAACCGTCGCCCGGGCTCGGGAAAGCCGAAGATAAGGGCTTGCGTCTGTCCGCCCACACGGTCGATCGCCAACTCGGTCTCTGCATCCAGCGAGCCGGTTCGCCACAGCCACGCCAGAGCGACGTCGAACGTCCAGAATCCGGGCAGTTGATTGGCTTCTGTCGGGGCGGTCGTACGGGCGCCGGTGTAGTGTGACTCTGCCCTCAGTCGCCAATCCCGAGGGGTCCATTCTACCCGCGAACGGGCGCTGTGTTGCGGCCGGTACACGACCTGCGCATCGGCCCGCCCTTCAGACGAATCGTACCGAACACGAGCGTTGGCGTAGCTGAGATCGGCGGTCAGGTCGAGCTTCGCGAACACCGCGCTCAGCCAAACCTCTCCGCCACGTCGCTGAACGTCGAAGTTCCGTGGGCTCCATATGAACCGAAAGTCGGGGGCCCACTCGATCATGTCATCGACGTCGGCACGATAAACTGATCCTCCGAGAGCCATAGCGATTGGGCCGGGTCGGTGTGCGGACATCGCGATCTCGATCTCTGACACCACCCGCTCAGGCCTGAGCTCCGGGTTCGGGGCGACGCCGATCGCCGCATCGAAGAACAGGTCGCCGAGCGCGGGTGGGTTAAAGGCGCTCCGGTGCGCGACGTCGAGTCGTAGCCGCTCGGTGGTAAGACCCATCCCAAGGGAATGACTGACGAACCAAGCGTCGGTTACGTCGTCCCGATCCAGCCGTGCTTGAGCGGTTAGCTCGACGTCACCGACGTCACCGACCGCGCGGGCACCGACACCAAAGTCGTCGAAGTCACCAAACGTGCCGTCTGCCAGAGCGTCGGCCTCCACTCCGCGATGTCGCAAATCGCCGTCGAAACCGATCTCGCGCAGCGGCCCCGAGCCCACCTCGTGGGTGATCGCGCCCCGTAGCCCCAACTCGTCCACGGTTGTCTCATCGTTGTACGCGGGACCCAGCGGTGGATTGGGATCGCGATGCTCGAGCCGCTGCCTGGCGCCGTAGAACGCGAGCTCGTTCGAGCCACTGTCTCTCGTCTCGTTCCAGCTGGCATGCAGACGAACCCGGTCAAACGTCTGCCGCGCATTGACCGATGGCGCGAAAGCCTTCCCTGGGAGCCCGCGATCGCCGTACTCGACCGCGGCGCGAACACCCAGTCGACCGCTTCCGATGTAGCGTTCGGCGGTTCCAAACGCGCTCGTCCGGCGGAGGTCGGCGTTCGTTCGCGTCCCCGAACGACCTCCAGCGGCAGCCGGCAATCGGTAGTCGAACCCACCGTCCGCGCCGCTCATCAGGCCGCCCACCGACCAGCGCCACGCACCGACTGCGCTGCCGGTTTCAACGCTTCCGCGTCTGGACCCTAGCGATCCGACGCCAACAACGACCTCGGTAGTAGCACCCGGCGGCCGCGACTCGACGGCGATCACACCGGCCCGCGCACGCGGTCCGTACCGCGCCGAACTCGCACCGACCTCGACCGTCACAGACTCGACGGTACCAGCAGAGATCGTGCCCAAGTCGGCGGCTCCAGTCACTGCATCGTTGATCGCCACGCCATCCAGCAGCACCAGGACACCTTCCGCCCCACTACCACGAATCATCGCGTGCTCTGGCCCCCCGAGCCCGGTTCGCCGTACGACGACGCCGGGCACCCGGTCGACCAGGTCGCCCACCGTCGTTGCGCCCGATCGATCGATCGTCGACCTATCAATGCGAAAACCACTCGTGTCGCGGCTAGGGCCACGGGCGATCACCGGCTCAACCGGCACCGCAGTAAGTGACAGCTCCACCGCGATCCGAGTGGTTCGCCCGTGGACAACTTCGACCTCGACCTGGCTTGACCGGTAACCGAGCCGCCGAACGTGGATCACATGCGTGCCCGAATGCACCGCCTTGAACCGGAACTCGCCGTTTGGTCCGGCTGTGGCGATG
>JBDHFX010000001.1:0-58165 GCA_039590215.1 Gemmatimonadota bacterium | reverse complement strand
TGAACAAACATCTGGCACCCGAGATCGAGATCCTGTTCATGGCTCCCGATGCCACGCATTCTTTCCTGAGCTCTAGTCTGGTCCGTGAGGTAGCCCGGCTTGGTGGTGATGTCGCGGCTTTCGTTGCGCCTCCGGTGGCCAAAAACCTGGTCGCCAAGTTCGGCGGCGAAAACTAGCTGTGAGCGTTCATGTTTACGCCAACCTCGGTGGCGTGGAAGAGTCAGCGACGCTGGGCATGACGCGCCGTGCCGCCGAGCTCAAGGCGGCGGACGTGCCGGTGATCTCCTTGTCCGCCGGGGAGCCGGATTTCGCAACTCCAGGGTTCATCGCCGAGGCCGGGATCGAGGCGATTCGCGCCGGTCAGACTCACTACCCGCCGGCGGCCGGGCTGGCACCGCTGCGAGCAGCGGTGGCTGCATACCTCGGCGAAGAGTGTGGCGGCGCCTACACGCCCGACCAAGTGTTGGTCAGCGTGGGCGCCAAACAGGCGTTGTTCAACGCGATCTTCACTCTGTTCGGCCCGGGCAACCGGATCGTCATTCCGGCTCCGTATTGGGTCTCCTACCCTCCCATCGCTCGCTTGGCGCGAGCCGTGCCGGTGATTCTCGAGACCACAGCCGCAGATGGCTTCAAACCCAATCCCGATGGGGTGGCGGCGCTGCTCCGGTCCGGCGCCCGGGGGCTGGTGTTGAACTCGCCCAGCAACCCATCGGGTGCGGTGTTGAGCGGGGCCGAGCTCGATCGAATTGTCGCGATTGCTGCGGAGCACAAGGCGTGGATCATCTCCGACGAGATCTACCAAGCGATCGTTTACAATACCGACCACGCGTCGGTCGCGGCGCGAGCGCGCGATTACGAGCGGATCATCCTCATCAACGGGTTTTCAAAAGCGTTCGCCATGACCGGATGGCGGGTCGGATACGCCGTGGGGCCGCGCGAAGTCATCGCTGCGATGACGCGTCTGCAGGGCCACGTCAACACCAATACCGCGTTACCGTGTCAGTATGCGGCGTTGGCCGCCCTGAATGAGCGTGAACTGCGACGGCGCGCGATCGAGGAGATGGTGTCGGCCTTCGATCGGAGACGAGATCTCTTGCTCAAAGGGGTAGCCGCGATCCCGGGGCTAACCCCGTATCCACCGGATGGGGCGTTCTATCTGTGGATCGACGCCGGTCCTTGGTGTGACTCGCTAGGCGCCAAGTCGACTGCTTTGTGCATGGACCTGCTCGATAACGAGCGACTGGCGCTAGTGCCGGGCGAGGCTTTTGGCGCCGACCGGTTCATCCGGTTGTCGTTTGCTGCCACCGAACAAGCGCTAACCGAAGCGCTCGAACGGCTCGCGGACGCTTCCGTGCGTCTGGGGCTCGGATGACCGATCCGATCGAGGCACCCCTCGAGATCGAGGTCACGCCATCCCCCGACGGGGGGCCGACGGTGGTCGAGGTTACCGGCGACTTGGTCGCAACGACCGTCCCGCGCCTGCGCCAGGTGATCGAACAGACGTTGAAAGCGCCGGGTCAAGACCCAAACATCGTGCTCGATTTCAATCGCGTCGTCCACATCGACACGCCCGGGTTGGCACTGCTCTACCGGATGAACGAGCGCTGCCTCGCCGTCGGTGGCGGGCTAACGATCGTTGCTTTTCCGAAGCGCTTTTCTGATCTGATCAAAGAGTTGCACATCGATCGGCATTTCCGCTTCGCTGATACGGTCGCCGCGGCGACTCGGCTGTCGCGGTGAAACGGCGCGGCCGGCCGCGCCTCTCCCAGCACTTTCTCCATGACCGCAAGACGGCTGCACGGATAGCGGCCTCACTTCGTGCCCCGGCCGACGCTGACGTGCTCGAGGTCGGTCCCGGCGAGGGTGCGCTGACCGAGCACCTGTTGGCGAGCGGTTGGCACGTGACCGCTGTCGAGATCGATCAGGCCTTGGCAGCTGAACTCGGCTCCCGGTGGGCCGGCGAGAGCCGGTTGCAGATCGTTTCGGCAGATATCCTCGAGTATCGGCTCGGTCCGGCCGCCAGCGGTAGCTGGTACGTAGCTGGCAACCTCCCCTACGCGATCACGTCACCGATCATCTTTCACCTGCTCGACCAAGTACCGAGTGCGGCGATCGCAGAGTTGGTGTTGATGGTCCAGCGGGAGGTCGCTGAGCGTTTGGTCGCGGAGCCAGGCTCGAAGCAGAACGGCGCGCTGACGGTCGGCGTCAAGTTGGTGGCTGACGCCGAGGCGCTGTTTCACGTGCGCGCGGGTGCGTTCCGGCCCGCGCCCAGCGTTCAATCGACCGTCATCCGGCTGACCCCGCATGGCCGTTGGGGACTCGACTCGGCCGGTCTCCGAAGGGTTCGCTCGCTCGTTCGGGGGTTGTTTACGCGACGCCGCAAGCAGCTTCAGAAGAGCCTGCGAACGGGATCGCCGTGGAAGCTCACGGCAGACGAGGTGGCCGCTGTGGCCGACGCGACCACCATCGATCTGAGTCGTCGGCCCGAGACCCTCGATATGGAGGAATGGCTGGCGCTTGAGCGATCGCTAGCCAAGATCGACGGTCAGGCGCCTGCCTGAATCGCTGTTCGATCGCGAACGCTGTTTTCCACATCGTGGGGGTGTCGAGCGTTCGCTTGGCGGCGTGCCTGCGTACAGCAGAGGGGGTTGGCCTTCATCGGGATAGCCTCGCTCTCTTGAGGACCGGCTCTAGGTCGCGGAGCGCAAGTCGTTACGGTGGAGTCTGATACTCTACGCGACACGAGGAATGGTGAGGGTATTTTGGCGAGTACGCTCCCTGACTCGAGCCACCATGGCCCGCGGTGGGATCACCGATCGGGATCAAGCCGTGGGGGGCTTGTGGATAGCTGTGGAAAACTCTTTCAGGGTGCGGCCGGCCGACCCTCATCAGCGCGTCGCGCGGCGGCCCGCCCAGCCTCGACGTTGACCCGGCTGAGCAGCAGCGCCCCGACGACGAAGAAGACGATCACCGACAGGATGGCGTGCCGGCTGGATCCCGTTAGCCGGATCGTCATGGCGAAGATCGCTGGCCCGAGCACGCCCGCGAACTTCTCCAGAACGCCATAGAAGCCGAAAAACTCGGACGACTTGTGACGCGGTATCATGCTCGCGAACAGCGACCGGCTTAACGCCTGGCACCCGCCCTGCACCATCCCGACAAAGATCGCGAGGCCGAAGAACTCGATCGCCGAGTCGATAAAGTACGCGTACGACGCGACCCCAACGTAGATCGTCAAACCGATTAGGATTGCGCGCTTGGGCCCGATCCGTCCGGCCAACTGGCCGAACAGCAATGCAAACGGGACCCCGATCACTTGAACCAGAAGAATGGCGCCAATTAACACGCCCCGGCCGATCCCGATCTCCGCACCAAACAACGTGGCCATCCGGACGATCGTCCCGATACCGTCGTTGTAGACCAAGAATGCGACCAGCATCAAGAACGCGTGGCGATAGGTGCGAAGCTCGTGAAATGTTTCTCGCAGCCGTTGAATCGCGACCGCGAGCGGATTCTGACCCGGCTGTTCATCTGGCTCGAGCTGCGGCACCGGCTCGCTCACGCGCCGAAAGAGCGGGATCGCGAATCCGATCCACCACACCGCCACCGAGACGAACGCCAACCGCGCTGGGAGCGATGCTTGATCTGGCGTTATCCCGGCGCCTGTCGGTAGCCCGACCCAGGCTGGTTTGAGGATCCACACCAACTGCAGCGCGAGCAGCATCGAGCTGCCCAAGTAACCGAGCGCGAACCCGGCTGCCGACACGCGATCGATTTCGTCCTGCCGTGCCACGTGCGGAAGCAGAGAGTCGTAGAACACGACGCTGCCCTGGACCCCGATGTTCGCCAGCCCAAACAGCACCACCGCGAACAACCATTGACCCTGGTGGATGAAGAACATGCATGCGGTGGCGGTCGCGCCGAGGGCCAAGAAGGAGCCCAGGAAGCGCTTCTTGAAGCCGCCGTAGTCGGCCATGGCACCGAGGACCGGGGCCGCCAGCGCGATAACCAGCAATGCCAAGGAGGTGGCCCACGAATACCGCTCCGCACCGACCGCACGTGGCAGCCCGTCGGCCGCCACGTCGAGAAAGAAGATCGGGAAGACGGTCGCCACGACGGTGAGAAAAAACGCCGAGTTGGCCCAATCGTAGAAGGCCCACGCCCTGAGTTCCGGCCGGTCGAGGCCGAATCTGTCCAGCAAGCGGTTGATGCTCTTTTCGGCTGACGGCACGCGGAGCTCCCGATTCGAGGCCAGCCGAACGATAAGCCGCTTGACCGGCTCTGGCGACGGCTCGTATACTGGTTTTGCTTGTGAAATCAATCACAAACGAATCCCCTGCAGCTGTTGCCCACCATGCGCTCCGCCAAGATCTCTGAGTCTGCTGTTCGCCGATTGAGCCTCTACCTGCGCGTTCTGGACGCGTTTGAACTCGCCGGGAAGACGACCGTTTCGAGCGGGGATCTAGCCGAGTTCGGAGGCATGACCCCAGCGCAGGTTCGAAAGGACCTCTCCCATTTCGGATCGTTCGGCAAGCGTGGCCTCGGATACCCCGTTTCCGAGCTTCGTGAACGAGTGACGGAGATCCTCGGGCTCGGCCGGCGCTGGCGCGTGGGCCTGGTTGGTGCTGGCAAGCTAGGTGCCGCACTGTTTTTCTATGATGGATTTCGGGGGCAGGGTTTCGATGTTGTCACTGTGTTTGACAACGACCCCGACAAGATCGGCCAACGCTGGGGCCGGCTGGTTGTCGAAGACATCGAATCAATAGATCGCGTGATCCGTGAGGCTCGAATCGAGATGGGGATCATCGTCACGCCGGTAGTCAGCGCGCAGCCAGTCGCTGATCGCTTGATCGCTGCCGGGGTGGAGGCGATCCTGAACTTTGCCCCGACTCGACTCCGGGTTCCACCCGGGGTCACGTTACGCAACGTCAATCTGGAAATCGAGCTCGAGAGCCTCGCCTTTGCACTCACGCACGAGAACGGGGCTTAGCATGACCCGCCCGACGATCGAGGTGCGAGTCCAGGGTGCATGCTTCTGGGAGCACGCGCTGTTGTGTGCGCTGCATCGGAAGCAGGACGCTGAATACTGGGTGCTGCCAGGTGGCCATCTGGAGTTGGACGAGTCGATGTGGGATGCGCTGGTTCGGGAGTTCGACGAAGAAACTGGACTCGCCATAGAGGACGGACATTTGTGGACGCTCAGCGAGTTTCGTTCTGCTGATCGGCACGTCGTGGACTGCACGTTTGCGGTAACGGAGTTCAGTGGTCGTCCTCGACTCGGTGTCGATCCTGAGGCCATGGGCTCTGCAACGTTGGTCGACGTGGCTTGGCTTGATCGCGAGGCGTTCGTGGAGGCGCCGTTTAGACCGACGCTGCTGGCCCGCCACCTGCGCGCCCATTGGGGGGATTGGGAGATCCCCGCTGCCTACTTAGGCGTCGAATCGACGTGAGCGGATTGAGCTGGAGCCCGTCGCCGGTGTTGGCGCTGGCGGTGGGCGCGATCGCTTTAGTGGCTTGGCTGGTGTTGTCTCCGCCCGGTCGCAGCGGTGTGGTGCGGGGGCTATTGAAGTTGACGGCCGCCGCGTTACTGCTGCTGACCTTGCTCGATGTCGGATGTCAACGGGCGGGGGATGCCGCTCGGGGGACGCTCACCGTACTGGTCGATCGATCACGCAGCATGGACGTCGCCGGGACGGATGGCGTGCGCCGCGCTGACGCGGCACGCGAGTGGCTCACAGGATCTCGCTTCGAGAGCTGGACGACCGATTGGGACGTGAGCGTCGATTCATTTGGCGGGTCGACGACTGACGTCGGCGCGGCGATCGAAGTCGCGGCGAGCGAGTTGCCCGATGCGATCATCGTGCTGTCGGACGGTCGCGCGGCGAGAGGTCGATCGGCCGAACCGACGGTCGTGCCCGTTTACGGTTGGTCGCCGCAGCCGGTGGCAATCCCCGACGTTGCGTTGGTGACGCTGCGCGTCGAGACGGATCGCGATGGTGACGCGATAGCACTGGCTGAGGTGGCCGCGGTCGGTGGGCGAGCGATCGACGTCCAAGGCACGCTCGAGGTCACAGTCGACGATCAACCGGTTGGACGGCGCGCCGTGCCACCGCTCGACGCCGGCGAGCGGTTCATCTCCCGCGTTCCGTTGCCGGCTCGATCCCCTGGGGTTGCTCGCGTCGAGGCGGCTGTGTCGGTGCCGCAAGATCCGGTATCTGAGAACGATCAACGAGCGGCCCTGTGGAGATCGACCGATAGCTCGGATCGTGCGCTCGTGGTGGGTCTCGCGTCGGGTTGGGATCTGGCACCGTTTGCGCGCGCGGTTCGCGACATCCACTCCGATGGCGCGGACGTATTCTGGGTCGACCAGCGTGGAAGCCTGTATCGCGTTGACGATGGCGCAGACGGAATCGGTTGGTCGTCGTTGTCGATCGCGCGATACGGGGTGGCGTATCTGCTCGGGGATCCAGCGGCGCTTGGCTCCGCCGGTCAGCGTTGGGTCGATCGTTTCGCCACTGCCGGCGGCCGGGGTCTCTTGTGGGCACCGGGTGAGCATGGAGGCAGGTTGGCCGGCGCCGACGTCGTCGTACCGGCGAATGCCAGGACGGACGGCGTGCCCGAGCTGACTGCCGACGGCGCAGGGTGGCTCACTGCCCACGGCGCGTTGGCTGCCAGCGGACCCGACGGCAGCCCGGCATGGCCACGCCTCGAGTCGCTAGCCGCGCGTCCGCCCGAGCCGCCTGCCGGCGCGACCGTGCTCCTCGAGCTCGCCGGGCGACCGATCGGGTGGGTGCTGGAGCGTGGTACGACCCGGTTGGCGGTGCTGTTGGGGGTCGGGTACTACCGTTGGTCGCTGACCACGGGTGGATCAAGCGACGAGCGTGGCGCCGAGTTCTGGACACAATGGACTCAAACGTTGGGCCGGTGGTTGGCAGCGGCGACACCGATGCGACGGTTGGGTTTGCGGATGCCGGTTGGATCGCAGTTGGCGATTGGTGAACGCCTCGTAGCGCGGTTGGCGGCCGATGTGGTGGGCGAGGTCAGGTGGCGGGTCGAGCCCGCGACCGAAACCGGATCCGAAACGCCGTCGCCCGTCGCTAGCGGCGTATTGGCCACCGAACCCGCATCGCGGGAGATTGCCGTCGGACCGTTTGAACCCGGGACCTATCGGCTCGTGGTCGAGGCCGCTGACGGGTGGCGGGTCAACGAGCCGTTCGTCGTCGACCCGTGGGTTCCAGACCTGGCGTGGACGGCGGCCGACACTGCGAGCTTGGCGGCGGCCGCTCGAGCCAGCGGCGGAGCGATGTTGACGGAGGATTCCCTGCCGGAGCTGTCGAGAACCGACCGGGACTTGGAGCACGTGATTGACGCCACGCGCACAGCTCGACTGGGAGCTACTTCGTGGCCGCTCATTGTGGCTGCTATTCTGCTGCTCGCCGATTGGGCGATCGCGTTAGCGTCGCGCGCGAGCGCTCGGTAGCTTAGAGGCCTTTCGGCCAACCCCAATGTCCCTAAAACCTGGCCCACACTATTGATGGTCGAGCGCACGCTCCCCAAACGGTACGACCCATCGACGCTGGAGACGCTCCGGTACGCCGAATGGCGCCAGTGCGGCTACTTCCATCCGCCTGCCGGGGACGGCCCTGAGCCGTATACGATCGTGATTCCGCCGCCCAACGTGACCGGCGTTCTGCACATGGGACACGCGCTCAACAACACGATCCAGGACGTTTTGATTCGCCACCAACGCATGAAGGGGAGGCGGGCGCTCTACCTGCCGGGCACCGACCACGCCGGCATCGCGACGCAAAACGTCGTCGAGCGCGAGCTTGCCGCCGATGGCAAGACCCGGAACGATCTCGGCAGAGAAGCGTTCGTCGACCGAGTCTGGGCTTGGAAAGAGAAGTATGGCGGCGAGATTCACGATCAACTCATGCGGCTGGGGATCTCGTGTGATTGGGAGCGGGTCGCGTTCACCATGGACGAGGGGCTGTCGCACGCGGTTCGCGAAGTGTTCGTGCGGTTGTACGATGACGGTCTCATCTACCGTGGCGAGTACATCGTCAACTGGTGTCCCCGGTGCAAGACCGCGCTGTCCGACGAGGAGGCGCCGAAACGCGATCAACCGGGGAAGCTGTACACGATTCGTTACCCGCTGGTGGGCTCAGATGAGCACATCCTGGTGGCCACCACTCGCCCCGAGACGATGCTCGGGGACACCGGAGTAGCGGTTCATCCGGCGGACGATCGTCACGGCCATTTGGTCGGGCAGGTGGCGATCTTGCCGCTGGTCGGACGCGAGCTACCGATCGTCGCCGACGATTTTGTCGACCCCGAGTTTGGCACAGGCGCGGTCAAGGTCACGCCCGCGCATGACCCGAACGACTTCTGGATCGGCGACCGCCACAACCTGGAACGTGTCAACGTTTTGAACCCAGACGCGAGCATGAACGAGCAGGCGGGGCGGTTCGAGGGCCTCGATCGGTTTGAAGCCCGGCGCGAGATCGTGGAGGCACTTGAGGCCGAAGGGTTACTCGAGAAAATCGAGGACCATCACCACGCAGTCGGTCACTGCTACCGGTGTGATACCGTTGTCGAACCCTACCTGTCCGATCAGTGGTTCGTGCGGATGGAGCCGCTTGCCGAACCGGCGCTGGGCGCGTACCGCGCCGGCCGGATCAGGTTCTCGCCGTCGGCTTGGGGCAAGACGTACGAGCACTGGCTAGAAAACGTGCGCGACTGGTGCATATCGCGCCAGATCTGGTGGGGTCACCGAATTCCCGTTTGGACGTGTGAGAACGGGCACGAGTTTGCGGCTCGCGAAGATCCTGAACGGTGCCCCGATTGCGGCGATCGTGAGCTCACCCAGGACCCTGACGTTCTAGACACGTGGTTCTCGTCGTGGCTGTGGCCGTTCTCGACGCTCGGTTGGCCGGATCAGACCGAGGATCTCGAAACGTTCTATCCGACGCAGACGTTGGTCACCGCGTCGGAGATCTTGTTCTTCTGGGTCGCCCGGATGGTCATGGCGGGCATCTATTGCACCGAGTTGAGCCCGTTCACGGACGTGGTCATCAACGGCACCGTTCGTGACGACCATGGTCTGCGAATGTCGAAGTCGGCTGGCAATGGCATCGATCCGCGCGAGATGATCGATCAGTATGGCACCGATGCGCTGCGTTACACGCTAGTGACGCTCGTCCCCACCGGGATCGACCTCAAGCTGGCGACCGATGATTTCAAGGTCGGGCGGAACTTCGCCAACAAGCTATGGAACGCGGCTCGATTCGTGTTCCTGAACACGCCCGAGGAGTTCGAACCGCAGCCGATCGAGGAGATCGATCGGGGGTCGCTTGGAGACCGCGAGCGGTGGTTGCTTCAGCGTCTCGACGAGACGATCGTCGCCGTCGACGGACACCTTGAAGCTTTCCGCCTAGATGAGGCGTCGAACGGGCTGCGCGAGTTTCTTTGGCATGACTACTGTGACTGGGCGATAGAATGGTCGAAGACCGATCTCGACGGTCCCGGTGGCGACACCGTACGGAGCGTCCTGCTCGGGGTGTTGGAGCGGGGGTTGAGGCTGCTTCACCCAATCATGCCGTTCGTGACGGAGGAGCTGTGGCAGCGGTTGCCGGCGACAACACGGACCGGCGAGTCGGTTATGATCGCACCTTGGCCCGAGGCAACGGGCTGGGACTTCGGGCTCGAGTCCGACCGGGTTGCGCTACTCAGGGAAGTAATCGTGGCGGCGCGTAATCTGCGGTCTGGATATGAGGTGGCATCTAGTCGCAAGGCGCCGTTGGTGATCGTGGTTGACGATGGAGAAGATCGCGCAGCGCTTGACCGACACGCTGTCGACGTCGCTCGGCTGGCCGGGGCCAGCGAAGCGCGCGTGGTTGCCGAGGCGCCGTCTGAGAATGGTTTTGTCTCGCACGTCGTTCGCGGCGGGGTAGAGGTCGCTGTTCGCCTGGCCGACCTGATCGATATCGAACGCGAGCGCGAGCGCTTGACTACCGAGAGTCGTCGTAAACAAAGCCAGTTGGCCGCTGTCCGTAGCAAGTTGGATGAGGCCCAATTCGTGGCCAAGGCGCCGGAGCAAGTCGTCGCTCGCGAGCGCGAGAAAGCCGCTGACCTCGAGCGGGCGATCGGTCGGCTGGATGAGCTCCTCCAAACGCTGTCGCCGCGTTAGCTGGGTTCCGGGTGGTGCGGCCTGAGATCGTCGTTGGCGCAGCGACCTTGATGGCGGGGCTGGCCTGCGCCAGCGAGGGGTTTCCGCCTGGTGGCCCTGAGGACAAAGTACCGCCAGTCTTGGTCGCATCCGATCCCGCCGAGCGCGCGGTCAACGCTGAGCCCAATCAGCCCATCGTACTCGAGTTCGATGAGATCATCGACGAGCAGCTGTCCGACCAGATCGGTGACTTCATCCAGATCAACCCAGACGTACCCGAGTTTGACGCGGAACTCGAGGATAGGACGATCACATTGACCTCGGAGGGGGCGCTGCTCGAAGGGGTGACGTACTCGGTCACGATCCTGCCGGGTCTCCAGGACCGAGATCGGAATGCCACCGTCACGCCGAAGACGATCCTCTTTTCGGTCGGCGGTGAAGAGCCGATCACGCTTTCGCTGGTCCGCGTCACCATCGTCAAGGACACGTTGCCGGCGGTCGGCGCGCAGTACCGACTCGAGAACCTGGAGTCCGAGTTTGGTTACACGTGGGAGGCCGACTCGCAAGGACTAGTCGAAATCGAAGCCGTCGAGTACGGTCGCTATGCGGCTACCGCTTGGGAGGAGATGGTGCGACCCGAAGGCTGGCAAGAGATGGAAGAGCCCGGTGCCCGCGACACCATCGATCTGTCACTCGCGAATCGTTTGCACGAGAAGACGTATCGGATTGCCGTCGTTGACACAACGGCGCCGGTCGTCGACCGGGTTCGAACTCCAGGCTCGCGACGCGTGGCGGTCGCGTTTGACGACCCGTTGCCCGAGGTGCTGCCGCTGATCCCATCGATGGTCGCACTCTACGAAACGTCGCCAGAGGTCTGGGATACCGATGTCGCCCCCGATGAGCTGCCAGTGGATCAACTTCGTGCACGACGATTGGAGATCGAGAACGTTGAGCGAACGGGAAAGAACGAACTACGCGTCACGCCCGCCGAGCCGTTGAGAACAGGTCGGCTGTACAGAATTGAGGTAGCCGATGTCGTAAACGTCAGCGGGTTGGTTTCGACCGCCGAGGGCGGTCGGGTGTTCCGACCGAACTATGATGGGGCGGCCGTTTTCCGATCGGACCCGCTCGAGATGCCGGATGGTGGCCGGTGACCTCGGCCACCGAACGCCTCCGGTGGTTGCCCGCGGTGCATGTCTGTGTCGCCGATCCCCCAACTGCGGTTCAGCGTTTTAGCGCCGGAGAGATGTTGGAGCGGGCCGCGCTCGACACGGCGCTCGATCATGTTCGGTCTGCGGTGCAGGAAACTCCCAATCGGTTCGCATCGCCGGATGACGTAAAGGCGGCGGTGGACGAGCGGTGGGTGGAGGCGCTCGAAGCGTTGCTTCGGCCGGCGCTGATGCCAGTCATAAACGCGACCGGCGTCGTTGTGCACACGAACCTGGGACGGGCTCCGCTGGCGGAGGAGGCGATCGCCGCGGCAGTGGCGGCCTCAGGTCGCTACACGCCCCTCGAATACGATTTAGAGAAGGGTGGGCGGGGTTCGCGGTATGCTCACGCCGCTCGATGGGTCACGTTCCTGACCGGCGCCGAGGACGCCCTGGTCGTCAATAACAACGCCGCCGCGCTGTTGGTCGCTGTGGATTCGCTAGCCGCAGGTTTGGCGGTGGTCGTTTCACGGGGTGAGCTGATCGAGATCGGTGGCGGTTTTCGTGTCCATGATATCGTCGCCAAGAGCGGCGCACGTGTCGTCGAGGTTGGAGCCACCAACAAGACCCACCTGGAAGACTATGAGCGCGCCCTCGAAGCCCACGAGGTTGGTGTTATCCTCAAAGTGCACCGATCCAACTTCTCGGTATCGGGTTTTGTAGCCGAGGTCGGGTTGGCTGATCTGTGCCGATTGGGGGAGCGGCACGGGGTACCGGTCATCTTCGATCAGGGAACCGGCGTGCTCGAACCGCTGCTGACGGCACCCGACGAGCCTAGCGTCAACGATGCGTTGGCCGATGGCGCGGCGATCGTCTGCGCGAGCGGCGACAAGCTGCTGGGCGGACCGCAGGCCGGGTTATTGTGCGGCGGCAGTGAGTGGGTTGCGAAGATACGCACCAATCCTCTTCTACGGGCGGTCAGGGTTGACAAGGCGACGTTGGCCGCGCTGGAGGCTACGCTGCGGTTGACCGCCGAGCGGGCAACCGATGTGCCCGTGCGGGCGATGCTCGAACTCGACCCGGACGCGCTTAATGCACGGGCGGAGGCGCTGGTCGAGGCGCTGACACCGGGTGCGCGAGCTCAGTGTACGGTGGAGCCCCACGCTGGCCGCGCTGGCGGCGGGACGCTACCTGGAGTCGACTTGCCGGGCGCCGCCGTGCGTGTTGCACCCGAGAGGTTTTCGGCGGCTGCGCTCGAGCGACGCCTACGGTTGGGAGAGCCACCGATCCTGGGCCGGGTCTCCGATGACGCGGTGTGGCTGGATGTTCGAACGCTGCTTCCGGGTGAGACGGCGGTCGTGATTCAACGGTTGGATGAGATCATAGGTGCAACCGATAGTCAAACAAGAGGATAGAATGACGACATGATAACGCGTTGCATGGCCGCAATGGTGTGTGCAATGGTGGTTGGGTCGGTTCCGGCGTGCGGTCAGGACCGCCTGCCAATCGACAAGATACGGCTGCCGGAAGGGTTTCGGATCGAGGTCTTCGCCGCCGACGTTCCCAATGCCCGCTCGATGACGTTGAGCCCCAGCGGCATCCTGTACGTTGGTACCCGCAAGGAGGGGGTCGTGTACGCCGTGGTTGATGCCGATAGCGACCATGTCGCTGACACCGTTCATACCATCGCCCGCGGGCTCGAGACGCCGAACGGGGTCGCCTGGCAATACGGCGCCCTCTACGTGGCCGAGGTCAGCCGTGTTCTGAGGTTTGACAATATCGACGAGCGACTCGCGGACCCGCCGGACGCAGTCATTGTGCGCGACGGTTTTCCGACCGAGCAGCTCCACGGATGGAAGTTCATCCGTTTCGGACCCGATGGCTTGTTGTACATGCAAGTCGGTGCACCATGCAATATCTGCTTGTCTGAGAATCCTTTGTACGCATCGATCACCCGCATGAGCGTCACCGGGCCCAGGCGCGAGGTGTTCGCACACGGGGTCCGCAACTCGGTGGGTTTCGACTGGCACCCGGAGACGCACGAGCTGTGGTTCACCGACAACGGCCGGGACAGGTTGGGCGACGACCTGCCTCCGGATGAGCTCAATCGAGCCGCTGAGCCTGGTCTTCACTTCGGTTACCCTTTCTGCCACGGTGGTGACATCTCGGATCCCGAGTTCGGTTCGCAGCGGGGGTGCGCCGAATTCACGCGGCCGGAGCAGAAGCTGGGTCCGCACGTCGCCCCGCTTGGGATGCGGTTCTACACCGGGGACATGTTTCCTGACGAGTACCGCAACGACATCTTCATCGCCGAGCATGGGTCTTGGAACCGAAGCCGGAAGATCGGCTACCGCATCACCCGCGTGCAGCTACGGGACAATCGCGTTGTATCATATGAGCCGTTCGCCGAGGGATGGCTCGAGAACGAAGAGGCGTGGGGTAGCCCGGTCGACGTGTTGGTCATGCCCGACGGATCGCTGCTAGTGCGTTGGTCCCGTGCGCTCATCCCCACGCTCAAGGAGGATCCCGCCGACGCCGAGGTTGTGAGCCACCGCCTGATGATCCGGGCGGGGCTGCTGCGACCGGTGGCGCGGGGCGTGTATACCTACCTGCCGTTGCTGCTGCGCAGCATCCGCAAGGTGTCGCGGATCATTCGCGAGGAATTGGATCGGATGGGCGCGGTCGAGCTGCTCCCGCCGATCCTCCATCCGGCCGAGCTGTGGCAGGAGACCGGTCGGTGGGAGCTGTATGGACCGCTGATGATGCGGGTCACCGATCGGCACGACCGCGAGTACGCGCTCGGGCCTACCCACGAAGAGATCGTCACCGACCTGATCCGGCGCGAGGTTCGATCCTATCGGCAGCTGCCGTTGTCAGTGTACCAGATCCAGACCAAGTATCGGGATGAGATCCGCCCCCGGTTCGGGGTCATGCGGGCACGCGAATTTCTCATGATACTTATCAGAAGTTTCACGACGCCTACTGTGCGATCTTCGACCGCTGCGGGTTGGCGTATCGGGCGGTGGAAGCTGAGGCCGGTGAGATCGGCGGCACGGTGAATCACGAATTTATGGTGTTGGCCGGCACCGGCGAGAGCGCGGTCCTCTCGTGCGACGCGTGCGGCTATGGTGCCGCCAGCGAGCGCGCCGAGAGCGCCCCGCGGGACCACGAGTTGCCGCAGGGTCATCAGCTCAAGCCGCTCGAAGTCGTTGACACACCAGGCAAGACGACGGTCGACGAGGTGTCGCAACTGCTCGGGAAGCCGGCTGAATCGTTCGTGAAGACTTTGCTCTTCGAGGCTGACGGGAAGACGATCGCCGTACTGGTGCGGGGCGATCGCGAGATCAACGAGTCCAAGCTCGGCCGGTTGCTCGCCGTCGAGCGAGTCGAGATGGCCGAACCCGATTGTGTCAAAGAGGTGACCGGTGCCGAGGTCGGCTTCGCGGGTCCGCACACGTTGCCAGACACCGTTCGGATCATCGCCGATTACTCGCTGGCGGGGCACGGAGATCTGGTGGCTGGCGCCAACCAAACCGATCGGCATGTCACTGGGCTTGAGATCGGCCGCGACGTCGAGCCAGAGAAATGGGCGGACGTCTCCGTTGCAGTCGAGGGTGACCCATGCCCCCAGTGTCGCCAACCTCTGAAGGAGACACGGGGGATCGAGGTCGGTCACATCTTCCAGCTCGGGACCAAGTACTCGGTTGCAATGAACGCCACGTTTCTCGACGACGGCGGCTCGCCGGTGCCATTCGAGATGGGTTGCTACGGCCTTGGAGTGACCCGTGTCATCGCTGCCGCGATCGAGCAGAATCATGACGATCGGGGCATCGTTTGGCCGGTTGCGATCGCTCCCTACGAGGTCGAGGTGATCCCGCTCAACATGGATTCAGAGGTCGTTGTACAGACCGCCGAGCAGATCTACGACGCTTGTCGAGCCGCGGATCTTGAAGTGCTGCTGGACGATCGCGCCGATCGCGCCGGATCGAAGTTCGCCGACGCCGACCTGATCGGGGTTCCATGGCGGGTTGTCGTCGGTGATCGCGGCGTCGAAGAGGGTGTCGTCGAGGTGGCGAGCCGCCGCGACGCGGAAGCAGCAACGGTGGCGCCAAACGAAGTCGCGGCGTACCTGCGCGACTGGATCGAGCCGGCCCGTCACGGCGGTGGCTGATGCGGTCGAGACCGCCGATGCGCTAGCGGTGGCTCGAGAGGCAGCCTCCGAGGCGGTGGTGGTGTTGAAGGCCGCGGCGGAGTCCGCTGATCAGTATGACGTCGCCGACAAGCAGCCCCGGGACTTTGTCACCGCTAGCGATCGTGCTGCCGAAGAGGCGATCATTGAGCGGATCGAGCGTGCGTTTCCCGACCACGCGGTGATTGCGGAGGAATCGGGCGAGCGATCGGGCAGATCCGTCCATACGTGGGTGATCGATCCGCTAGACGGGACGACCAACTTCATGCACGGCTTTCCAATGTACGCGGTCTCGATTGCGCTCCTCGAAGGCGATGCTCCGCAAGTGGGCATCGTCGTCGACCCGGTCCGCGGCGAGTGGTTCACGGCCCGTGTCGGAGAGGGCTCCTACCTGGATAGTGGCCAACCGGACGACGCTCGGCCGATTCGCGTGGCGGACCCGCCGCGGCCTGACCGGCGGCTGGTAGCAACCGGCTTTCCCTTCCGTCATCCCAACCACATCGATCTCTACCTGGCGGCGTTCGCGGCGCTGTTCGAGAACGTTGGTGACATGCGTCGGGCGGGATCAGCGGCGCTCGACTTAGCATACGTGGCTGCCGGAAGAGTCGATGGTTTCTGGGAGATCGGGCTCAACCTGTGGGACATCGCCGCAGGCGAGCTGCTGATCGCCGAGGCCGGCGGGATCGTCACGGATTGGAGCGGAACCGACGCGCACCGCGACACGGGTTGGCTCGCGGCTGGTGGCCCCGAAGTCCACGCTTTATTGGTCGACACACTGTCGAGGTTTGCATGACGATTGGCAGACGATGATTGGCAAAAAGCGGGTCCGTGTTGGGGTGCTGTTCGGCGGACGATCGAGCGAGCACGAGGTGAGCCTGATGTCCGCGCAGTCGGTGTTGGATGCACTCGACCCCGATAAATACGAGATCGTTCAGATCGGAATCACCAAAGAGGGTCGGTGGTTGATCGCCCGCGACGCGGTCGATCGATTGATCGAGCGAGCCAGCGCTACCGGGGCGCTCGAGGGCGATATCGAAGGCACAGCACCAGTGACTTTGCTCGCCGATCCGGAGCGCGGCGGTGCATTGATTCCGGCGGGCGGCGGTGTGTTACCCGTGGAGTCGGGACTCGACCGGCCACTCGACGTGGTCTTTCCGCTGATACACGGTCGGTCGGGCGAGGACGGTGTGCTGCAAGGCATGTTTGAGCTTGGCGGTGTTGCGTACGTCGGCGCGGGTGTGTTGGCGAGCGCGGTCGGTATGGACAAGGCGGTCGCCAAGTCGCTTTGGACCGCCGCCGGCTTGCCGATTGGCCCGCATCTCGTCTTCAAGTTATCCGAGTGGCGAGGCGATGCCGCGTGGCTCAAGGGGGAGGTGGCGTCGAAGATCGGGTTCCCATGCTTCGCGAAGCCGGCCAACAGCGGCTCATCGATCGGGATCAGCAAGGTCTGCGCGCTGGGGGAGCTCGAGCCGGCAATCGAGGAGGCGTTTCAATACGACGGGAAGCTGCTCGTCGAGGCAGCGATCGCTGGCCGCGAGCTAGAGTGTGGCGTGCTCGGCAATGACGCGCCGGAAGCATCGGTGGTTGGGGAGATCATTCCCGGCCACGAGTTCTACGATTACGAGGACAAGTACTTCGATGACAAAGTCGAGCTGGTCGTCCCGGCCGATCTACCGGAGAGGACGGCGACCGAAGTCCGAGGACTGGCGATAGACGCGTTTGTCGCAATCGATGCGAGTGGAATGGGACGGGTCGATTTCTTTCTCGAGGGCGAGACCGGGAAGGTCTATCTCAACGAGATCAACACGATTCCAGGCTTTACTCGGATGAGCATGTACCCGCGGCTGTGGGAGGCTACGGGTGTCTCGTTCCCCGAGCTATGCGATCGGCTGATCGCGCTGGCGGTTGAGCGCAACCAACAGCAACGGGCGCTCAGGGAAACCCGGTAGCGAGGCCGGTGTCCTACTTGGGGCCGGTGTCGATGAGGACCGTGACCCTCGTCTCGTCAAACGCCGTGCCGGTCGAGTTTTCGACCCTCACCGTCGCCTGCCCCGGAGCCACCGCCGCGATGAGCCCGCGCTGGTTGCGAATGGCGACGGCTGAGCTGTTGCTCGACCACCTCAGCACCGGGTTGATGATCGATTGACCGTCCGGAGTCATGGCGATAACCCCGACCGTGCACTCCCGGCCCTCGATCATGACCGTGCAACCGCTGGTGATCTCGAGGGACTCGATCGGGATCTCGATTGCCGTCGGCCCGCTCTCGTCGCAGCCAGCGACGACGATCAAGAGCAGCGCGAGTACGGTGCTTCCTACGGGGATGTTCATCTTAACCTCCTGATATTTACAACCTAGGGTCCGTCTGGTCCGGTGGCGGCGGGAGTGCTTCGCCCACGGTGAGCGTAGTATCCTCGATGATCACCGAGTCTGTAGTCTGCACCACTATCGTTGCATTGCCGGCGCCGGCGCCGGTTACATTACCTTGAAAATCGACGCTCGCTACGAACGGATTGCTCGACGACCACCGGAGCGATGGATCGGTCACAACCGAGCCACCCGAATCGATAGCGGTCGCGTCGAGCGCGCACATCTCGCCCACACGAAGACCGCCGCAATCGCCGATACCGAGGATGATTTGGACGATCGGGAGGGGCGGCGAGAACTCGCTGCCGCCACACGCTGCAGTCAACCCGGCCATCCAGCCAACCGCCAGCAACAGCCAGATTCTAGGCACCAAAACAGGCATAAGTCCTTACCGTAAGTATACCCTCGCGCTGTTGCCCCGGGAAAGGGCCGGACGTTACGTTTCAGGGCTGTTTGGCCCGTGGTGTAATTGGCAACACGCTTGACTCTGGATCAAGAGACTCCTGGTTCGAGTCCAGGCGGGCCAACCAACGGTTTGAGCGGGGGGCGGCTTGCTCCCCGCTCGTCGTTCCAACCGGCTTCTAGCAGAAAATCACCGTTTGCCTAACCACGTTTAAGAGGAGATTCACTATGCAGTCAGGTTGGCTCCTACATGCCCTCATCGGTTTCGTCTCGATCAGTGCGATTATGCCGGCCCAGGCGACCGGCCAAACAGCCCAGGAGTTCGGTTCGGCCGAGGTCGAGGTGGTTTCAGAGTCCGAGGCGGCAGACCGCGGAGACGGCAGTGGAAGCTACCATTTGGTCACCACCGCGACAGACAACTCGCTGGGGATCTCGGTCCAGCACGAGCTGGGCACCGAACGTGACGGCTACGGTGAGCTCAAGGAAAAAGAGGTGCTGCGTGCGCTGGAGGGGAAGGATGAACGGTACCAGGGCGAATCTGACCCTTCCGCCCTGGGCCCATGGTCGGACGCGGTCCTGACGTATGCTGTGCCATTCGATCTCGACTACCACACCGATGCTCGCTCGAACTATCGTGCCCGAGACAAGCAGGTGAAGCAAATCGTGCAGGTCGTTGTGCCAAGCGCCCAGGTGACGACCCGTGCTGGATCCGATGGAAGGACCCGGGCCACCATCCGGTTACCAGAAGTTCAACCAGCCGACGCGCTCGCGAAGCAGTTCGTGGCCATCCGCGTGGCGCTCTGCGACGCCGGCGTGGGCTTGGCGAAGATACGGATCGAGGGCAAGGCAGTAGCGCCCCAAGGGAACGCGGAGCCAGCGTCGTCTGAAGCCGGTCAGTGAGACGGAGGCACGAGTGAGCGTCAGCGACAAGAGTGTCGAAAACGTCATCATTCTGGGATCGGGCTGCGCCGGCCTGACGGCCGCGGTCTATGCGGCCCGAGCCAACCTGGAGCCCCTCGTTGTTCTCGGCGTCGAAGCGGGTGGGCAGCTCTCGCTGACCACTGACGTCGAGAACTATCCTGGTTTCCCACAGGGCGTTCAGGGCCCGGAACTCATCCAACTCATGAAGGATCAAGCGGCTCGCTTCGGGACGCGATTCGTGCCGGGTGACGCAACTGCCGCTGATCTGTCGCAGCGCCCCTTCCGGCTCGAGATCGAGGGCTCGCCAATCGAGACCCGGACGCTGATTATTTGCTCGGGCGCATCGGCCAAGATGCTAGAGATTCCGGGTGAAGATCGTCTGCTGGGTCACGGTGTCTCGACCTGCGCGACGTGCGATGGGTATTTCTTTCAAGATCAGGAGCTGGTCGTCGTTGGCGGCGGCGACAGCGCGATGGAGGAGGCGATCTTTCTGACCCGGTTCGCGAGCAAGGTGTCCGTGATTCACCGCCGCGAGGAGCTGCGGGCGTCAAAGATCATGCAGGACCGTGCGTTTGAAAACCCAAAGATCGAATTCATTTGGAACACCCATGCGACGGAAATTGTGGGCGAAACCGAAGTCGAGGCGGTCAAGCTCTGGAATACCTCCACGGATGAGCGATGGGAGAAACCGGTCAAGGGTTTCTTCCTGGCCATTGGTCACATCCCGAACACCGCTATTTTTAAAGGGCAGCTACCGATGGACGATCAGGGGTACTTGCTTCAAAAGGAGCCTGGCCGATCGCACACCGAGATTGACGGTGTGTTCGTCGGTGGTGACGTCCACGATCACGTCTATCGTCAGGCGGTGACCGCGGCGGCGGCCGGGTGTCGAGCCGCGATCGACGCTGAACGATTCCTGGAACAGGTCGGTGACGCCCCCCAGCCGATGGGTGCGGCGGCGCGAACGTCTACCTGAAGGGCAGCGGCATGCGCGCGGTCGTCAAGATCAACGCCAAGGCTGGAGCGGCTGGGACGACCGTGACCGATGTGCCAACCCCCGAGCCGGGAATTGGGGAAGTACGGGTGCGCGTCCAAGCTGCGGCGATCTGCGGTTCTGATCGGCACATCTATCATTGGGATCCATCAGTGCGACACATGATCCACCCGCCCCGCGTGTACGGTCACGAGTTCTGTGGTGAAATCGACATGGTGGGCCCGGAACCAGGCCGAGATGATCTCCAGCCCGGCGACTATGTATCCGCCGAGATGCACGTGACGTGCGGGGTCTGCACACCGTGCCGGAGCGGGCAGGCCCACGTCTGCAAGCGAACCGAGATCATTGGCTTTCATCATGACGGGACGTTCGCCGAGTACGTTATCGTCCCGGCGCGCAATATTATTCTCCTGCCACGTGAAGTTGTGCCGTTGAAGATCGGCGCTTTTCTGGACGCGCTGGGTAATGCCGTCCACACCGTTGAGGACCATCGTTTGACCGACACCCGGGTGGCCGTTTTGGGATACGGCCCAATTGGGGCCATGGCGGTGGCAATCGCCGAACATCAAGGCGCCGGGCACATCTACATCCTCGATGTGAGCGAACGGGCGATCACACAGGCCGAACGTTGGCACGTGGATCACGGCGGGACCGGCGTGACGGTGCTCCGAACCGGTGGAGACCTCACCGCTGAGGCGACGCGTCGAATACTCGAAGAGACTGATGGCGGCGTCGACCTGGTTTTGGAGATGTCGGGCGCCGAATCGGCTATCAACCAGGGATTGGAGATCGCCCGTGGCGGCGCTTCGTTGTCGATGCTCGGGATCCCGTCCCAGGAAGCGGTTACGATCGAACACTTTACGCGACACTTGGTCTTCAAGGGTTTGTCTATCCGCGGTATCACGGGGCGGCGTCTGTTCTCGACTTGGGAGAAGATGCTGACACTGCTGGCGGACGGGTTAGAGGTCGGCTCCCTCGTGTCCCACGAGTATCAGGGGCTGGACGAATTTACCAGCGGCATGGATGCGTTTGATACTCACGAAGCGCTCAAGGTGGTCTTTTATCCGCACGGGGAGAATGGACATGCGTGACGCTCACGCGCTCCTCGATCACTTGGCGACCGAGATTCTTGCTCAGAAAGAAACTGGGACGTACAAGGTCGAGCATCAGCTCGAAGGGCCCCAGGGCGCGACCGTGCAGGTCGACGGGCGGTCGATCGTGATGCTGACCTCGAACAACTACTTGGGACTGGCGGATCATCCTAAAGTCCGTGACGCAGCTCGAAAGGCGATCGATGAGTGGGGGTTTGGGATGGCCTCGGTGCGGTTCATCTGCGGGACCCAGACCCTCCACCTTGAGCTCGAGCGCCGGATCGCGAGCTTCTTCGAGACCGATGACGCGATTCTCTACACATCGTGTTGGAACGCCAATGAGGCGCTGTTTGCGGCTACGCTGACGGACGCCGACGGGGTATTCTCGGACGAGTTGAACCATGCATCGATCATCGATGGGCTGAGGCTCTGCAAGGCGCAGCGGTATCGTTATCCGCACGATGATCTTGTGGCTCTCGAGGAAATGCTCGCAAAGGATGAGTCTCGGCACCAAATGGTCGTGACCGATGGCGTTTTCTCGATGGAGGGCAAGCTGGCGCGCTTGGATGAGCTTGTCGCTCTGTGTCGCCGGCACGGCGCACTGCTCGTCGTCGACGACTCGCACGCCACCGGAGTGCTGGGCGCGAGGGGCCGCGGCACGGCCGAGGAGCTGGGTGTTCACGGTCAGATCGACATCGTTACCGGCACGCTTGGCAAAGCGATGGGTGGGGCAGCCGGCGGGTTCGTTACCGGTCCGCAGTCGGTGATCGAGACGCTGCGTCAACGTTCCCGGCCATATCTGTTTTCGAACTCGTTGCCACCGATGATTGTCAACGCTTCGTTGGCGGCGTTCGACCTGCTCGATGAGTCTTCGGCCTTGGTCGCTCGATTGCGAGAGAACACTCACTTTTTCCGCACCGAGCTCAAGGCCCGTGGGTTCGACGTCCCGGAAGGCGTTCACCCAGTTGTTCCAGTGATCGTCGGCGAGACGGCGTTGGCGATTCAGATGTCAAAGGAGCTTCTCGACGAGGGCGTCTACGTGTCAGGCTTTGGCTATCCGGTGGTGCCACACGGCGCGGCTCGCCTGAGAGCCCAGATCTCTGCTGCGCACACGAGAGAAGATCTGGAGCTGGCGGTCGCGGCGATCGAGAGGGTCGGCCAGCGTCACGGGGTGGCAGCCGCATGACCGGCGCAGACGAGATCGTGATCGACGAGCATGTTCAGGTACGCCGGTTCGTGCTCAACGATCTAATGACGAACGGGTTTGTGGTCCAAGCGGTGGACACGGGCTCGCTGGTCATTATCGATCCTGGCGACCGAGGAAGCGATCTGATCGCGGCGGCGGAAGCGTGGGGCGGTGACGTGCGGTGGATCCTGGTGACCCACCTTCACGGCGATCACTGGGCGGCGCTGGCTCAGGTTGTCCAAGCGTTGGGCGCGCCCGTAGTTGGGCCGCCAGGTGCGCCGTTCCACGTCGACCGAGCAGTTATCGGCGGGGAGGACCTTCCCTTTGCCGCTCACAACATCCACGTTTCCGCGACTCCGGGACACAGCCCGGAGAGCGTGAGCTACCATATCGACGGCCACGTCTTCCTTGGCGACTTTTTGTTCCGATTAGGTAGTGGTCGGACCGACGGTGGTGACGCCTCGACGGAGGCGCTGATGACCACCGTGCGCGATGTCTTCCCGGCGTTGCCGGATGACACCACGCTGTGGTGTGGTCATGGGCCGCCGTCGACCGTCGACGAGGAGAAGCGGGGCAACCCGTTCTGGAGGATCGCCCTCGAGGGGGATCCTCCGAGCCCCGTCGACGAGGTTGTCTATCGCGGCGCCACCGTCCCTGTCCTCGCCTGGGCCGATGACTATGATGGCGGCCGCAAAGCGCTGCTCGAGCTTGGCGACGGCGGACGGGTGATCGTCCCTAGCTCGCAGGTGGAGCATCGGTAGCGCCGGCCGGAGATCTTGATCGAAGCGATGAATTACGGACCCACCGGCACGATCACATTTCTCGCAACTGATATCCAGGGTAGCACCGAGATGTGGGAGCGGTACCCGAGCAGCATGCCGTCCGCTCTGGAGCGTCACGATGCACTGCTTCGTTCCGTTGTGGAAGAACACGGCGGCAAGGTTTTCAAGAACGTTGGCGACGGCGTCTTCACGGCCTTCGACTCAGCCCCACAAGCGGTGGCGGCGGCATTGGCCGCGCAACGTCAGCTGACGGAAGAGGAGTGGAGCACGCCGGAGCCGCTGCGCGTTCGAATGGCGATCCACAGCGGTGAGGCTGAAGCCCGCGGCGGCGACTACTTCGGTATCGCGCTCAACCGGGTGGCCCGCATTCTGGCCGCTGGTCATGGCGGTCAGGTCCTGCTCTCCCAAGCGGTCGAACGGTTGGTGTCGGAGCGATTCCCGGAAGGGGTCGCATTGCGCGATCTCGGTCTGAGGTCGCTAAAAGATTTGACCGAGCCGGAGCGTGTCTTTCAGCTCGTGATGGCCGACCTGCCGGATGAGTTTCCGCCGCTCAACACGCTCGATGCCCGACCGAACAACCTTCCCGCACAAGCGACCGCAGTGGTTGGTCGTTCACGGGAGATCGAGGAGGTACGAAAGCTGGTCCTGCGTGACGATGCCCGGGTGGTCACGCTGACCGGCCCGAGTGGGACGGGAAAGACTCGACTCGGAATCCAAGTGGCCGCCGAGATCGTCGACGCCTTCGAACACGGTGTCTTCTTGGTGGATCTGGCGGTCGTTCGCGAGCCCGACCGAGTCGCGATGGCGATCCTCGAGGCGCTGGAGATCGAGGCGGACGGTGCAGATGACTCCAAGCAGGTTCTGGGGGAGTTTCTGAGTGATCGGCAACTGTTGCTCGTGCTCGACAACTTCGAGCAGGTCTTGGCGGCCGCCCCGTACGTGGCCGATTTGCTGCGCGACGCTTCGCGCCTGACGGTGCTGGTTACCAGCCAGGCTCCGCTCCGAATTCGTGGTGAGCAAGAGTATCCGGTTCCACCGTTGTCGTTTCCGAACCCGCAGCGACTGCCGGCGATCGAGAAGCTGACGGACTACGAGTCGGTGGTGCTGTTCACCGAGCGTGCTCGGGCGGTGCTGCCGTCGTTCCAGCTCAGTGAGGGAAACGCACCGGCGGTTGCCGAGATTGTTCACCAATTGGATGGGCTCCCGCTGGCGATCGAGCTCGCTGCCGCCCGGGTGAAGATGTTTCCACCTCAGGCGTTGGTGCGCAGACTGGGGCGTAGGTTCGACTTCCTGACTAGCGGGACCCGCGATCTGCCCGATCGGCAACGAACGCTGCGGGGTGCCTTGTTGTGGAGCTACAATTTGTTGAGCGAAGACGAAAAGGCGCTGTTTCTCAGGCAGGCGGTGTTCGACGGTGGCTTTACGATCGAGGCGGCGGAGAAAGTGTGTGTGGCCGAGGGCGAGCACTTCGATGTCGTCGAGGTACTGTCCTCCTTGGTCGACAAGAGCTTGCTTCGACTTTCGCACAGCGAGACCGAAGAGCCGCGCTTCGAGCGGCTCCGGACGATTCGCGACTTTAGCATCGAGTTGTTGGAAGAATCGGGTGAGGCCGATCGATGGCGGAAACGACACGCCGAAGCGTTCGCAACATTTGCCGAGATGCTAGATCCGAGCCGGGCAGCCGATCCCGGAGGGGGAGCACCGGAGATGTTGGCGAAGCTCGCCTACGAGTACGAGAACATCCGCACCGCGTTGCACTGGACACTCGACACAGGCGAGGGAGCTCTCGCGGTCAGACTCTCACAGGCGCTACCCGCGATCTGGTTTCGACGTGGCTTCCTCGAAGACGGTCGGCAGATCTTGGAAAAGCTCGAAGCCCAGGTCGATACTTTGTCGCCGCTCGACCGGGCTCACGCGATCAATCTGTCGGGTCGGCTAGCCCAGATGCAGGGGGACAACAGTCCAGCGACGATGGCGAGGTTCGAGGAGAGCCTCGCCCTTTACAGAGAAGCCGGCCACGACTCTGGAACCGCCAGAGCGCTGATGAACATCGGTAATGCGAGAAGCCGGGAGCGGGCCCTAGACGAGGCGCGGGCGTTGTTTGAGGAGGCTCTTGCGCTGTATGAAGCGCTCGGTGACTCGTTTGGAGTAAACGCTGCTCTCATGAACCTGGGCGACTCGTATTTGGCAGAAGGCGAGATCGATCAAGCCGAGACGTATTTTCGTCAAGCGCGCGATCGGTCGCAGCGTGAGGGCAACAAGGTGACGCTCGGTTTTGTCAACCAGTACCTAGGCGTCGTAGCCCGGCAACGAGGAGACCTGGACGTCGCTCAACGCCACCATCAGGACAGCTACGATCTGTTCACCGAGCTGGGTGCTCAGATCGGCATCGCTTGGTCGCAGTTCTACTTAGCAGGGTTGGCGAGGAGTCGAGGTGAAGGTGACCGCGCGCGCAAGTTGTACTGCCAGGCGTTGGCTGGTTTTCGCGAGCTCAGAGTCGAAGCCGGCATTGGCTGCACGCTATCTGCATTGGCTGGTCTTGAGGCGGAAACTGGTCAATTGGAGGTGGCGGTGCGGCTGCTCGGGGCGGCGAATCGGATCCTCAAGACGGTGACGATGACGAGGTCGACGCTAGAGCGGGGCGATTGCGAGCGGATCCTCGAAGTCGGCCGTGATACACTCGGGGAGGAGACCCTAGAGCGATTGCTAGCCGAAGGCCGCGCCCTCGAATTGGACGCACTCGATCAGCTCGTCCAGCCTCAGCCCGTTAACTAGCGGGCGGCGACGTGGGCTGGGGACGGATCCGTACCTTTGTCGTTCTCACCACCGTGCTAGTGGCGATCGCGATCGGACATTCTTTGTGGCGATACCGTTCGCAGGCCCCGTACCGCGACGCTTGGAGCCAGGTTTCAGTCACACTTAATGAGCAGAAGACGCGAATCGACTCGCTGTCAACGGTGGTGGCGGAGCTGGAGGCGGAGGTCGACGAGGGAAAGGTTAGGCTGAGCGAGTTTGGTCTCGAGATCGCCAGGCTCGAGCGGAGAGCCGTGAACGGTCGGCTTCCGACCGGCGAGTATCGGCTCTACCGCGGTGTGATCGCACGCCACAACGAAGTCGTCGAAGCTCACAACGTCAGCGTCAATGAGATGCAGCGATCCTATTCTGAGTACTCGACCCTGGTCGATACTCATAACGCGCTCATCGACAGCGCCAATCGACTCCAGCAAACGGCGGTCGAGCGGGGGATCCAGCTGCCGGCGATCGAGAGCCTGCGCTAGGCGACCATCGTTACTCGTAGCGAAGCGCCTCGATCGGGTCGAGCGAGGCGGCCTTGTGGGCCGGGAAGATACCGAAGAAGATCCCGATTACCGCGCTGAAACCCACGCCGACAAAGAACGACCACAGCGGAACAGCGACGGGAAAGTCGATGAGCTTTGCCACCCCCGCACCGAGCGCGCTACCGATCGCGACACCGAACACACCGCCGATGCCGGTGAGCACCGCAGCTTCGATCAGAAATTGCCATAGGATGTCGCGTCGCCGGGCACCGAGCGCCTTGCGAACCCCGATCTCGCGGGTTCGCTCCGTGACGCTCACCAGCATGATGTTCATGACCCCGATCCCTCCGACCATCAAACCGATCGAGCTGATCACGATCATCGCCAGAAACACCGACCCTGTAATCTGATCCCAGAGCTCCAAGAAGTTGGATTGAGTGACGATGTCGAAATCGTTTTCTTCACTAGGCCGGAGCTTATGTCGCGCCCGAAGCAGAAACGTGATGTCATCGCGAGCGCGATCGAGGCCAGCCTCGGGCGTCGGCACGACGGTGAGCATGATGTCCATCACCGGGTCGGGTCCGAAATCGCGGTGAAACGAGGTGTAGGGGATGATGACTCGGTTGTCCTTGGTTTGACCCCAAATCAGCATTACCTCTTCTTCGAATACTCCGACGACCGTGTACGGCAAGCCACCGATCCGGATCGACTTTCCGACTGCGTCGACGCGTGGAAAGATTAGGTCGGTGATCCCCTTCCCCAAGACGACAGCTCGGTTGCGGTTGGAGACCTCGCTGGACGTAAAGAAGCGCCCGCTCTCGATATCGGCGGCGTTGATCGCGGCGTACCGTTCTGTGGTTCCGAGAAGATCCTGGGTCGTCTTGTTTGAGCGGTAGGATAGCTGCCGGCTGACTGGAAACGCCGTTCCGAGCATGATGTCGGTGTTCTGTACCGTCGAGAGCCGGCTGATGGCAGCTTCGTCTTGTTCGGTGATGTCCGGCCTGCGCTCCAGCCGCATGAGCTCGCGCTCGCCGGAGACGATTCGGCCGGCCCACTTGCGGAGAAACATGTGGTCCGCACCGATGTCACGTATCTCGCCGACGATCTCGCTATCGAGCCCGCGCACGAGCGAAGTCATGCCGACGATGGCGGTGACACCGATGATGATGCCAATGATCGTCAGCGCCGAGCGAAGCCGATGCGACCACAGCGTGGCGAACGCCATTCGGGCGCTCTCCACGAACTGACTGGAAGTGGCTCCAGTGGGCAGGTCCGGACGCATCGACTACTCGTATCGGAGGGCGACGATCGGGTCGAGGCGCGCCGCCTTGGCCGCGGGGTAGATACCGAAGGCGATGCCGACGATCGACGCCAGGCCGATCCCCAGTGCGATCGACCACCAAGTGAGGGAGTAGGGAAGCGGGGTGACCTTCGAAATGGTAACCGCGATCCCGAACCCGAGTCCGACGCCGATTATGCCACCCAGCGCAGCCAGAATCACCGCTTCGACAAGGAATTGGCGCAAAACGTCGCGTCGTCGGGCACCGAGCGCCTTGCGAATCCCGATCTCACGAGTACGCTCGGTGACGGCAACGAGCATGATGTTCATGACCACGATCCCACCCACCAGCAAAGAGATCGCCACCAGACCGACAAGTGCCGAATAGATCCCGGTCGTCACCTTGTCGTAGAGCTCGAGAAACTCCTGAGTCGTGATGAAGCCAAAATCGTCGGATTCGGATGGCCGCAGTCGATGGCGAACTCGCATCAGCATCCGCGTCTCATCAATTGCGCCCTGAACGTTGTCGGGATCGGCCGCCTTGATCGAGATGCTCACGCTGGCTCGTCGGTCGTAGATCTTTTGCCAGCTGCTGAGCGGGATAACGACAAAGTCATCTTGAGTGGCGCCGAACACGGTGCCTTGCGGCTTGGCGATCCCGACCACCGTGAAGTGGCGGCCACGCACGCGAATCGTATCGTCGATCGGGTCACTCGTCGGGAAGAGCTCCTCGGCCACTTCGTGACCGATGACGGTGACCGGACGGGCGCGCTCGATCTCCAACGGCGCCAAATGGCGGCCGCGCTCAATTTCAAACGTCGACAGAAACGGGAACTCCGTGCCGACGCCGCGGACCATCATGTCCTCCACTGAGCGATTGCCGCCCCATACCTTGTCCCGCCGGTACACATCAGCAGCGACGTACAGCAGGTTCTCGCCCTGTTCGCTGAGGGCGAGGGCATCCTCGTTGGTCAGCTCGGGCCGTCGCTGGGCTTCGATGATCGAGCGCCAGTCAAAAACGTCGCTGGTGCCCATCCGATCGAGGATAAAAACATCCGCGCCGCGACCGGTCACCAAGTTGGTGACCTTCGAGTTGAGGCCGTTTATTACGGTTACGACCGCGATAATCGACGTCACCGCCACGATGATTCCAAGCAGCGTCAGAAAAGAACGCAGCTTGTGTGCGCGTAGCGACACAATCGCCGAGACGACGGACTCCCAGCCATTCATTGGGTTAAGACTAAATGACGGGTGGCGCCCGGCCAACCATCGCCTCTACGTTGACCGCCGATGTTGTTGGGAGCGCATATGTCAACGGCGGGAGGTCTCCATACCGCGTTCGAGCGCGGCGACGCGCTTGGCTGCACGGCGGTCCAGATCTTTACGTCGAGTCCCAGGCAATGGCGTGGGCGGGAACTGTCAGACGATGACGTCGAGCGTTTCCACTCGGCGTGGTCGGAATCGAACTGTGAGCTCTGTCTGGCTCACGACATCTACCTGACACGTCTTGGCACTCGTGACAAGACGATCCTTGGGAAATCGCGGCGAGCATTCGCCAAGGAATTGGAGACCTGTCACCGGCTTGGTTTGCAGTTTCTCGTTATGCACCCCGTGGGAGACAACGATCCCGATGAGCATGCGGTGCTGGACCGGGTCGCCGAATCGCTCAACGAGATCTTTGATCGCGTCGAGGATGGTGGTACGCGAGTGCTGCTGGAGACGACCGCCGGACAGGGCGCCAACGTTGGCTATCGGTTCGAGCAGTTGGCGCGCATCATAGAAGGGGTCGAGAACGCTTCCAGGCTGGGCATCTGTCTTGATACATGCCATGTGTTCGCTGCTGGTTACGACATTTCGACCGCGAAAGGGTGCAAGAAAACGCTGGCCGAATTCGACGCCATCTTGGGATTGGAGAACTTGAGTGTTCTGCATTTAAACGATTCGGTCAAGCCACTGGGGAGCCGAGTTGATCGTCATGCACACATCGGTCAGGGGGAGATTGGAGACACCGGTTTCAAGGTGATCATGCGAGATCGTCGTTTCGCGTCCGTAGCCAAGGTCATCGAGACGCCAAAGGATGATGTCATGGATAAGCAGAACTTGACCCGTCTCCGGCAGCTGGCTGGTAAGCGTTGAGGCTCAAGATTGGCCGCGGATGGTTGTTGTTTCTAGCGGCAGTCATGGTCGGCTTGCTGCTACGGCTGTGGTGGCCGAATCAGGATGCGTCGTCCGGTGTTGAGTCGATGTCACCCCCCTCCGGCGAAATCGCGGGAGAATCAGTCGCCGTAAGCCCGACGCCAGGTTGGGCTCTCTTGTCCGAGGACGATCGACGCCGCGCCGATACACCGCTCTCGGATGGTGCTCAGGCTTGGCTTGGAACCGAACGGGGTACTGTTCTTCGGGTCGCCGATCTGTTTGACATCTCGCCGGTGGCGTTGGGTGGCATCGTGGTGGCCGAGAAGACGTTGCTGGTGGGTCGTGTGGATGCGATTGGCGAGGAGCTTTTTGGCGCCATCTTTGGGTCGCTTCGCGAGCAGGACCTCGAACGATGGGTCAGCGATCAAGAGGCCACCTTTCAGCGCGGCGAAATGGACGGTCGTAGTGGCGGTGTCGTGCGCAACCCATATCTTTGGACGCTTGGTCCAGCCCAGGTTTCATTTCGGTTGGCAATCCAGTACGAACCTGTCATCGCAAGGCAACTCGATCGACCCCAACGTGGAGCAAAGGGTGTCCTGGAGGCCGTGACCTCGATGCCTGGAAACCTAGAATATGCAGCCGCACTGCTGGCCGAGGCGCAGCGCGCCTACGGCGAGGTCGGGATGGACATTTCGAACAGTCCGGGCGTGCTAGCCACGCTCTACCATCTCGGCGCACCGACGTTTCGAGCTCGTCGGCTGGCTAGCGAGAATGCCGCGCGCCGGGCAAGCGGTGAACCACTGATCGAGCCTCAGGTCAACTACTACGGCGCATTTGTCAGTCGGCACGCCACTGAGATCGCAGAGATTCTCGAGGATTAGGGTCGAGCTTAGGGTCCCGCCGACGCGGTGGATGGAGTGGCGGGCGCAGGCTCTCCGGGTCGAGCGAACTTGAGGAGCATTCGATCGGTCAGGTGACGCCTGCCCTCCCAGAACTCGGTGTGATCATCGGATGGGTTGCGGAGGATCGTGCTGTTTGAGATGAACTCGAATCCTGCCGACTGGAACGCGTCGATGACTGTTTGCTCGCCCATGCGGTGTGTTTTCATCTCGTGTCCATACTCCTGACCGAGCCTGACCTCGACCACGCCCAACTCGGCGCCAGGCTTGAGTGCGCGCAGCAGGTGGCCTAACGCTACGTCGGGGTCGGGGATCAGGTGGAACCCCCGTACGATGAGCACCGCGTCGAGAGCCGCGTCGGGAAGCTCGCTGAGCGAATCGACCAACATGATGTTGCCGGCCTGGGCTAGATCGCCGCGGTCCAATCGCGCCGCCAAGGCGGGCCGGTACCCCTCGGCAAACACTTGACCGGTCGGCCCGACTCGCTCCCTCAACAGGTACGTGTAGTACCCGCTACCGGCGAGGATGTCGGCTACCACGTCGCCCCTGTTGATCCCCATAAAGTCCATGACTTCTTGAGGCTTGGAACCAGCGTCACGGGCCAGCTCGCCGGCGCGACTCGGGATCTCGTCGTCGTGCACGTGACCGGCGGCCGACGAGTCAGACATCGCAGCGGAGTCTGGATCGGCGGTGGTATCTTCGACTGGCGGGCTGCCTTGGCATGCGCCAATCAGGGTGGCGAGACACAGCCCGATCGGGAGATAGCGATGATGAAGCATGAAAACAACGTAACACACCTGGCGGCGGGGGCCACGCGCGCGTGACTGTCGAGCCGATCGAGGTTACCGCTCCGCGTCAGATTGCCGCCAAGTTTCTCGGGGGTTTCGTTCCCGCGGTGGCCTACCACTTTGGCGTGCTTGAGGTCCTCCAGGAGCGTGGATTCGTGCTGCGGTCGGGGTTTCGCCGGCCGGACGAGCCACGCCAGACGGGCCCGCCGGGGTTCGATCTGGTCGTCGGCTCCTCGGCCGGTGCCTTTTTCGTGGTTGCCGCCTGCGCTGGGGCGACGCGCAACGACTTGGTTGGCGCGATCGAGACCGGGGAGGCTCGCTTCGACCCGTTTGATGCCAAGCTGCTGGGAGAGGGGGACGGTTTTCTGCGCAAGACTTTGGATTGGGCCCAACAGGGGCCACGGCCCTCGTGGAGGAATCGCCGGACATGGAAGGCATGGGCCGCCGAGTCGACTCTGAACACGTTGTTTCCGCTGTGGAAGCTGGATTCGATCGGGCGCTACTTGGAGCAGGGGATCCTCGGCGGTCGATCGTGGCGAGATCTCCGCTCGGAGGCGGCGATTCTGGCCGTGGATCTGAACCATCCGGTGACGCTTATTGCCGGCGAGCGCGAGTCACCGATCCTGCAACTCTTCCGCGATGAGCCGGTGGGAGCCGAGACGATTCACCGCATCCTAGGCTCCGAAGGTCACAAGATCGTCGATGAGTTTGCGACCGCTGGCGTTCCGCGCGATCACCCCGTTCTGGCGCCACTGGTCGCTCAGCCTTGGCGACGGCTGACCACCGTTTCGATCCGTGGGGTCCCGATGGCGACGGCAGCGGTTGGATCGATGGCCACATTTCCGTTCTACGCGCCGGTACGGTTCGTCGACGAACTGGGGAAGCCCTATCGACTGGGTCACTATCGGGTGGTGGTCGAGGACGGCGAAGACCGTAACCCGTTCACCACGGATGTCGCCGAAGATTCGGGTGCGGATTTGGTCATCATCTCCTCCATCAGCGCTCCGTACAAGTACCTCCACGGGCTGGGCTCGCTGTCGGAGCGCGGATATGGCGACATGCACTATCAGAAGTCGGCGCACAGTCGGGATTCGAAGCAGGAGAACGTCGTACGCATGCACCGCGATTTTCGGAGGCTGTACGAAACCGCTCGCGAGCTGTTGGAACGATCCGAGTGCAACCCGGAAGCGCTCGACGAGCTACGCGCAGCGTTTCACGAGGTTGCGCGGATCGATAATACCCGGATCCGAATCACACCTGATCCCGACGTGGCGGCCGAGAATCACATTCTGCGGACGCTTGATCCGCTTGAGTTCAGCCCGCAAGCCGTCCACCGTGCCTTCACGCTCGGTCACATGGTCGCGAGGCGGGTTCTCAAGCGATACCGATTCGAGTTTCTCGACTGAGCTCGCCCGGCGGCGTGGTTGTGGCGCCGGACGACCGGTAGATTTCCCCTGTGGCGCTCAAGGTCAACGAGATCTTCTACTCGATTCAGGGCGAATCGACGCACGCCGGTCGCCCGTGTGTGTTTGTGCGGCTCACCTACTGCAACCTCCGCTGCACGTACTGCGATACTGAGTACGCCTTCTACCGCGGATCGGAACGCTCGATCAACGAAATCTTGGAAGAGGTCGCTTCCTACCGTTGTCGACTGGTGGAGGTAACGGGGGGCGAGCCGCTGATTCAGCGCGAGACGACGGAGCTCCTTGAGCGGCTGCTGGAAGAAGGTCACGAGGTGCTGCTCGAGACGAGTGGGGCGTGGCCGATCGAGCACGTTCCCGACGGGGTCGGGATCATTATGGACCTCAAGACCCCGGGTAGCGGGATGGTCACAAGCAACCGTTGGCAAAACCTGCAGCATCTAGATGGCGACGATGAGATCAAGTTCGTGGTCTGCGATCGTGCTGATTACGAGTGGGCGCGGAGCGTGATCGGCGAACACGACTTGACTGCGCGTCATCGGGTCCTGCTGTCACCGTCGCATGGTGAGCTCGATCCGCGTCTGCTTTCCGAGTGGGTGCTCTCCGACAGCCTGCCTGTGCGCGTCCAGTTGCAGATCCACAAGTTCATCTGGTCGCCGTCGGCGCGAGGCGTCTAGCATGACCCGCGCGGCCGCGCTCCCGCCGCGCGAGAAGGCCCGCCAGGAGGAAGCTGAGCGGCTGGACGCCGAGATCCTGCACGCCATCGGTAGCGGGTGGTCGGATCCGATCGATGAGTTGCGGTTCGATCAGCTGGCGCGGGATGTCTTCGCTCACCAATTCCGTTTCAATCCGGTTTACCGCCAGTTCTGCGCACTGCACGGCGTCAGCGCGCCGGGCGACGTCGCCGGGTGGAAGCAGATCCCTCCGGTGCCAGCTGGAGCGTTCAAAGTCGGACGATGGGCGACGTTCCCCGAGCAGTGCGAGGCGGCGGCTTTTCGCACCTCAGGAACTATGCGAGGGACGCCCGGGGTGCATCGGTTTGACACCCTGGCGTTGTACAACGCGGCGATCATCTCTTCCGGGCGCCGCTTTCTGTTTCCCGATCGGGACCGAGTCCGGTGTTTGTTTCTATCGCCTTCGCCAGCCGATGCTCCCGATTCGTCGCTGGTGCACATGTTCGCGGTCTTCCGAGAAGCATTTGGCGATCCGAGGAGCAGTTTCTTCTCGCGCGGTTCGCCCCCTGGAGGGTTGCGGCTCGAGGATCTTCTCACGGCGCTCGACGAAGCCGAACAGGAGGGCGAACCAGTATTGATCGCGGGTGCAGCGCTCGCTTTCCACCACGCGCTGGCAGCGCTGGGGTCAGAGCCGCGGCGGCTCCCACTGGGCAGCCGCACGATGGTTACTGGCGGCTTCAAGGGTGCGCTTCGGGAGACCGATGCCAACGCGATCGGGAGTGCGATCGAGGCCCAGCTCGGCGTGTCACCCGACCACCAGGTCGAGGAGTACGGGATGACCGAGTTGTCGACCCAGTACTACGACGAGCGGTTGCGAACGGCGGTTGTCGATGAGGGTGGTCGGCCCCGAGCCGGATTTCGCGTTCCAACGTGGGCGCGGGTGATGGTGATCGATCCGGGAACTGGAGTTGAGCGGGGGCCCGGCGACCTCGGAGCTTTAGTGCACTTCGATCTCGCCAATCGAGCCAGTGCGATCGCCGTTCAGACGAGTGACGTGGGTGAGCACACCGCTGATGGCGGTATTCTGCTGCACGGCCGGGAGCCTAAAGCCGAGGCTCGCGGGTGCTCGTTGGCAGCCGAGCTGTGGCTCGAGCAGGGGTGAGCGGCAGCACAGCCGATCGGGTCGCGGGGCTCGTGGCCGCCGGTGAGCGGCTCAAGACGCGACCGGCAAGCGAGATCATAGGCGGTCTCGCGGATACCTGCGCCCAGTGGCGCAACGATGATTGGCCAGCGCGTAACCAGGCAACAGAAGTCTTGGCTGAGCGTTACCGGGTGCCGACGTCGTCGATCGCCGAAGTATTGGATGGCGCGTTCGGCGGCTGGACCCGTCAGTCTCTAGAGGACTGGGTAGTCGCGGAGTTGGGCGATCTGGGAGCGTTGGACGGGTTCGTAACCAATGGGTCGAGCTCACGGCGTGCGCTCGGGCCGGAGTTGATCGTGGCGGTTGGGGCGCACGGGATCCCAACCACGCCGATCACCGATATCATCTCCGCCGTGTTGGTCAAAGCTCCAGTGTGGCTCAAGCCGGCGTCTGCGACCGATGACCTGGCGGCGCGATTCGCAGCCACTCTGGCCGAGAACGACCCCGAGCTCGGTGCGGCGGTCGTCGTTGATTCCTGGCCCGATTCACCGGGCGGACGTGAGTCTGTGCTCGCCGCTGCCACCACCGTCATCGCCACGGGTCGCGCGGAGACCGTTAAGCGACTGCGGGCGACGGTGAGCCCGGCGTCCAACCTGATCGTTCACGGGCCGCGGTTGTCGGCGGCGCTGATTACGAGCGAGGCGTTGGCCGAGAATTCCATTCGAGTGATCGATGCGCTGGCGTGCGATACGGCGTTTGCCGGGCAGATGGGGTGCCTGTCGCCGGTGACGGCGTTTGTCGAGGCATCTCGCAGTGACGTGGCGTCGCTAGTCGAGCCACTCCTCGAGGCGTGTGTCAGTCGATGGGCGTCACCACCACGATGCGAGGCGGCGGCTGGTGAGCAAGCCGCATTTTGTGAGTGGCGATCGCTGATGGACGTCGAAGCATCGGCTGGGATCGCCAATCGTTGGGCGGGCGATCTCGACCGTCCTTGGACGGTGGTGGCGCGCAGCGAACCGGAGCACCCCTCACCGCCGCCGGTGCCGCAGTTTCTTACGCTGGCGCCGATCGATGACGTCGACCGGTCGATTGGACTGTGTGCCGAGCGGAAGGGGTTGATCGCCACCGTAGGTGTCGCTGCTCCCAGCGAGCGTCGTCGCGACATCGCCCGCGCGCTGTCGATGGCTGGCGTCGAGCGAATCGCTGCCCTCGGTTCGATGCAGCGACCGCCACTTGATTGGCGACGGGATGGGCGACCGACGCTTGCGGACCTAGTTCGTTGGGCTGAGTGGGAGGGGTCGTGACAAAAAAGCGGCCGGTCGCGAAACCAACGCAACCGGCCGCCTGGGATCGAAAGAGCTTGCTCGTTACTCCTTTTCTACGCGCTGCACTTTGACAGCCTGCGGTCCCTTGGAACTCTTGCTGATTTCAAATTGTACCTGCTGACCTTCGGTCAGCGTCCGAAAACCACTCCCAACGATATCGCTGTAGTGAACGAAGATGTCGCTGCCGTCGGGACGCTCGATAAAACCGAACCCTTTTTGCGCGTCGAACCACTTGACAGATCCGAGCTCGGCAAGGGCCTCTCCCTGTCCAAACAGGTTCTTGAGCATACGGCCAACCGAAAAACTCCCATTGGAACCCATGGGGGACCTCCGAGATACACACGAGAAAACGGTTCAAATAAAGGTTGTAAGTGACAACTGATTAGTCACTTGCAACTATGACGATCGCCGCGCCTCCGATCCGGCGGCGGCGCGCGCAATATAGGGCAAAGGAAACCGACGGGCAAAGCCCAACTGGTGGATAGCGGTTTGGTCCACGTCTATACTTCGAGCGCCTACCGAGGAGGAGTGAATGGAACTCACAGAGCGCGAACGAGCTCGGTTGAGGCAGCTGGTTGTTGAGGCGCGGGGATCTGCCCCGGATGATGGTGTGCTCGCCGGGCTCGAAGCAAAGCTGGCCGCCGGCGGTGGACCGATGTTCGCCAAATACGCCGAGCTGCTTGAACCAGCAGCCGAGACCGACCCCGAGATCTTGGCTCGGGTGCGCGAGGCGGTCGATTCCACCTCACGTATCGCGATACGGTACACGGCCCGGACGACGGGCGAGACGACCGAGCGTGTCGTGCGACCGTTCAATATCCATTTCTATGACGGGCGCGAGTACCTGGAAGCGTACTGCGAGCTACGCGCGGCGGATCGAGTGTTTGCGGTTGGCAATGTTGAAGCGATCTTGGACCTGACCGATGAAGAGGCGGAGTCGAGCGAGCCGGTGTAACTGATTACGAACCCCAGGGAACTGAAAGCGAAAGCCTCGCGGCGCAATGGCCGCGGGGCTTCGTTGTTGTCTGAACGCGCGGATGAGGCCCGAACGTCGAAAGTGTCAACTTGGCCCTGGGCGGCGATCGGGTAGAACGAGCGAACGCAGTCGCGCAGCTCGTTCCGCGGTCGGAGGATGGGTCCTCAAGAGCCCGCGCGCGCGTTTTTCGAACTCCTTGATCGGGTCGACTATGTAGAGCGGTGCGGTAGCCCGGTTGGCGACCTCGAGCACCTCGGGGTCTCCGGCGATCTTCTCCAGCGCTCGCGCCAGCGCTTCGGGATAGCGGGTCATCTCGGCGCCGCTGAGATCGGCCAGCGTCTCCCGCCGACGAGAGACGGCGGCTTGTAGCAACCGCGCCGAGATCGGCGCCAGGATGGCTACCAGCAGGGCGACAGCGATCATGATGGCTCCGGCTCCAGTGTTACGCGCGCGCCTCGGTCCGCCACCCCACCACATGTGGCGAATCGCCAGGTCGGCCAGCAGCGCGATCGCCCCGACGGTGACCGCGACCAGCGTGGTGTAACGGATGTCGTAATTGCGGATGTGTGACAGCTCGTGTGCGATCACGCCTTGCAGCTCATCGCGGTCGAGCTTCTGATACAATCCGCCGGTCACTGCGATCGCCGCATGTTGGGGGTCGCGGCCGGTGGCGAACGCGTTGGGTGCGGTGTCATCGATTATGAAGATGTCGGGCCGTTGCAAACCCGACGCCAGGGCCATCTCATCGACGATGTTGATCAGTACGCGATCTCGCTCCGGATCGGCGTGCCGCGCGTCGCTGGCGGTAAGTGTCATTTGGGCGCCGCCGTACCAAGTGATCGTCAAGAACACGACCGCCACCGCCCAAGCAGTGACCAGACCGATCAGCGGGTCGCCCCAGGCAGCCCCGAGCACTGCTCCCAGGAACGCCAGCAAAAGCGCGATACCGGTCGCCAAGAACCACGAGCGCCGGCGGTTGGCTTTGATTTCGCCGTAGAGGCCGCGGCTCTTCATCGCGCTTGACCAGCCGGGTCGGAGCCCGATCTAGCGGAGGTCGACCTTGACCGGCTCACGCTCGGCATCGTCACCGGTCTCGAAGAACTCGCGAGCGGTAAAGCCAAACACCCCGGCGATCAGATTGGTGGGGAACGTCTGAAGTCGGGTGTTGAACCGCATCACGGTATCGTTGTAGAACTGACGTGAGAACGAAATGCGGTTTTCGGTGCTGGTCAACTCCTCCTGAAGTTTCAATACGTTCTCATTGGCCTTGAGTTCGGGGTAGTTCTCGACTACTGCGAACAGCGACCGCAACGCACGGGTCAGCATGTTGTCCGCCTGCGCCTGCTCGGCGGGTCCCTGAGCGGAGACCGCCTGGGCCCGGGCTTCGGTGACCTTGGTGAGCACGTCCTGCTCGTACTCCATGTAGTCCTTGACCGCCTCAACGAGATTCGGGATCAAGTCGTAGCGACGCTTGAGCTGGACGTCGATCTGGGACCACGCATTCTCGAGTTGGTTGCGAAGCGTCACGAGGCCGTTGTACGTGAGAATGACCCATCCCGCGACGACCACGATGAGTCCGATGAACAGCAACCCGAGAAGACCGAGTCCGTAGCCGAGCATGGAGCACCTCCGGAGGATAGGGGGCCGCTAGTCCCCCGACAGTAAAACGATCAAGCCGAGGACGGCGAGTCCGAACAGCAGGATCAACAACGTCATCAAGTCTTCACCACGCGTGGCGACGGTAGCGCCGGCCCCTATATTCGGTCAAATGCAGATCGTAGACCAGATTTCGATCTTTATCGAGAACGAGTCCGGCCGTCTCGGTAGGCTGTGCGAGGTGCTCGCAGCGGAGGGTGTGAATATCCGCGCGATGATGGTTCCGGGCGGAACCGACTACGGGATCGTGCACGCAATTGTCGATGCGCACGAGACCGCGCTGCAGATCCTCGAACAAAACTCTTACCGCACGTACACCAGTAGTGTAGTGGAACTCGAGCTCGATGACGCCCCCGGCGCCCTCGCCAGATTGGCAGAGCAGTTGTCGGGCGCCGAGATCGACATCAAGTACGCGTATGCTGCGGTGGCGGGCGGTCGGGGTCGGCTGATCCTGGCGGTATCTGACGCCGAGCGAGCGAGCCAGATCCTCGGCGCCGAACGAAAAGCGTCGCACCACTAGCTCCCGCGCTTACCGCAACAGCGGCGCTTGCGTGGTCGAGCGTCGCTGGACCAGCATCGCCTCTGCTGCGATCTCTCCGCTGCGGACCGCACCTTCCATAGTGGCTGGCCAACCGGTGTCGGTCCAGTCGCCAGCCAGGTACAGACCGTCGACCGCGCCGATTGGACCGGGTCGATATGCAGTCACGCCGGGTCTCGCGTGAAACGTCGCGCGCGGCTCTTTGACGACGGCGGAGCGGATAAGACTGGCGCCGCGGCGAGCGGGAAACATGCGCTCAATCGCTTGATCGCAACGCAGCGCAGCCGTGTCTTTTGGCACGTCGATCCATTCCTCGGCAGCACTTAGCGACACCCCCACGCAATGTCCCGCCGCACCAGCTCCAAGCAGCTGGGTTCGGTTGAACACCCACTGCAGGTCGGAACCGAATGTACCGGCAAAGTCGAGATCGATGACGGGCCGGTCGTACCACAGATAAACGTTTACGATCGCGCTCGTCCCGAGGCCGGTGTAGCCCATCGGTGGTTGGGCATGCCGAGGGAGGATCCGTTCCAACGCGTCGGGTGGAATCGCGCACACGGCGTTGGCCGCTTCGAGTCGCTCGCCATCCCTCAATCGGACGGCGGCGATACCATGGTCGCCGATTTCGACCTCTTCGACCCGGCCGCCGAGCCTGACCACGACCCCGGCTCGTTCGAGCGCCCGCCGTCCGGGCTCGCCGATCGCTTGGGTGAGCCCAACCGAGGGCAACCAGACGGCACCGCCATGGGGGCCCGCCCATAGTGCTTCGCGAACGAAAAAAGCGGTCAGTGGGATGTTCGCTTCGCCGGCGGCCACGTTGAGCGCCGGTCGCACCAGTGGATCCCAGAACCGCGCGATCGCGGCCGGCGCCGCGCCACGCGCCGAGAGCCAATCACCGAGCGGGATGTTCTCCAGATCCGCGCATGCGTCACCGTTGAGACGCGCTAACGCGCGGGCATCGCGCACAACGGTCACCCGCGAGCGGAGATCGAGGTGTCGATAACGAAGGACGGCAGCCGCCACGTGGAGTGGGGCGGGCAACGGCGCAGCCGTCAGAGTCGCCCGCTGGCCGTCGGGATTTAGGATCGTGACGCCGAGCCGAGGTTGACGCACAAACGCGCTCGCCGGAGCGCCGATCGCATCCAAAAACCCCCGCAGTCGGGTGCACGCACCGACCAGTATGTGCTGACCGTTGTCGATCTCAGCGCCGGTGTCGGGGTCTTGGAATGAGAACGCCCGGCCACCGAGAAACGGTCTGCGCTCGAAAAGCGTAACCCGGCACCCGGTCTGGGCGAGCTTCAACGCGGCGGCCATACCGGCGAGGCCGCCGCCTACGATCACGACCGACATTGGCTTGGAAGGGGCTCGATTCAAGAGAACATGGCCGCCGCTGCCGACCCCAAACCGGATCGGAGCTTGGAAGGAGCCGTCAGGTGGACCTCGCCGCGAAGCGTGGAGCTGGGATCGGCCGCAATACGCTCGAGCAAACCGCGGTAGACGCCGACGAGCGCCGCTGGGCAAGCGCGGGTCGAGCGTGGCAACCGCCGATACAGCCGCGGGCCAGCGCCGTAGTATCGCCGAGTGCGGTCGACGACGGAGTGGATGAGCGCGTCGAAACCAGCCTCAGCACGACCCTCGGCGACGGCCGCAGCAGTGACCCCAAAACGATCGGTCTCATCGAGCGGTAGATACCATCGATCGTTCCCAGCGTCGTCGCGCACATCGCGAAGGATGTTGGTGAGCTGTAGCGCGTATCCCAACTCTTCGGCCGCGGTAACCGATTCATGGCCGCTGTCGCCAAAGATCCTGATTGCGATCAAACCGACGACGCTAGCCACGCCATGGCAGTAGTGGAGGACCGTCTCCCAATCGGGGAATGTTCGCGGATCGAGATCGCTTGCGACTCCGTCGAGAAGTTGCCGGTAGAGCTCGGGCGGAACCTCAAATCGGCGGGTGGCGTGGGCGAGCGCAGCCCACTGCGCATCGGGCGGCCTACCGGCCATCGACTGCTCGAGCGCATCGCGGATCGTTGCCAGACGCCGCTCCCTCTCCTCGCGCGCCCCGTCGCTGTCAACGGCTTGATCTGCTCGCTGACTGAACCAGTAGACAGCTGATAATGCGCGCCGCCGCTGCGGGGGTAGAAGCCGGATACCGAGTCCAAAATTGCTCGCCCATCGACGAGTGTCGGCTTCACACGCAGCGTACCCGGCCGCCACAACGGGCGTCACGATTGTCCCGCTCACAACCCTGTCCGATTGAGTCGAACGCTTGGGCGTGGGGCTCGAAACATCTCGTTTACGATGATCGCTGTCCGCGTTCTGCGTGAAACGACCGGTCGGTCATGCAGGGTATCAAATCCTTGGGCCTCGATCGCGTCGCAGATCGCCCAGCCGCCGCGCGTGAAACCGCGGACGATTGGGCGCCAACGGACGGGAAGTGAGTCAGCCAGCGCCCATCCTTTTTGTAGCCATTGACGCGCCACTGCAACCTGTTCTTCGACCAGGTTAATCAAAGCTGGCGACGCTGTAGCACGGCAAAGCTCTTCGTGGGGCTCAACACCGTTTCGCGCACAGGCGTCGAGTGGCAGGTAGCATCGCCCTTTGTCCCAGTCGCGCCCCAGGTCCTGCCAGAAGTTCGCCAGCTGAAGCCCGATGCATGTCGCGTCCGAGAGCGGCTCCTGTCCGCGCCCACGCTCGGTCACCGCAAGGACCATCCGGCCAACCGGGGTGGCGCTGTAGCTGCAATACTCGAGCAGCGCGTCGGCGTCGGCGTAGCTGTGCACGGTTTGGTCGCGACGGTTGGCTTCGACGATCCTCAGAAAAAGGTCGGATGAAAGCTGGCGCCGGTTGGCGGTTCGGCTCAGCGCTACCAGGACCGGTTCATCCGCCGGCGGTTGGCCAGCCAGTGCGGCCGCTACGGAGCTCTCCCAAGCATCGAGTGCTGCAAGGCGGTCGCCAGCGAACTCGTCGCCCAGATCGTCGGTCGTACGACAGAACGCATAGATCGCTGCCAGGTCCTCCCGCTCGGCCCGCTTCAGAAACCGCGAGCGTACGGAAAAGTTCTCGTAGTGAGTGCGGGCGAGCTCGACGCACTCAGCTTGGTCATCAGACACGGAGCTCATACCGGCGTGAGAACCTAGAGCATTAACGCGTGAGGTCGAGTCGACGCATCATTTTCTGGAGCGATTGGCGATGCAGGCCGAGGGCACGGGCGGTAGCCGAGACGTTGCCGCCGTGTCGCTCCAGTGCCGCGCTCAAGAAGGACCGCTCAAACGCGGCTAGTGCGCGGTCGCGCGCCTCGTGGTACGGGTAGTCGGCGATTGCCGCATCAACCGGTCGCAACGGTCCTTCCTTGGCGGTCAACGACTCGGGTAGGTCGCCAACCTCGATCGTGTCTGTATCGGTTAACAGGACCGCTCGCTCGACGACATTTCGCAACTCGCGGACGTTGCCGGGCCAATCGTATGCCATCAGCACGCGCCTCGCCCGGTCACTCAGTGGACGAGCCGAACGGCCATGTCGCTCGGCAAGCTCAGAGATGAAATGGACGCTCAGGGTCGGGATGTCCTGGCGCCGTTCTCGGAGCGGAGGCAGGCTGAGTTCGACGACGTGAAGTCGAAACATTAGGTCTTGCCGAAAAGTGCCATCGTCGATCATCAATGCGAGCGGACGATGGGTGGCTGCCAGCAAACGCACGTCGACTGGTCTTGATGTCGTCGCGCCGACCGGCGTCACGCGGCCCTCTTCGAGTACCCGGAGGAGCTTGGCCTGAGCTGCGAGAGCCAAATCGCCGATTTCGTCCAGGAAGAGGGTGCCGCCGTGAGCTGCTGCAAATAAGCCATCGTGATCGCGGTCGGCCCCGGTGAATGCACCTCGTACATGTCCGAAAAGCTCGCTCTCGATCAACCCCCCCGGGAGCGCGGAGCAGTTGAGTGGAATGAAGGGCTTTTCTCGTCGCGGACTCTCCGCGTGAATGGCGCGTGCGGCGAGTTCCTTGCCCGTTCCACTCTCGCCGGTGATCAGGACGGTCACCTCAGTGGGACCAACTCGCCTGATGAACGCGGCCGTTTCCCGCATTGCAGGGGAGTTTCCGAGCATTCCCCTATACTCGGGGGCGATCTCTTCGCGCAGTCGACGATTCTCGGCTCGCAAAGAGAGCACTTCCCGGGCGCGTTCGACGATTGATCGGATTTCTTGGTTGTCGAACGGTTTGGGTACGTAATCGTACGCACCCGCTTTGAGCGCCCGAACCGCGGTCCGTTCATCCCCCAACGCGGTGATAAGAACAAACAGCGCGTCGGGGTGTTTTTCCCTTACTCGGTCCAGAAGCTCTAAGCCGTCCATACCGGGCATTCGTAAATCGGCCAGGATTAGGTCGGCCGATTGACCGTCCAGAGCCGCTAGGGCCGTGGCGCCGTCGGCGGCCTCGCGGGCGGTATGTCCAGCGGCTTCGACGATTCCTAGTAGTGCAAGCCGGATCGCCGATTCGTCGTCGACAATGAGGATTCTCACGACATCCGTTGGCGATCGATCGTTGGAGCTGGGTCTATGAAAGAAGGGATCACCAATCGAAACTCGGCTCCTCCGCCCGTCGCCTCACCGATCTTGATGTTCCAGCCAAGGTCGAGAGCGAGCCGACGCACCACGGACAGACCCAACCCGGTCCCTTCGGCACTGCTGTAAAGTGGCTCGAAAATCCGTTCGTAATCGGTTTGAGGAACGCCGGGTCCTTGATCTCGGACATAAATCGTGATGTTGTCATCGCCTTTGTGCTGCTCGGCCGCCAGCCTGACACGACCGCGTGGCGGGGAATGATCGATCGCGTTGAGTAGCAAGTTCAGTAGTGCCTGCGCAACATGTTCCCGCGCCGCTCTGACTACGAGTCCTGCCGCGTCGACTTCAAGCGACACCTTTGACTTTGATGCCCGTGATCTGAGCAACAGCCGGAGGTCGTCGAACAACGGTTCGAGTTGCGTCACGGCCCCGTGCTCCGATCGCGTCTTGCGCCGTCGGGCTACGCCCAACAGCTGAGCTACGATCTGTTCTACACGCTCGACCTCGCGCACGATGACGCCGGCGTAGCGCCGCCGACTGTCGTCAGCAATGTCTTCCTCAGCCAGTCGCTGAGCGAGCGATCGAACGCCGGTTAACGGATTGCGTACTTCGTGAGCAAACGAAGCGGTCAGCTCACCGACCACCGCCATACGCTCGAGTTCGGCCGCTTGAGTTGCGATCGCGCCGCTTCGGGCTGCCCGCACTTCAATGTCGTAGAACCGCCAGAAGACGACCCCGACGAACAACAGGATGTGAAGCATGACCGTGAGCAGCGGCATCGTGTACAAGAAGAACTCAGCGCCCACGAGCACTCCGCCGACGACAACGAGCGGGGCTATGAGCAGGAGAAACAGAGATACCAGTCGCTGGTACAGACTGCCGGTTGCGGTGGTCAACCGATTTCTCAGACCGCAGCGGGCCATAACTGCAGAGCCAAGACCCCAACCACCGACCTGCCAGGCGAGCTGAACCGGATCTGAAAACTGGTCCAATTCCACACCGTAGACTCGCGGCAGCAACAACAGGCCGATAGCGAGCGGAGCGAGGATCTTTGGAAAACCCCAGTTGTGTCCGTCGGCGAGAGCGAACATGAGAAAGAAGCCGGGCATCAGGTGGACGCCGACGATGAACACGTCGGCAATTGGCCCGAGCGTTCCCGTGAGCAATGTCCAGCCTTGGCCGAAAAGCCAAAGCAGAATCGTTACCAAGAACGGCATGAACCACCGCACGCTTCGGCTCTGGGGGTTGAGCAGAAGGAGGACCATCCCGCCGAGGAAGTTGACGCCCAGTGCGAAGAACGTGATGGCGATGGCGACCGGGTGTTCCATTTAGCGCGCGGTGTGATCCTCGGAGTTGGAGTTGCCCTGCATCAGAACTGGAGTTCGACCCCGGCGACAATCGTGCGTTGGGCGAAGATCGATTCGACTGGTCGAGGGTTCTCGAGGTTCGCATCGTACACGATGTTCGACACGTTGTCGCGATCCAAGACATTCAGTAACTCGACGTAGGTTACGAGGAGACCGTTGGGGAGGCTAACAAAGCGTGTAATGCGCGCGTCGAGTCGGAAGTAATCGTCCAGTCGTGCACCTGAAGGGTCGCCGTACAGGGGCTCGGGGAACCCGTCGGAGTCGTCTGGATCTTGCGCGCCGAGGATTGGTGTGAACGGTCGTCCCGTCGCGTAGCGAGCCGTTAGCCCGAGTTTCCACTGACCAGAATACACCTGGCCCACGGCAGTTAGTGTGTGGGGCACGTCGTAAGTAGCGGAGACGGTTCGTCCATCGACAAGCTCGACGCGACTGCTTAGGTACGAATAGCTGACCCAACCGTCCCACTGTTCGCCCCCGGTCCACCGAGCCAAAAGGTCTACCCCCGTTGCCTTCCCGGTCTCGATTGGTGGTCCTTCGCCGTCCGGTACGTAGTGATCGTACTCTTTGATATAGGCCTCCACCTTGGTGTATATGCCCCCCTCCCGTTCGAACCCGGCGGCGTAGTGGCGCGCCCGGCGCGGCGTACCTGCCGGCGCGCCTCGATCGGGAAGATCGTACCCGACCCGCCAGCGACCTTGTTGGAAACCGCCACCGCCCAGCCGCCAGGTCCAGTCTCCGATCCGGTACGCTAGGGCGAACCTCGGATCGAACGTCCATGAATCCTCCCCAGGGAGGCGGTCGATTCGGGCCCCCACGGTCAGTCCAAGGGCGGGGACCGGTCGAAATTCGTTCTCGATGAACGTGCCCAGATGATGGCTTCGATCGCGCACTCCTAGTAGCGCTTCGGAAGGCGACCCCGGGGCGAGTTGTTCGGTCGTGGGCACACGGCCACGCTCTGTCGCCGACAAGCGAGTGGCCTCGAGTCCGGCGCGAAGGTGATTTCGCAGATCGGGTGCGATATCGCTGATGACGCGTATGCCCAGGCTACGGTCGAAGCGTTCTCGATCGAGCACCCCAAACTCGAAGTCGCTCTTGTGTTCCGACCACGAAACAGTCGTGTGAAAGGCTGCATCGGCGTCGTTTCGCAACACCCGAGCTGAGAACAAGCCCAAGGCCGTACGGCCCCGAACTCCAAACGGCCCACGATATCCGATGGCGTCGATGACGCGATCAGCCGTGTCCGCTTGTCCCAGCGCGAGAGCCTTCAGCTCGACGCCCGGCCGTGGTTCGAAGACCCAGCTTGCGACGCCTTCCAGAGACCGGGGGAACGATTGGTAGTCGCTCGCCTGGTCGTGGAGCCGAAGCAGGAAGGAGGTCTCGGTGAACCGCAGCGAGGCCCAAGCACCGGCTCGCTTTGAGATCGGTTTGCGTACAGTGGCGCCGCCACCCGCGAAATTGATACCGGCACGCCAAGTTGATATGGTCGGCCGGCGATCGGTCTCGAGATCCACGACCCCGGACAGTGCATTGCCGTAACGCGCTGAGAAGCCACCGCTCGAGAAGTAGGCTTTGCGGAGAACCGAGGGATCGAGGATGCCAAAGACACTGCCACTGAAGGTCTCGAATACCCCGGGGTAGAGCAGTCGGCCGCCTTCGACATAGACCGGTGTTTCCGCCGGGTCGCCACCTCGAACGTACAGGTCGCTCCCCTCCGAAGCGCGGGTTACCCCCGGCAATGTCTGGAAAACCTGCAGGATGTCGGCCGCGCCGCCGGGTGTCATGTAGACATCCAGGCGGCTGAGGGTCGCTTGGCTGCGCGTATCCTCCATCTGGTAGCCGCTTTCGACTTGCACAACTAGCGGATCGGCCTCGTAGTCGATCTCGGGTTGTGCCCGGTCGTCCTCGCTTGGCTCTTTGCCTGCTTCACTTGTGTCGCTGATCCCCTCGAGCCTCTGGCGCAGCTGATCGTCGTCGGGAAAGAGTCGCGCCCCGCGATGCCACACCTCATGGGCGGCTTCAGTGCCTTTTTCCCGCAAGTAGAGATCGCCCAGGTAGGCAAATGGCCCCGCCATCTCAGGAGCATCCGTACGGGTCCCTTGTTGATCGAGGAGTGTCTCGAACTCGCGAATCGCGTCGCGGGTTCGGCCCAAAAACTCAGGCATGTAATAGAAGTTAAGCGCCAACGTGTAGCGGGCACCCCAGTGGGTTGGGTCGAGTTCGAGTGCTTCGCGAAGAATGTCTGTCGCGTTCGCCGACAGCGCGCCCTGTTCCATTAGCGCGAGAAACGGAACGCGACACTGGAGCATCACGCGGGCCAGTCCGACTCGCGCATCAGAGCTGTTGGCATCGAACTGCAGCCAACCCCGAAACTGCTCTTCAGCCACGTTGGCGAGCGCGACGGCTGCGGTCTCGTCTTCGGCTTCCGCGGCGGCGACGCACGCGTCAAGCGAGGCGAACGCATCGTTCGCATCTTGGGCCGCTACGTTGGCCGTCCAAGACAGCATCAACATGACCCCGACGGTTGCGGTACTGAGCTGTTCTCTCATGTCATTCTCTTTGTTCGAGTCGTAGTGGTTGATTGCCTTCACCACGGCCCTAAGCAACACCCGTGCCCAGAATGTCAAGTGTTTGTGTATCAATCACTTAGCGAAATGTCGGTCGCGTCAAACATGCAGCCTCGGAGCACCAGGGCAGCCTGGGCGCTGCACCCACGGTTGTGGATTCGATGACTGTCAACCGCGAGTCGTGTCCGCTATCTTGCTTTGGTAGTGGCTGGCCCCGAGTCAACCAAGCTGGAGCTCGCGATGCGCTGGTTGAACGATCCTTCACTCGATCTGAACCACCAGGAACGCGAGCTCCTCGAGGAATACGTCCGGCGTTACCCCGACGACCCTACGCTGACACCGGTCGACCGGCGCCGTTTGGCGCGGGAGTTTGCCTTGATCGCAAGCCGGCTAGCGCACGACGCTGGCGCGTGACCCGTCTGAGGTGACGAGCTCGCGCCCGGGCGCATCCGCACCAACCCGCCGTCTATCCTCCGGCCGCGCCACGATGATCGTCATGTTCGGGATCGGCGTGAGTCGTCTTTTTGGACTCGTTCGCGAACAGGTCATTGCCTACTTCTTTGGGCGCGCTGCGACGTACTCGGCGTTTGTCGCCGCCTACAAGCTCCCCAATTTGATGCGTGTTCTGCTCGGCGAGGGGAACCTGTCAGCATCTTTGATCCCGGTGCTGGCCGAGCGGATGCGAGCCGCCGATCCCGGCGAGGCGAGACGACTCGCGCAGAGCGTCTTCGGGCTACTGCTGCTGACGGTTGGATTGATCACCTTGGTAGGCGTGCTTGCCGCGCCCGCGCTGGCCTGGGTCGTCGCGCCGGGGTTTGGTCCCGAGCTGCGAGCGCTGGTCGAGCGGCTGATTCGGATCCTGTTCCCGACGGTTGCGTTTCTGGTCGCCGGCGCATGGTGTATGGGCATTCTCCACGTCAATGGCCGCTTCTTCTGGCCCAACTTCGCCCCGCTATTCTGGTCGGTGATTTCGGCGGCCGCGCTCATTGTGTTCGTCGGTCGGGTGGAGATGGAGCCGATCTACATATTGGCGTGGGGGGTGGTGGCCGGTAGCCTCGTCCAGCTATTGGTGCAACTGCCAGCGACCCGGTCTGTCTTGGGCACGCTTCGACCGCGCACAGGCTGGCGCGAGCCCGCAGTTCAGCGAGTAGCGGCGCTGTTCGCGCCGATGATGATCGGCACCGGAGTAGCCCAACTGTCGACGCTTATCGATATCCAGATCGCCTCGTTTCTTACCGACGCCGGGGTCGCCACGCTGGCCTACGCTCAACGACTCTATCTGTTGCCCCTGTCGCTGTTCGGGGTGGCTATCGCCCAAGTCGCGCTGCCGACGCTGGCGCATGACTCGGTGGGGCAGCCGATCGATGTTGTCCGACGCGAGCTCGCCGGCTCCTGGCGGCGGATGATCTTCCTGATGCTACCGGCGAGTGTCGGGTTGGTCGCGTTCGGGCGGCCGGCCGTCAGCTTGGTGTTCGAGCGCGGACGGTTTGTCGCCGACGACACGAACGCGGTCACGTGGGTTCTGGCGGCATATGCGGTAGGGCTGGTCGCGTACGGTTCGGTGCGTCTGCTCGCAACCGCGTTCTACGCCTTTCAGGATACGCGGACCCCGGTGCGGGTCGCGATCGGTGCGTTGATCGTAAACGCCGCGCTGGGCATCGGGTTGGCGTGGACGATCGGGTTGCCTGGCATCGGTTTGGCAACCGCCGCGGCGGCGACCGCGAATGCCGTGACTCTGGGCGCGCTGCTCAGGCGCAGCTGGGGTGGGTTGTTTGACTCCCAGACCTGGCGCGCGGCCAGTCGAATGCTCGGCGCGGCGATCGTTGCTGGGCTGGCTGGGGTGATGCCCTACCTTTGGATCATGGATCGTTGGTCCGGATGGTCGCTTGGAGAGCGAGCTGGCGCCACGCTCGCGCTGTATTTGGGCGTGGCGGTGGTGTACTTCATCGTCACGGCGATTCTGCGAGTCGATGAGGCCGACCGATTGTTTGGCCGGAGGAGTTGAGGATGGGGCTTATCCACGCCGCATTCCACGAGCCCCAAACCCGTACCCACAGCATCGTCCAGACGATCGTCTGGGGAATGATCATCCTGTCGGTGGTCACTCTTGCGATCGAGTTCATGACCGATGGCGAGGCGCCTCGCCCCGGCTGGCTGGCCAACCTCGACCGCGCCATTCTGACGTTGTTTGCGATCGAGTTGGTGTTGAGGGTCGGTTCGTTCCGGCCACCAGAGTTAACGCTCTTCGATCGCTCCTTTATCGGCCGGCTCAGGACACACGTGCTCGGTCGCCTCCACTTCTGCCTGAGACCCTTGATCATTATCGACATCGTCACCGTTGCAGCGCTGGTGCCTGCGTTGCGTGGACTGCGCATTCTGCGCCTGTTACGGCTGATCCGGACGGCGGAACTTTTTCGTTACAGCCGCCCCTTTGGTGGGCTCGGGCGAGCGTTTCGCGAGAATTCGCTGTTGTTCGCCTTTGCTCTAGCCGTGCTCGGGGCAACGGTTGTGCTGGGGGGGTCGACGCTGACGCTCGTCGAGCGTGATGTGAACCCAGCGGTGGATTCTATTGGAGACGGAGTATGGTGGGCCCTTGTCACTGTCACGACGGTTGGCTTCGGCGATATCATCCCGGTCACGACGTTGGGTCGCATGATCGGTGGGGTGCTGATGGTCGGTGGGCTCTTCAACCTAGCCTTGTTTGCGGGCATCGTTGGCAACACTTTGGTGGGTGTTGTGCTGAGGATTCGGAGGGAGCAGTTTCGAGTGAGCGATTACAGCGGTCATGTCGTTATCTGTGGTTACGATACTGGCGCCCGAGTTCTGCTAGACTCGCTGCGACAGGAGTTCGACCCCTCGCAGATCGCGCTGGTAGTGTTCAGCGAGGGCATTAGGCCAGAAGACCTGCCGCCCGATTTTGCTTGGGTGAACGGCGACCCGACGAAGGAGAGCGAGCTCGACAAGGCGCGCCTGACGCACGCGCGAGCAGCGCTGCTGGTGGCTCGGCGGGGTGTGCTGCCACAACAAGCGGATGCTGTGACGATCCTGACAGCATTTACGATTCGATCATATCTGGCAGCCCGCCAGAACTCTCACCCGCGGCGCAAACCGGTATACATCGCAGCTGAGATCCTCGATAGCGAAAACGTCGGTCACGCCATGTCGGCCGGTGCCGACGAAGTGATCGAGACGACTCGGCTGGGTTTCTCACTCCTGTCCCACGCCGTGTCGATGCCGGGGACCGCGTCGATCATGAGCCAGGTTGCGACGATTGGTGCCCACAGCATTTTCGTCGCCTCGCTTCCCGCCGATATCCCGGTCCCGGCATCGTTTGGCGACGTCGTTCGGCGGATCAAGCAATCCTCTGGCGCATTGGTGATCGGCCTCAGAAACCCGGAGACGGGTGACCACGTTGTGAATCCAGCCGATACGACCGAGATCGGTCGCGACTCGCAAGTCATCTATCTGGCAGAGGGGCCAGTGCTTCAGGAGGCTTGATCGTTCTCGGTCTTGTCTCGCAGCGGGCGTACCTTTGGTAGGTGATGAATCGGATAAGCGAGAAGGTCGCCCGTTTGCCCCGCAAGCCTGGGGCGTACCTGTTCAAGGATAAGGACGGTACGGTCCTTTATGTCGGCAAGGCGGCCGATCTACGCGGTCGCGTCCGGTCCTATTTGCAGCCCCCAGAAGCACTCCCCGACAAAACGCGCGTGCTCATGCGTCATGCAGCTGACTTGGATTACTTGGTTACCGACAGCGAAGTAGAGGCTCTGCTTCTCGAATCGAACCTTATAAAGGAGCATAACCCACGCTTCAATATCCTTCTGCGGGACGACAAATCGTATCCGTACATCAAGGTGACATTGCAGGAGGACTTTCCCCGGGTGTTCGTGACGCGCCGCGTCGTCGATGATGGCGGCAGATACTTTGGACCCTACGCGCACGTGAAGCTGCTGAGGCGCAACCTGGCATTCGTAAAAGAGCTCTTCCCGGTACGCTCGTGTCGTTACGACCTGCTTCGTGAGCGGCCAGCCAGAGCTTGCCTCGACTACCACATCGATCGCTGCGACGCGCCGTGTGTCGAATACGTGTCGAAGAGTGAGTATAGGTCGATGATCGATGACGTCGTCGCGTTTCTCGAGGGTGACACGCGAGCCGCTTCAAGCCGACTGGAAGCGCGCATGTTGAAGGCCGCCGAGCGATTGCAGTTCGAACGTGCGGCCGGATATCGGCGTCAGCTCGACGCAATGGAGGAAATCAGTGAGCGCCAGCGTGTGTCGGGCCTGTCGGGTGACGATCGCGACATGGTCGGCCTGGCCCGTGATCAGAATGAAGCGTGCGGCGTAATTCTCCGGGTGCGCGATGGGCGGGTGATGGGAAAGGAGCACCACGTCCTGGGGAATGTTGCCGACGCCAGCGATGGCGAGGCACTGTCGTTGTTTCTTACCCGGTACTATTTGCGAGCTGATCGTTTCCCGCCGCAGTTATTGGCGCCATTTGACTTCGACGATCGGTCGCTAGTCGAGACTGCGATCCAGCAACAGGCAGGCCACGTCGTCGAGATCCACGTGCCGCAACGCGGTGAGAAGGCGAAGCAAGTCAAGCTGGCGGCGCGAAACGCGCGTTATCAGCTCGAGGAGCGCCGGCTCAGAGAGCAAAACGAGACGGAGCGGGCGTCGGAGGCGGTAGTGGAATTGAAGGACAGCCTCGCGTTGGCACGGACGCCACGCCGGATCGCTTGTGTGGATATCTCGACGATCCAAGGTGAAGACAGCGTCGGGTCGGTGGTGACGTTCCTGAATGGCGCGCCTCGAAAAGCCGGCTACCGCCGCTTCCGTGTGAAGTACGCGGAGGGACAGGACGATTTCGCGATGATGGCGGAGGTGGTTGAGCGATACTTTCGCGGTCTTCTGGACCACGACGAGCCGTTGCCCGATCTGTTGTTGATCGATGGCGGGAAGGGACAGCTCAACGCCGCCCGCGCGGTGCTGGAAGAGTTCGGCGCACTGCCTGACCTGGACATCGCTGGTCTGGCGAAGCGCGAAGAAGAGATATACCTGCCCGAGCGCAAAGAGCCGGTGTGGTTACCACGTCGATCGCGAGGACTGCAGACGATGCAACATATTCGCAACGAGGCTCACCGGTTTGCGGTCTCGTATCACCGCAAGCTTCACAACCGGCGCCTGATCAGAAGCGAGCTCGACGACATCCCCGGAATTGGTCCCAAGCGGCGAGCCACCTTGCTGCACCACTTTCAGTCGGTCGACCGATTACGCCACTCGCCCGCCGATGAGATCGCCAAGATTCCTGGGTTCTCGATCGCACTCGCCGAGCGAGTGAAGGCGGCGCTCGAGTGACACCCGAGGCGTTGACCTCAGCGGTCAAATCCCACGCGCTGGATCTGGGTTTCGATGTCGTGGGCGTCGCTGCCGCCGATCGTGTCAGCGACGCCTCTCGTCTCGCCGACTGGCTGAATCGTGGTCATCACGCAAGCATGGATTGGATGGCCAACTACTTCGAGAAGCGGGTCGATCCGCGTGAGCTGGTGCCCGGGTGTCGTTCGGTTGTGTGCGTTGGCTTGTTGTATCGACAATCGGGTAGTGGGCCTCAGCCGGACGGCGTCGCTGTGGCTACCTACGCGTGGGGGGAGGACTACCATCGAGTTCTCAAAGACAAGCTCCATGCGCTGCTGGAACACGGTAGAACGCTTGACGCGAGCTTCGACGGCCGGGCGTTCACTGACTCGGCACCGGTCATGGATAAGTATTGGGCTGAGCGCGCGGGTTTAGGTTGGCGCGGCAAGAACACCAATCTGATCAATGTTGACTTGGGGTCGTTCTTGTTTCTGGGAGAGTTGCTGGTCACAGCCGCGCTCGTACCCGACACGTCTGGGATTGATCACTGCGGCACCTGTACGCGTTGTCTCGAAGCTTGCCCGACCGGCGCGCTCATCGAGCCCTATGTGCTCGACTCGGCGAGCTGCATCGCGTATCAGACGATCGAACACCGGAATGAGCTGTCTGCTGAAGAAGAAGAGGGACTCGGCAACTGGCTCTTCGGTTGTGACGTCTGTCAAGATGTATGTCCCTGGAATCATGGTGGTCCGGTCGCCGACGAGCCGCGTTTCGAACCACGTCACGAAGCATGGCCAACCGATCTCGATGGTGTGCTCGGGATGACCGAGGGCGACTTTGTGAGCCGCTTTGGAGACACCGCGATTGAGCGAACCCGGTGTCGGGGTTTGGTGCGGAACGCGGCGATCTTGGCCGGGAACACCGGACTCGGCTCAGTTTCTGCACTGGAGCGCGCGGCGGCCGACAGCGACCCAGTCGTGGCAGGCGCCGCCATGCGAGCGCTCGATCGGAGGCGTCTGCAATACACCGAAGCTGATCAAACATGTTGACCGTTCGCCAGCACGCGGTTGGACCGTTTCAGTCCAACGCCTACTTAGTGTGGGAAGCAGCCCCGGGCGAGGCGTTGTTGGTCGATGCTTGCGCCGAGGCACGCCGCCTGCTGGGGGAACTCGACAGGCATGAGTTGACCTTGACAGCGATTCTGCAGACTCATGCGCACGCCGATCACATCGCGGCACTATCGGATGTGGTAGCCGCGACAGGAGCCCCGGTCTACTTACATCCGGAAGCGCGACCGATGCTGACTAGCGCCGAGGAGAATCTTTCTGCACTGACGGGCATGCCGGTCACGGCACCGGTCGAAACGCTCGATGTGGCGGAGGGTGACGAGCTCAACCTGCTTGGCCACGAACTAAGAATCTACCATACACCAGGGCACGCGCCGGGAAGCGTGTGCTATCATTTTGTCGACGACGGTGTCGTATTCACCGGCGACGCGTTGTTTGCTGGCTCGATCGGCCGAACCGACTTCCCGGGCGGCTCCTACGATTTGCTGGTCGAGAATATCAAGAAAAAGCTCCTGCCGCTTCCGGACGACACCGAGGTTTACTCGGGCCACATGGGCCCTACGACAATCGGCCACGAACGGGAGACGAACCCGTTCCTATAGTATGAAGCGTGCTCTTGAGCGATACGCGGAGTTCCTGCTGCTCGAGAAGGGTTTGGCGAAGCGCACCATCGACGCGTACCGGGCTGACATCGAACGCTATCAGTCGTTCGCGTCAGAAACTGGGGGGGATCCTCAACAACGAGACACGGTTCGAGCCTATTTGAGCGAGCTCGAGCGCCAACACATGAAGGCATCTACGGTGGCGCGCAGACTGACCGCGCTGCGCGGGTTCTATAGCTTCCTGGCTGGGGAAGACAGCGCGGCAACGGATCCAACCGAAGCGATCGATGCCCCCCGGCGCGGTCAGCGGCTGCCGACCGTGCTGAGCCTGGAGGAGGTCGAGCGGATTATCGACGCGGTGGGGGGCGACGAACCCTTCCCGCTGCGCGATCGGGCGATGCTCGAGTTTCTCTATGGAACCGGAGTTCGGATCTCCGAGCTGATCGCTGTCCAACTCGAGGAATTCGACTGGACGGAGCGCACCGTCCGACTCGTTCCCATCCAACGCCGGGTGCGACGGCGGGATGCGAGCGTCGACGTCGAGTTGGCGGGTCCCAAGGGTGAGAAAGTGCGTGTGGTGCCGATTGGAAGGCGTGCGATCGAAACTGTAGTCGAATACGTCGAAGATGAGCGGGCTTCGCTAAAGGGCGCCGAGACGCAGGGCGTCTTGTTTCTGAACTTCCGCGGTCGCCCGTTGTCGCGGATGGGCGCATGGAAGATCGTTCGGCGGTACGTTCGGCGGGCAGGAATCAACAAGAATGTTACGCCGCACACGTTTCGCCATACCTTTGCCACCCATTTACTCGATCGAGGCGCCGACTTGAGGGCGGTTCAGGAGATGCTTGGTCACGCTGACATAACGACGACTCAGATTTACACGCAGGTCGACTCCCCGTATCTAAGGGCCGAGCATCGCCGGTATCACCCCCGCGCGTGAGATCGCGGCGACGTACTGTAATGGCCTTGGGCTTGGGGTTGGTGGCGACCGCCTCGTCTGCGGTGGCGCAGCAGCCGGTTATCAAGGTCGATCCTGAAATCCCGACAGCGATCCGTGAACGCATTGACGCGACTCTGAGCGGTATCGATCCTGTCTCGATCGCCGATAGCGTTTTTGTCCCGCGTGGGTTGGCCCGCGAAAGCGCGATCGTTCAGGTCGGCGGCACGGTGATTCTCGAGGGACGGGTGACCGGAGATGTGACCGCGATCGATAGTCAGGTCTACGTGCGACCCGGAGCGGTGGTCGAAGGTCGGCTGACGGTGTTCGCCGGCACGTTCTCCGGGACGACGCTGGCGACGATCCGGGATGGCGAGGAGTGGGTGCGCGATGCGCCACTCGAGGTCGTCACCGATCTCGACGGCAACCTCCGGATAGCCTACGTCAAGCCACAGCGGCCCTTTCCGATCGAACCCAAGGGTTTTTTGGGCTTTGTTCCACATAACTACACCGGCGTCAACGGTTTGGCGTTTAGTCTTGCGGTTGGGCTCAGGCAGCGACCTGAGTGGCCGCGCACCAGGCTCTCCGGCGGGCCGGTGCTTCGCACCGCTCGTAGCGACGTTGGTTGGGACGTCGAGCTCGCCCGCGAGCTGAGTGAAGGTGCTGAGATCGGTGTGCGGACCTACTCGATTACCGATACCAGCCAACGGTGGCATCGGTCTGACCTGGGCAACTCATTGCGGTCACTGTTTCTTGCCGATGACGACCGGTTGTACTTCGAGCGGGAGGGTTATGAAGCGTGGGCATCGATGTCGCCATCTCCCAAGGTGCGCCTTGGTGTTCGCTGGCGCGACGATGACTTCGACAGTCTCGAAAGCGAAAATCCATTCGCGTTCTTCGGTGGCGATGAGGACTGGCGGATAAATCCGCCGATCACACCAGGGGAGGGCCGGGCGTTGGGCACTCGGCTCACGTTTGATGCGCGCAACTCCTCCCGGTTCGCGACGCGTGGCGTGTACGCCGACGTGCAATACGATCACTGGGGGTTTGGTGGCGATTTCGAGTTCGATTGGGCGCAGGCGGAGGCGCGCGGGTACCTGCCGACCAACGGAGAGTCGTTCGCAGCGATGCGCGTGGTCGCAGGTGGACGATTGGGTGGTGGCGATAGCCTGGAACCGCAGTTTCTTTATAGCCTCGGCGGTCGCCGGACGGTGGTTGGCACCTCGGCCATCTCCGAGCAGTTGACCGGCGACCGGATGCTCATCGCCAACGTGCGTTACCACCTGGCTTTGCCGAGTCCAATAGAGCGCTTTCAGCACTTCTACGCGGTCGGTTTGTTCGATATCGGAGATGCCTGGTTTCCCGGCGGTTCGTTCAACTCAAACGTTGGGATTGGGGGAGGTGTGGCGTTCCACGGGCCGGTCAAGTATCTGGGCGCGTTTGTAGCCTACGGCGTCGACTCGGAGGAATGGAAGTTCTACGGCATGATCTCGCCTTGGTTCTAGCGGCGATCCCAGCTCGCTACGCGGCCAGGCGGTTTCCTGGTAAACCCTTGGCCCAGATTTTGGGCCGACCGATGATCGTGTGGGTGGCAGAATTAGCCGGCCGGGCCGAAACGGTAGACGAGGTGATGGTGATCACCGACAGTGCGGCCATCGCGGCTGCGGCTGAAACGACTGGAGCCAAGGCCGTGATCAGTGAGCGCCCGGCGACTTCGGGCAGCGACCGTATCGCGCAATTGCTTGAGCTGGATCCAAAAGCCGGCAGGGCCACCGTCATCGTCAATGTGCAGGGGGACGAGCCGCTCCTCGAACCGACCGCGATCGATGCTGCCGTTCTCGCACTTGATTCCGATCCCGAAGTCGATATCGCAACTCTGGTGCGGTCATTCCGAGACGACGAGAGCGCCGACAATCCGGATCTCGTGAAAGCGGTCATCCGCGAAGATGGGGAAGCGCTCAGTTTCCAGCGTGCGCCGGTATCGGACGGCGAGGCGTCACGCGTTCACATCGGTCTTTACGCCTATCGACGGAGCGCCTTCGATCGCTTTGTGGCTGCGCCACCATCGAAATCGGAATCAGCCGAGCGTCTCGAGCAGCTCCGTGCCCTCGAGCTGGGGCTGGTGATTCAGTGCGTCGAAGTCGAGACGGTGGCGATCGGCGTGGACACACCGGCTGATCTCCGCCGCGTGGAGGCCGTGCTGCAACATCTCGACGCGGAGCGCATCTCGCCTTAAATTCATAATTTACCTGGACCGAAGAACGCTGGTGCGCTGATGCCCGATCGCGACCCCACGAAATACGTCTTCGTGACCGGAGGGGTCGTGTCCTCGCTTGGCAAGGGCATCGCCGCCGCGTCGCTCGGGATGCTT